>CAUTNJ010000001.1:0-56706 GCA_963539745.1 uncultured Acholeplasmataceae bacterium
ACAGTCGGACGAATTAAAAGTAAAATTAAAAATATAGCTAGTGCAGCAATGATTAACATGCTGACAGCGGTTTTGAGTAATATGGATTTTTTTCGGTTAGTTGTGTTGTTCATAAATATCCTTTCAAATAAAGGCAAAGTAGCCTTTTTTTAAGTCTTGAAAAAATTACTGAATAAATTATATATTAGATTTATTTTTAAAATTAGGCATTTAAATCCAAAAAAAAAAAAAAACAGCCTTACAAGGGCTTTTAGTTGTGTATGAATGTTAATTTAGACAATAGTTTTCTGTATTTTACTAAGTATAAAAATGTTAAATGATATATAATAATAGACAAAATTTTAATAAAATTAAAAAAACATAAAAATAAAAATTTTTACGTTTTAATGCCTTTGTTAGGCTAAAAACTTATGTTTCTTTTATTTTTTAAGATTTTATATTCGCTTACTTAAGGCAAAATAAAAAGGCTAAAATACACACACTTTTAGCCTTTTTTAAACAAATTATTTTAAAAACTCAGAAAATAAAAAAACTAAATCCTTGGTTGCTTTGTGAAAAAACTAGACGTTTTAAAGACAGTAAAACTCAGTTATTTTTCCAAAATATAGTCTAAAGCATCAAAGTAAGATTGTTGTTTTTTACCTTGAAACTGAGCAAGTGCCAGGTCTTTAAATAAGTCGGTTTTCCGAAAGTCTTCACGCAAACTAATGTCAGATAAATGAACCACAATAAGTTTTGATTTAATGATTTCAGCGGCGTCTCTGATAGCAATAGAGTAGTGAGTAAAGGCGGCAGGATTAAAAATCACGTAGTCAAAACGAGTAGTTGCAAGGTGCAGTATATCGATGATTTTGCTTTCTGCGTTTGATTGAAAGAAGTGTAGTTTTAAATGTTTTTTGTATCTAGTTTTAATTTCTTTAATTAACTTGCTTAAAGTAAAGTCACCGTAATGAATTTGTTCTCTTAGACCAAGCATATCTAGATTCGGTCCGTTTAATACTAATACTTTTTTCATCTTTAAACTCCTTTAATAACAGTATGTTCGCTGTTTAGAATTTTTTCCAAAATTTCTTTAGGTACTAAGTTATTTGTGTCAATAATTTTGCATTTTATTTTTTTGCCAACTAGTGTTCTTTTTAAAAAAAATGATTTGCTTGAGTTAAGTAAAGGGCGTGTGTTTCTGCTTGTTTTTTTGTTTTGGCGAATTAAAAATTCGCGGTAACTTAACTTAAGATAAACAAATAAAAAATCACTAACTGGGAGTTTTAAAAGAAAATCACGGTTTACTTTATTTGAAATAAAACCCCCACCTAAAAAAATATAGTCTGGGCTTTGCGCAACTAAATCACTTAAAACTTTTAATTCAAGTGCTCTAAAATTAGCCTCACCATTAGTTAAAATAAAATCGTGACAACTTGTTTTAACTTGCTTTTCAATTTCTAAGTCAAGGTCAAAAACCCTAAATTTATTTAATTTGGCAATTAAATTATAAAGTGTAGTTTTGCCAACTAAAGTTGGACCGAATATAATTTTGGTCATTTTGCTAAAAATTCGTAAACTGCTTTTTCGGCTTTAGCTAGTTTATGTTTATCAAAACAATTTAAAACCAGGTGTGGTTGTGTTTGGTTTTTAAACCAAGTTTTTTGTTTTTTGGCAAGGTCTAAAGTATGCTTTAAAATATTTTGTTTAGTTTCACTAAGCGTAGCAAGACCATCTATATACATTAAAATTTCGTGGTATCCCAAAATATCGCACTCTTTTAGGCCATTTGATTTTAGTTTTCTGACTTCTTTTAAAAAACCATTTTGGAATTGAGTTTCAATGCGAGCTTGAAAAACTTCTGTTTGATGTTCTCTTGCTAGTTCAGTTTCAATAACAAGCATATCGTAAATTGGTGTGCTTTGCTTAAAGTTAGCAAAATCAAGAGAATTTGTCTCAAAGTAGTTTTCTACTTTGCGAGTATTTTTAAAATCAATTAAAATTCCTTTTGATTTAAGATAAGCGACTTTTTCAGATATAGAAATTTCTGTGTTTTTTAAATCTTTAGTGGCTTTGAAGTCAAGTGAGTATAGTGCTGACTTTAAATAGTAGCCAGAGCCACCAACTATAATTAAAGGCTTACTTGATTTTTCAATTAAAGTTCTAACGGCTTGCTGAAACTCATATGCTGAGTATTTAGAGTTGGGCAAGTAGTCTTTAAAGGACAGTAAAAAATGCTCAACTCCCTGCATCTCTGAGTTAGTTATTTTGGCCGTGCCGATGTCGAAACCTTTGTATACTTGAGTTGAGTCTGCGTTGATGATTTTTAAATTAAATTTTTTAGCCAAAGCCACCGCAAGATCGGTTTTGCCACTTGCGGTTACGCCTTGAATAACTATAACTTTTTTCAAAAATGCATACCTTTCTTTTTATTTTTTTAAAAAAAGAACTGCTTTTTTCAAAAAAAGCAGTTCTTAAAAACCTTTAAATTAGTGTACGACTAACTACAGTTTTAAAACATCGAAGTAAAGTAAGATAAACGAAACTGTGGCAATTAACAGACCAAGGAACACAAGGAAGGCAAGTAGGCGGTTAAACCAGCCTCTGTCTTCAACTTGTTGTGGTTGTACATAGTAGCCAACTGGAAGTACAGCCTGGTTTTCAATAGCGCGTGGTTTTTTAGCTTCTTTTTCAGCAAGTGAAAACACCTTATAGGCTTCTTTTTCATCGGCTTCAAGGGCTTTTTGATTTGAATCAAAATAACCACCGTTGATTACCATGTTGTGATATTCGTGATCTGAATATTTAGTCTTACAGCATTGGCAGCAGCATCCCATGTTAGCAACAGCGCCTTCTGAGTATTCTGTGTAGACTTTTCCGTCTGTGTTGTTTTTAGTGTTAGTAATGTAGTTAGTTGTGATGTTTCTAGTGATATTGTGAATTTCGTTTTCAGTTTTAGTATGAGTTTCAGAAACGTTTTTATCGGAATTGAAAGACTCATTAACATTATTTACATCAGTAATAACTTTATCAGAACCACTGGCTACTATATCTTGAATTTCTCCCTTAACTAAATCGCTAGAATTTTCTTCGCCATTTTTTAGAACAACTTCTTCGGGCATTGTAGGTTCAGTAGTAGGTTCTGCAAATTCAGTTAGGTTAGAGTCTTCTTCAATTACAGTAGGTTCGACTGCTTTGGTAATTTCTTGAGTTGTAGAATCAACTGAATCAGTTAAAGGCTCGGTAGTTTCATTCGCAGTCTCTTTTAGTTTGCTTACAGAAGTTTCTTCTGGAGTTTCACTAACTTCAGTTGTAGTAGGTTCGACAACAAGAACTTCTTCAACTGTTTCTGTTTGTGGTTCTGCGCTAACCTGTTCTTCGGTAATTTCAAAAACAGGTTCTTCTTTTACTTCTTCTTCAATGACTTCAGTAGTAGTTGGTTCTTCAACAACTTCTTGAACTGTTTCTAAACCTTCTGCTTGTGGTTCTTCTTCGTCAAAGTTAGAAATTGTTAAGTCTGAGTTATCTATGTCAACTTCATCAAAGTTAACCGGAACATATTCTTTGAACTGAATTTCAGACGAATCAAATTGTCTGGTAGTAAGTTCAGGGGCATCAGTGTCAACTTCTTGATTTTTAGTAACTTCGTCTAGTGTCAGTTCATATCCTAAGTGGTCTTCTGGTACAAAGTATGAACCTTTAGTTTGAGCAGCATGTGAAAGAATGTATTCAATGATTTCTTCTTTTTTTAGTTCTGAAGAAATCGGGATTTTGCGATCGATACAAAAACGTTCAAGTTGAATTACGTTTTTAGCCTCAATTTCTTTTTCAACATCTAAGTCAAACTCATTTCTTTTCTTAAGTTCTTCAACGATGTTTTCAATAAACTGTTTCTTTCTTAATCTAAACGGAACGTTAACGTCGTATTTTTTACCAAGTTCGCGAATTTCTTTAACAGTAGATGAGTTAAAAAGCACTGGTCTAAATTCTTCTGGAGTTAAACCATCTAACACGTTTTCTGGGTCTTTGAAAAGTGGCCAGATACCTTTGTTGAATTCTTGAATCGCCTTGACAGGTTCATATGTTGACTTTTCTGCTTGTTTAACTAGTTTTAAAATGTCGGCATCGGCTACATTGTTTTCTTTCATTACATTTAAAAACAAGCACCAAAGTTCATCTAAGTATTGGCGGTTTAAGGCTTTTGAGTTAAAGTAAGTAAGTAAGTTTTCAAGTTCGTATTCTGAGTAAATTCTAAACCAAGAAAGGCGGTAGTTTAACTCAGATGCCAAAGATTGCAGTTTTTGTCTGGTTTTGACAACATACGGAAACAGCACATCTTTAAGTAGACGAATACGTCTAACTCTGGCAATTCCGGTGATATTTTGACTAAAGAAAAATTCAAGGATTTTTTTAGGTTCTAGTTTCGCTAAACTTTGTGTAAGTTCGCTAACTGGATACTCTTTGTTTTTTAAAGTAATATTGTCTGATAATCTAAATTGGGGCATATTGACCTCTCGCGCAATTCGCTAACACTTATATTATATTTAATTATCAAATAAATACAAACAAAAATAGTCTTTTTTTAAAAAAACACTGGGAAAACGCTTCATAGAGCAAACTATATACTAGACTTATATACCTTTACAGTTCTTCGCCAAACAAGTGATAAGAGTTGGCTTTGGTGATTTTGACTTTAACAATTTTACCGATTTTGTCGCTACTACCGACAAAGTTAACTAACTTGTTTTCCGCGCTATAACCCGAAAGTATCTCGCCATTTGAGCGAGAGTAGCCATCTACTAATACCTCTAAAACTTTTCCAACATATCTTAAACTAGATTGTTTTGCGTAATACGAAGTTAGTTTATTTAGTCTAGCGAGTCTTTCTTTCTTAACCTCGAGTGGGGTGTCATCTTTGAATTTAGAGGCTGGTGTACCCTCGCGAGGCGAAAAAATAAAAGTAAAGGCTCCGTCATATTCAACTGCTTTAACTAAATCAAGAGTATCTTGAAAATCTTGTTCAGTTTCTCCTGGAAACGCGACTATGATGTCAGTGGTTACGGTGACTTCTGGTCTGAGCGCTTTAATTGCGTTGATTTTCTCAAGATACAGTTCTTTTGTGTAGTGTCTATTCATACGCCTTAAAACTGTGTTTGAACCAGATTGCACAGGCAGATGCAAATAAGGCATGACTTGTGGAAGTTCAGTGATTGCTTTAATACAAATCTCGTCAATGTCTCGTGGATAGGAAGTCATGAAGCGAATACGTGGGATCTTGGTTTTTGCTAAATCAAAAAGTAGATGTCCAAAAGTATATTCGCGGTCTTTAAAATCACGGCCGTATGAGTTGACGTTTTGGCCAAGTAAAGTAACTTCCATATAACCGCGGTCTGCAAGGGCTTGAACTTCAGAAATTATTTCAAGGGGTTTGCGGCTGCGTTCTTTGCCACGAGTATATGGAACTATACAAAATGTGCAAAACTCATCGCACCCAAACATGATGTTGACAAATGCCTTGTGTGCAAACTTATGGGTTTGCGGTAGGTTTTCAACAATTTCTCCTTGAATTGAGTAAACTTCTACCACCCTTTCTTTAGAAAGCACAGCAGTTTTAATATATTCAGGTAGTCTGTAGATGTTATGCGTTCCAAAAACTATGTCTAACTCTGGTACTTTTTTTAAAATTCGCTCAATGGTTCTGGGCTCTTGTGTCATACAGCCACACATTCCAATAATTAAATCTGGATTGTGTCGCTTAAACTTAATAATGCGGCCAAGTTCAGACCAGGCCTTAGTCTCAGCGGTTTCTCTAATTGCGCAAGTGTTAATAATATAAACATCTGTCTCTTCTAAAGTCTCGGCTTTAGTAAAACCCATGTGCTCAAGAATTCCAGAAATTACTTCTGAGTCTACTTCGTTTGACTGACAACCGTGGGTTGAGACCATGAATTTCTTCAAATGACCAAATGTCTTTAAATCAGGGTCCAGTAAAAAAACTGTACTTTCAGTTTTTTCAAAAGTACGACGTCTTGCTTGATTTAAGTCAGGGCGAAAATATTTAAGTAGTTCCTCTTCAGTTAGTTTAGCCATTTTTTTAAAAAAATAAGTTTTGCCTATTCGTAGATTTGAATCCGTTTAATTTCTTTTTTTGAAAAATCCATTAAAGTTGCGTTTAAATAGCATCTACCTTCTGCAGTTTTGGCTTTTTCTGAAAACCCGTTTAAGTTTCTCTCAATCACAGCTGTTGGCTCAACTCCTATGCAAGAGTCTACTACCCCGCACATTCCAGTGTCAGTCTGATAAAGTGTACCTTTTGGCAAAACTCTTTCATCAGCGGTCGGTACATGAGTGTGCGTACCACAAATTCCGGAAACTCGGCCATCAAAATGCAGGGCAAACGCGAGTTTTTCAGAAGTAGCCTCACCGTGAAAATCTATAAATACATAGTCGGCTTCGTTTTTTGCCAATATCTCTTCAACTACTTTAATTGGGTTGTCTAGAGAAATATTGATAAATACTCGGCCTATTACATTTATAATAAGTAGTTTTTTTTCGTTAAACTTAACTACCTTATAGCCAACTCCAGGTACATCTCCGTAGTTACAAGGTCTAATAATTTGGGAGTTTGGGTCATTTAAAATCGGAAAAATTTCTCGTTTATCAAAGGCGTGATTACCTAGAGTTACAAAGTTAATACCTGCTTTCATGTAGGCCTTGTAGTGTTCTGGCGAAATTCCCAGGCCATGTGTAGTGTTTTCGCCATTGACCACGATAAAGTTAGGCTTATAGGTTTGCTTAATTTCGGGTAGTTTTGAAAATAAAAATCTGCGGCCTTCTTTGCCAAAAACATCTCCAATAAATAGTAATTTCATCTCTTAATGCGCCCTCGTTTCTATACCTTAATTATAAAGGGTTTGTCTTAAAAATAGGTAAACCTAAATAAAAATAGGTTTGAATAAATAATTCAAACCTATTTAAAAGATTTATTAAAATATTAAGTTAATGCTTATTTAGCAAAATCAGTAACTCTGGTTTCACGAATTAAAGTAATTTTAACGGTTCCTGGATACTGCATTTCGTTTTCAATGCGTTCTTTGATGTTTCTCGCAATTAGTGCCATTTCTTTGTCAAACACTTGATCTGGTTTAACCATGACCCTGATTTCTCTACCTGCTTGAATTGCATAGGCTTTTTTCACGCCTTGGAAAGAGTTAGCAATTTCTTCAAGTTGAGTTAAACGTTTAATGTAGTTTTCAGAAGATTCGTTTCTAGCGCCTGGACGAGAGGCAGAAATAGCGTCGGCAGCAGCTACCAATACAGCGATTACCGATTTTGCTTCGCGGTCTCCGTGGTGGGAAGAAATTGCGTCAATTACTTCTGGGGCTTCTTTGTAGCGCTGTGCTAGTTTAACGCCAATTTCTACGTGTGAACCTTCCATCTCATGATCAATTGCCTTGCCGATGTCGTGAAGTAGACCGGCTCTGCGGGCAATGTATTCGTTTTCGCCAAGTTCAGCGGCTAATTTACCTGCTAAAAACCCAACTTCCATGCTGTGTTTAAGCACGTTTTGGCCAAAACTTGTACGGAAAGCCATGCGACCAACAATACGAATTAAATCTAGATTCATCTTACCGATTTCCATTTGGAAAACCGCGTCTTCACCTGCTTGAAATACATAGTCGTCAACTTCTTTTTGAGCCTTTTCAACTAACTCCTCAATTCGCTGTGGATGAATTCTACCGTCTTGAATTAACGCAGTTAGTGCTTTTTTAGCAACTTCTCTGCGAATCGGGTCAAATCCAGACAAGACAACAGCGTTTGGTGTGTCGTCAATTACTACGTCAACTCCAGTTAAAGCCTCAAACGCACGTATGTTTCTACCTTCTTTTCCAATAATTCTTCCCTTGATTGAGTCATCTTGGAAGTTAACCACAGAAATTGTGTGGTCAGCAGTCGCGTCAGACGCATACTTTTGCATAGCGATTGCCAAAATACTTTTAGCCTTACGTTCTGCTTCAAGTTGAGCGCGTTCCTCAGATTCACGAATATACGCGCTCATTTCGTGTTGCATCTTGTTTTCAAGGTCTTGCATAATTTCGGCTTTCGCTTGGTCTTTAGAAAGACCAGCAACACGTTCAAGTTCACGCTCAGCCTCAGTAATTTTTTCTTCAACTTTTGCGTGTTTTTCATCAAGTTCAAGTTGTTTTTGTTGAATATTTTTATCTTTATCGTCAATAGATTGCTCACGTTTATCTAAATAAAGTGTGCGGTTATCTAAAGACTGCTCACGAGTAATTAACTTATTTTCTTGTTCAGCAACTAGTTTAAGACGGCTATTAATGTTAGTCTCTGCGTCTTGTTTTAAACTTTCAATATTACTACGTCCTTGTTGTAAGTATTCTTTTTTTAAGCGATCGGCTTCTTTTTTGCCTTCGCTAATAATCTTTTCAAAAGTAAATTTGGCTTTTTTTAGCCCCTTTTCATAAGTTATTTTTCTTGTAATATACCCAAGGATTGAACCAAGTATAATAGAGGTTAAACTCGCAAGCACTATAATTAGTGCAGTCATTTTATCCTCCAGACAGCGTTTTAAAATTAACTCTGTCGCTATTTGAATTATAGGCAACTCACCCCTAAAAGTCAAATAGTTTTTTAGGTTAAATTGTGCTAAAATACACCTAGAAGAACTAATTTTAAATATCTATTAAAAGGAAAACTTAAGTTTTTATCGCCTATTTTATCTTTTTGAAGCAAGTGATTTAAAAGTATTTGAACAAATTAAACTTATGTAAAATTGACACAAAAAATAAATGTATTTTTTAAATATATTGAGGTATAAAATTATGATTTTGATGAACAATATAATTGATGAAAGTAATGCAAATATCCACAAAAAATGTTTTGAGTGCAGACTACCACTTTCCTTTAAAGACAAGCGTTTAGCCAAAGAACTAATAGAATACGTGAGAAACTCAATAACTCCAGAAATTAGAGACCGATTTAATTTACGCGAAGCTGTAGGCTTGGCTGCTCCCCAGATCAATGTGCTTAAACAAATGTTTGCGGTTTACTTTTACGACATTGACGAAACTTTTTATAACTTTGTTGCGGTTAACCCAGAAATTATTGAAGTAAGTAAAGAACTAATTTATTTACCAGAAGGCGAAGGTTGTTTGAGTGTCAACCGAGAAACCGATAACCTGCTGACCCCTAGACATAAAGAAATTAAGGCGAAATTTTTAAAAATTGTAGAAGGCGAAAAGCCGATTTGGGTTACCCAAACCTTTAAAGACTATCCGGCGATTGTGTTTCAACACGAGTATGACCACCTTCAGGGCACATTATTTGCCGACAAAATGTTTAAGGAACTACCAGACGCTAAACCTGTTTTTGATTTAGATAAAATCAGAGCAGAATATCAAGCCAAAGTAGATGCCGTAAACACAAAAAAAATAAAATAAAGGTATAGATGGCAAAAATTTCTAAAACTAATTTCTTAAACTACATGCGCTGTCCACGTTATGTGGCTTTAGAAAAACTGAGATATGAAAAAGGCGAGGCGGTGGTTGCTTTTGACCCCAATGCCACAATCCAGGATTTTTTATCTGAAGAGACAAACGCGAGAAAACAAGAAATTTTGGCACACATGTATGAAGTTGTTGAAAACGAAGGCGGAGATTTAGAAGAAGTATTTGCACCTGACTTAAATAAAAGCATCACCCTTGACCTTTATATGGATGACTTTAAACAAATTGAGGTCTTGGCAGCAGAACGCGTAGAAAAACAATTTGGTGGCCAGGTAATTTTTGCAAAAGACACCAATCTACAAAAATACATTGCATTAGAGCAAGGTGACCACACTTTCTTTTCTTTTTGCGATATTTTTCAAGAAGATGAAAACGCTATTCGTATTTTTGAAGTTAAGGCCACTACTACAAATAAGTTTTTAACTAAACTAACTACCAAAAAAGATGGACCTGCTTTTATTTACAACGAAAAAACCAAAATTATTGAAGATGTCATGTCAACTGAGAAAGCCATAGCGAAAGTCACCTCACGCTTTGATACGAGCGGAATTGGCCGAATTTCTTTTGACCTTGCATACCAGCGCTATGTAGTTGAGCAAAGTAAGGTTTTTAACAAGCCAGTTTACTATTATTTAGCGGTTTTAAACCACGAATATATCTATGACGGTAAAACCAACGAAAACGGTTCAAGAGTCTATGACCCCGACGCCATAATTTCTTTCATTGACTACAACGAAATTACAAAATGCCTGCAACCAATTATAGAGTCAGAAATTAAAAAAATAGAGCAGGCCATAGACCAAGCAGACGCCTCTAAAGTTAACTTTGGTGTGCACTGTCAAAAAGGGAAAAACTTAGAGTGTCAATACTTTTCTTGTGTGTGCAGACACGACTGGCAAATTCCTGAGAAATACTCAATATTTGAATACATTGACCGACACCACGGCTTTAAAAATAACACCGAAAAACTAGAAATCGAAGACCTGGTCAACGTAGGTACGGTTAAAATGACCGATTTAGACGATGAATATTTAAATCGCGAAAAAAATAAAACTCAAAAATACTGTGTGCTTTCCGGTGAAGAGCACATTGACGAGGCTTTAGTTAAAAAATATTTAGACGAAATCAAGTTTCCAATTTACCACCTAGATTTTGAGTCTACTAACTTTCCTTTACCACGCTATGTTGGCGAAAAACCCTATACCCAGTCACTATTTCAGTTTTCAATTCACATAGAAAAAGAGTTTGGTAAATGCGATTTAAAAGCAGACAACGTCTACTTTTTAAATAAAGACACCAAAACTGACTATCGCTATGAGTTTACTAAACTCATGCTTGAGACTATCAAACCAGATGGCGGTAGTGTGATGGTTTACAATAAAGCATTTGAAAACACCCGAATTAAAGAGTTAATGGAACTTTTTAAAGCAGATACTAAAATGGTAGAAGGCCTAAAAAATATTTTAGACAGAATATATGACTTAATGTATGTCTTTAAAGGAAAGAGCGCAGACAAACCAAAAGGTGGCCTCGCTTACTATCACCGTGATTTGTTTGGCTCTTACTCAATTAAAAAACTGCTTCCTGTTTTTACAGACCTTTCTTATAAAAACCTAGAAGTGCAAAACGGACTAATGGCGGTACAAGAGTATTTGTCTTTTACTGAAAAAAAAGGACCCGACTACGACAAGTCATACTCAGCACTTTTAGCATATTGCGGCCAAGACACCTACTCAATGCATTTGCTTTTAAAGGCGATTGCAAAAAAAGTAGGTTGGCAACCTAAAAAATAAATTTTAAATCTTTTAAAAACCAATCATAGCAGATTGGTTTTTTTACTTTTTTTAAAGTTAAGACACAAATTTACAAATAAGCAAGACTATTTTTAAGCAATTTATTTGTTCTGCATAAATATATACGCGGAGGAACAATGATGACAAATAAACTTAGTTTTGTGGTTTTATTTTTTATTTTCTTTTGTTTTGGACTTTTTTCATCTAAACAGGCATTTGCAAAAGAATATAAAATTGTTGAAAAAACTTTCATCAAAACAGTAATTTACGAAGGTCTGCAATATGAAATGCACGCCGAAGGGATTTACCGTGAGTTTGACTTTAGTTTAGATAATCCAGAAAAAGTTTCATTTGATGAACTAAAAAATGCTGTCAAAGTTTGGCTAAAAGACGCAAATACGGGCGAAAAATACATGGCTGAATCTATTGAATACGCGAATCCTGAGAGTTTTGAAGAAAAATTTTTTATGACTAACTTCAAACAAAGGAAAATGCTGGTTAGTCTGCTTTGTGAGTTTAGTCGTCTTGCCGATGAACTTGAAGTTAATTTAATTATCAATATTTTAGACAGAGAAAAACCTACTATAAACCAAATTAAGCCAATAGTTTTCACAGAACTTAAAAAAGATAGACTCACAGATAAACAAATTGACGAAATTTTAAAGAAACACTTTGTCTTTAAAGACAATATTTCAACTAAATTGACAACCAAATTACTTGGTGCTGAAGACGTTTTGTTAAACAAACCAGGAAAATACCCAATAGAGGTACATTGTTTAGATGAAAACGAAAATCAAGCGGTTTTAAAAACCTACATAGAAGTTAAAGACATTGAGGCTCCCAAAATTGAGTTTAAAAAACAGACAGAGCAGTTAACTACAGTAATAGGTTCGCCGTTTTTTACCTTAAATCAGTTTAATATTACTGATAACAGTGGAGATGAACTAGATATTAAAGTAGAAGGTGAAGAGAAGTTAAATAAAGTTGGAATGCACCAACTTTCAGTAACTGTAACAGATAAAAGCGGAAACTCAACTACAAAGAAATTCACTGTTGAAGTTAAAGATACAGGAGTTGCTGAAATTACTTTTCCTTTTAAAGAAGTAACTAAAGAAGTGCTATCGCCTAGTTTAGACAACGAAAAAATAAAGACTGAATACTCAAACTTCATTGAAGAAATTTTAAAATCGGCCGTTGTAAAAGATAAAGTTTACAACCACGAGTTAAGTGAATTAAACCTAGACATAAGCGAAATTAACTTAAGCAAGGTCGGCAAATACAAAGTTACTTTAAACATCTTTAAACCAGGTACACAAGAAATCAGGGGGGCAAAGTCTTTTGTCTTAGAAGTTAAAGACACAACTAAGCCAACCATTGAGCCCATTCAAACTAAGCAAGATAAAAATAATCAAAACTATGTGCCTGTTCAGGTAAACTCTAAGTTTAACCTAACTGACTTATTTGACATAAAAGACAACTATGACTTTAAAAGTGAACTTAAAACTACAATTGACAAAACTATTGACACTAAAGAACTTGGTAAATCATATTTAGTAGAAATCTCAGTTCAAGACAAAGCAGGTAATAAAATTTCAAAATCATACCTGCTAAAAGTTGTAGACTTACTTCCACCTACTTTAGTAAAACAACCAAGAAGTATCTTTTTAAATGTTGGTGAGAAGTTCCAAGCAAGTAAATATTTTTCATATCAAGACGACACTAAAGTAACCGAAAAACTATACGTTGACGGAGAAGAATATACCTTTAATTTCAGTAAACCTGGTAAATACAAGTGTGAACTTAAACTAACTGACGAATACGGAAACGAAACTATGCATAGTTTTGTCTGCGTAGTAGGTGACAACATTCCACCAGTATTGGAATTAAAAGCAAATAGTTTAACTGTCAAATTAAGAGAAACTAATTTACTTGAAACTCTGCGTCAAAACATTGCAGGTATTTTTGACAATGTAGACAAGTCAATTAACCCTAGCAAATGTCACATTGACGTATCTGGCGTTAATTTAGAAAAATGTGACTACTATAAAGTGTACTACACTGTAAAAGACACTTCGGAAAACTCAGTGACTAAAGAACTTAGACTTTTAGTGGATGACAAGGTAAAACCAACAATTAAGGAAACTAACCCGCTTGAAATTGACATCGTGACTTTAAAAAATAATCCAAGCCAAATTGATTACTTAAAGGGTCTTGAAATTACTGATAACTCAGATACTAAAAGCAACAGTAAACTAGACATCTGGCACGAGACAATAGATGCCACTAAAAACAAAGAACTACCTAGAACTCTTTTATATACTGCAACTGATGAACGCGGAAATATACAAACTTATGAACGGACTATAATTTACAAAAATAGTAGTAAACTCACCAGTTTACCAACTGTTGTAAAAATAACCATAACAGTCGGTTTTTCTTTAATTTTAATAGGTAGTATTTTTAGTTATTTTTACTTAAAAGACTTAAGGTCTTATAAAACAAAAATACGCAAATCTGAGCAGTAAATTAAAGAAAAATAAATTAAAAATCAAACTAAAAAAATTTAAAAATGTTATACTAAAAATGAAAAAGAGGAGATTAACAACTATGGAAAAAATACTGATTGTCTACTGGTCTGGAACTGGTAATACCGAAATTATGGCCAACGCTATGCTAACTGCCTTAAAAGAAAACAACGCAAACGCTGAGTTAAAATGGGTGTCTGAGATTGATGTTCCTGCGACCTTGAATTACGATAAAATTATTTTTGGTTGCCCAGCAATGGGTGACAACGTTCTTGAAGAACTAGAGTTTGAACCTTATTTTGCTGAACTGCTTCCACACTTAAAAGGGCGTAAAATCGCCTTATTTGGCTCTTATGGTTGGTATGATGACCCTATTTGGATGGATATTTGGGAAGATAGAGTAAAAGAAGTAGGTGCACTACTTTTTAGAGAAAAAGGGCTTTCTTGTATCTATCAACCAGATGACAATAAAATTCGCGAATGTATGGAATTCGCAAAAGATTTCATTAACTTCTAATGTTTGCCTTAATAAACTTTAAAAGTGCCTTTTCGTATCAACACTCGTTAATTTCAGTATCGGACGCAGTTAATTTGCAATTGAGCCGAGGATACGATATACCTGTGCTTGCTGACTATAATCTAAGTGGAATGCTTGAGTTTTTCAAAAGTTGCAAAGATGCAAACAAAACTGGTTTAATTAGCCTTGCTACGCGTTTAAGCATTGAAAAGAACAGTTTAAATATTTTAATTTTTCCAAGAAATTTTACTGCTTTTCACCTTTTACTTAAAAAATATAAAGAAATAGATTCAAACCAAAGCATTGATTTTGATTTTTGTTTTGAGCATAAAGATGATTTCTTGTTTGTTATAAGTGAGCAAAACACAGATTTATTAAAAACAGAAAGCGCGCAAATAATGCTTGAAAAACTAAGTGCTTTCAATGTTTACTATTTACTTGACTTTGCTTATTCAAAAGAGCAAATTAAGGAAGTTGAATACATTGTTAAAAACTACAATATAGCCTTACTACCTGGTTTTAGTGCAGAGTATTCAGAAGTTGAACATATTAAAGCTCACGAGTACTTAAGAAAAATTAACGGCAGTGTAGATAAAGAAATTGCTAATCATTTTCTACAAACTGCAGAAGAACTTAAGGAATTAATTCAAGAATACAATTCAATTCTTTTAGATAACTTAGATGATTTTCTTGACCAAATTCAATTGTTTGACTATGAACTTCCAAAGTTTGAAATTCCACAAATTTATCCAAATCCAAACGAAGAAATAAAAAAACGAGTTTATGAATTTTGTGTGAATCTTGGACCCGAATACCAAGAGAGAGCAAAACATGAACTTAGTGTGATTACAGAACTTAACTTTGCAAACTACTTTTTGTTAGTTAGCGAAATTTGCAGATGGGCAAAAGCGAACGATGTGCTAATCGGACCTGGTCGTGGCTCTGCGGTTGGTTCACTTGTTGCTTGGGCTCTTGGAATAACTGAAATTGACCCAGTTAAACATAACTTAATTTTTGAGCGTTTCTTAAATAAGTTTAGACAAGGATATCCAGATATTGATATTGACGTTGACAGTGCTGATAAATTAAAAGTCGTTAAATATTTAACTGAACTTTTTGGAAACGATAAAATTGCCTTTGTAAATACGCAAAATAAATATTTAGAAAAGTCTGCACTCAACGATGTTGTCAGAATTTTAGCAGTTTCTGAATCTGAAAAAAGAGAGATCAAAAGAGAAGTTGAAGGGAAATTAGAGTATTACACTAAACCGCTTGTTCGCGAAGTTTCGGAAGTTTGTAAAACTCTATACGGAAAAATCCAAACATTTTCAACTCACGCTTCTGCTTTAATTGTTTCAAATGTTGAACTGACTGAATATTTAGCAGTTAAAAAATCTCCGTATGGTGATTTTAACCAGTTAGTTTTTGATATGAACGAACTTGAGTCAATTGGTCTACTTAAATTAGACTTACTTTCTTTAAATAACTTAACAGTTTTAAAGAAACAACTAAATTATGTTAAAAAAATTGACCCTGATTTTAAAGGAATAACTGACTTTGAAAATCAAAATACATTTAAACTAATTGCCAAATCAGACACCGAAGGAATTTTTCAGTTAGAAACAGAAGGACTAAAAAGACTTTGCAGAAGAATGCAAACCAAGACTTTTTCAGACCTTATTGACACCTTGGCTCTATGGAGACCTGGTGCGCTTGATCAAATAGATGTCTACATAGAAAACAAAAAGAAAGGTTCATTTGAAACCGATTTGCCAGAAGAAATAACTGAAATTATCAAAAGCACTAATGGCATCATTTTATATCAAGAACAAATTATTGAAATTGCTAAAAAAATAGGCGGCTACTCATTTGCTGAGGCTGATTTGTTTAGAAGAGCGATTTCTAAAAAAGACCAAAGTGTAATTGAAAAAGAGCATCCTTTATTTTTAAAGAAAGCAACTGCAAACGGCTACAGCCTAGAGGTTGCCGAAAAAATATTTGCATTCATCAAGAAGTTTGCTGAATACGGCTTCAACAAAAGTCATTCAGTTGGATATGCCACTTTAGCCTATCAAATGGCCTACATCAAAGCAAATTACTTCAACTGTTTTGCTGCTGCTTTCTTTCAACTGTATACAGGAGACTCAGAAACTATTGTTAAATACGTTTTTGAGGCAAAGCTAAAAGGATACTTTGTTTTAAATCCACGAATTTTGATTTCTGGCAAAAAATGCAAACTCAGTCAAAACAAAATCTTGCTTCCTTTAACTGTAGTTAAAAGAATCAGCAGTGAAATTGTTGAACAACTAAACTCACAAAAATACACAGACTTTGTTGATTTTTTAATTAAAACTAAAGACATCCTATCTCAAGAACAACTTGAAAACTTAATTTTTGCAAGTACTTTAGATGGTTTTAGTTTGACTAAAAAACAAATGCGCGACCTTGCTATGATGCGCGCACATACTGCCTTGCTTTCTGACTACAAAAAAGATGAATCTGAATACTCAGACAGTGAACTTAGTGATTTTGAGTTTAAGGCTCTCGGTTTCAACTTAAAATATGATTTGCTAAACAAACTGGCAAAAGAAAAGTATTTTGTGCCGTTTTCTGAAATTGAGCGTAGACACTCAATTACTACAATTGCTAAGATTAAAAACCAAAAAGTTTTTAAAAGTGCAAAAGGAACAAGTGTGGCTAAATTTGAACTAGTTCATGCAAACAGCGCAATTTCTTGCACTGCATTCAACGTATGTGCTGATAAAATAAACGACTTACTGCAAAAAGGCAGTGATATTGTTAAAGTAAATGTCAACCGCACAATTTACAAAGACACAGTTTCCTATATAGTTGTAGATATTTCTGAGTACACCTTAACTAATTAAACCAAATAAAAAATGCAGGTATTACCTGCATTTTTCAATTTAGCATTAAGTTTTAAAGCGAACCTGCTTTGGTTAAATGTATTTGGTCTTTAAGTTTCTTTTCTAAAATTGTAAACTCATTGTTTTCTTTCTTGGCATTGTTTAACGCTGTGTTTTTAGCATCAAGAAAAGCAGTTTGCGCTTCTTTTTCAGAATCTCTGACAACTGCAAGTGAAGCCAAGACTTTAGCGGTGTTTTGTTTAAACTCAATGATTCCGCGTTCTAGGCAAATATACTTAGTTTCATTGTTTTTAAGAGTTAAAACTAAAGTTGCCTCAAGCGCAGACAAAACAATCGGAATATGCCTGTCCATTATCACAACTTCTCCGTTTTTGTCTTTCAGCAAAAACTTAGTAGCCTCTTTACTTAATACCAAGCCTTGATATAAATATAGATTAAACTGCATTTTGTGCTTTCTTTAGCGAGTTGGCTTTTGCAAGCATCTCGTCAATTGACCCAACCATATGAAAAGCCTCTTCTTCAATATGATCGTATTTACCGTCTAGTATGTCTTTAAAACCTTTGATTGTATCTTTTAAACGTACAAAACTACCCTTAATTCCGGTAAACTGCTCGGCAACGTGCATAGATTGCGATAAAAAGAAACGCACGCGACGCGCACGATGCACAATAAGTTTATCACTATCTGAAAGTTCATCCATTCCAAGAATCGCAATAATGTCAAGAAGTTCGTAGTATCTTTGAATAATTTCTTGCACTCGTCTTGCCACTGCGTAGTGCTCTGCTCCGCAAATATTTGGATTAAGTGCAGAAGAAGTTGAAGCCAAAGGGTCAACTGCCGGATAAATACCTTCTTCAATTAGTTGTCGTTTTAAGTTAGTAGTTGCGTCAAGATGTGAAAACACAGTAGACGGAGCCGGATCTGTGTAGTCGTCAGCCGGTACGTATACTGCTTGAATTGAAGTAATTGATCCGTCTTTAGTTGAAGTAATTCGCTCTTGTAGTCTACCCATTTCAGTCGCTAAAGTTGGCTGGTAGCCAACTGCCGACGGCATGCGACCAAGTAGTGCAGAAACTTCTGAACCTGCTTGCACATATCTAAAAATGTTGTCAATAAACAGCAAAGTGTCTTGCTTTTTAACATCGCGAAAATATTCAGCCATAGTAAGCGCGGTTAGTGGTGCTCGCATACGAACACCTGGTGGTTCGTTCATTTGACCAAAAACTAGGGCTGTGTTTTTTAGCACTCCAGACTCTTTCATTTCGGTGTAAAGATCAAAACCTTCGCGAGAGCGTTCACCAACTCCGGCAAAAATAGAAATTCCGCCAGTAGCTTTTGCAACATTGTGAATTAACTCTTGTATTAAAACGGTTTTCCCAACTCCGGCACCGCCAAATAACCCGATTTTCCCACCTTTAATGTAAGGTGCAAGCAAGTCAATTACTTTGATTCCAGTTTCCAGAATTTCAACTTCTGTAGAAAGTTTAGCAAATTGAGGTGGGGCTTTGTGAATTGGCTCTGGTTTAACAGAATCTGCTTTTAGTTCTCCGTTAAAATCAATTGGCTGGCCAAGTGTATTAAACATACGACCAAGGGTTTTGGTGCCAACCGGGACTTTAATTGGTGATTTGGTGTCAATGACTTCAAGTCCTTTTTTAAGACCATCAGTAGGCGAGAAGGCAATGGTTCTACAAACCTTGTCACCAACGTGTAGAAGTACTTCCAAGAAGCACTCTTGTCCATGGTTATTAACTTTTAAACAGGTATTGATCTTAGGTAGTTCAGTGTCAAAGTAAACATCTACTACTGGACCAATAATTTCATGTATTTTTCCCATTTTTTTAATCCTTTCTTGTCAAGAACCGTTAACGATATCAATCAACTCAGAAGTAATTTGTCCTTGTCTGGCGCGGTTGTATTCCAGTGTTAACTTTTCAAATAATTTTTTGCAGTTATCTGAGGCTTTTTTCATCGCAAGTTGTCGCTCTTGGTGTTCGCAGGCTTTTGACTTTAGCATCGCTCCAAAAATTTTGGATTCTATAAAAGTCACAATTAACTCACTAATTATGCGGTTTTTAGACTCATCGTAAATATATTCAGTTTGCGGGTTTTTCTGCTCTTCAAAAATGTGTCTGGTAATTGGCAGAATGCGCTCAATTTTGGTTTCTTTTTCCAAAGCGTTTTTTGAGTTGTTGTAAACTAGATAAACGTTTTTAATATAACCTGCTAAAAATAGGTTTTTAATGTCTAAAACATATTTGCGAAAATAAGTAATGTTGATGTCTTCGCGGTTAAAGATTGGTTTTTTGTTAATTAAAATATGTTCTTTTTGGCGAAAGAAACTGTGGCCTTTTTTGCCAATCACCAAAGCATGGTGATTTTGGTTGCGGCGAGAATGCAAGAATAACTTCTTAAATAGTTCTGAGTGAAAAGAGCCGCACAGTCCTTTATCGGAAGTTATTACGATATAAATAGTTTCGCCATTTTCGTGTTTTTGAAAAATTGGATTTTCGTTAGTTTTAAAAACTGAAAGAAAAATCTCTTTAAATGAACGCATAAACAAGTTATACTCAGTAATTTTGCGCTGGGCTGAGTTGATTTTAGAAAGAGCCGTTGCTTGCATAGCCGAAACTATTTTTTCAGTTTCAGTAAGTGCCTGGATTTTTTTCTTAGTTTCTTTTAAGTTAAGCATTAAAGAACCTTTTTGATTTTCAAAATTAGTGCAAACATCAACGTGTCTTCAGGAAAATCTTTGGTTTTAGAAATTGCCTGGTAAACCGCTTTTCCGGTCTCTTCACTTTGCAAGAACTTAGTTACAAAATTAACAAAAGTTTTAACTTTACTCAAAGGTATGTCGTCAAGTAGTTCACGGTTAAGCGCCCAAAGAACACAGGCTAAAGTTGTAAAGTCTATCAGTTCGTGAATATTTTGTTTAAAAATTTCAATAACTAAGCGACCTCTGGCTAGTTTCTTTAAAGAAAGTTCGTCTAAATCTGAGCCAAATTGTGAGAAAGACTCAAGTTCTTTATATGATGCTAAAAATATACGAAGCAGTCCAGACACTCGCTTAACTGCTTTAAACTGAGCAGAGCCACCGACTCTAGAAACTGATAACCCTGAATTAATAGCGGGGCGAATACCTTTGTAAAAAAGTTCTGTTTCTAAAAAAATTTGTCCGTCGGTAATTGAAATAACATTAGTTGGAATATAGGCAGAAATGTCTCCTGCTTTAGTTTCAATGATAGGTAGCGCGGTCAGAGAACCTCCGCCTAAAGTTTTAGATAGTTTAGCAGAACGTTCAAGTAATCTAGAGTGTAAATAAAATATGTCTCCAGGAAAGGCTTCTCTACCAGGTGGACGTTTTAGCAATAGCGAAAGTTCGCGGTAAGCCACGGCGTGTTTAGAAAGGTCGTCGTAGACTATTAAAACATCGCGACCGCGCTCAGCGAAGTATTCAGCCATAGAGCAGGCAGAAAATGGTGCTAAATACTGAAGTGTTCCTTCTTTGTGTGCAGGAGCAGAGACAATAATTGTGTATTCAAGAGCATTGTGCTCTTCTAAAACTTTTCTAATTTGCGCAACAGTTTGTTGTTTTTGACCGATTGCTGTGTAGACACAAATTACGTTTTTGCCCTGTTGATTTAAAATTGTGTCAATTGCAATAGAAGTCTTTCCAGTTTGTCTGTCGCCAATAATCAGTTCTCTTTGACCTTTGCCAATTGGAATTAAGGCGTCAATCATCCCAATTCCGGTCAACAGCGGTTCGTTGACGTGATCACGCTCCATCACGGCGTGTGCAGGTCTTTCAATTGGCAGAGTTTCTGCAGTAATTATTTTTTCAAGTCCATCTTGAGGCTCGCCTAGCGGATCAACTACGCGTCCAAGTAAAGATTCGCCAACTGGCACTTCAAAGATTTTTCCAGTTAATCTACACTCATCGCCTTCCTTAATTGAAAAAATATCTCCGAGTAATATAATTCCGACTTTATCAACTTCTAAATTAAAAATTACTCCAAAACAAGAACTGTTAAATACGACTTTTTCGCCCATCATGGCGTTTTTAAGTCCATAGCAAAAACATATTCCATCACCAACTGTCAAAATATAGCCGACTTCTTGGAATTGGCTTTCGTTTTGTTGAGTCTTTAGCTCTTGTTCAATTTGAGTTTGTAGTTTTTTAATATCTAAAGCCATTTTACTTCCTTTCATTATCTAAACATTTCTTTTAATTTAGTCAAAAGTGACAAGTCTAGACTAAGGCCTGCGTAGTCAATTTTAAGACCATTTATTAGTTTAGGATTAATTTCTTGTCTTAAAATTAAGTCTTTGTCTTGAATGATTTTTTTAAGTTCAAGAGTTAGAGTTTTAAGTTGTTTATCTGTTAGTTTTTTAGGCGAAGAAATAGTGACATACGCTTGATTTCTTTCAATGTTTTGCAAGCGCATAAACTCCGCATAAATTTTGTCAATCGCCAAAATTGCTTTATCTTTAATTAAAATCCTTAAAAACTTTTGAGTTTCTGCGCTAAACTGAGTAAGCACTTTGGCAGTATCTATGCGGCCATAGGCAAGTGCAGAAATTAACTCAGGGCTTTTGGCATAAATTTTTTTAAAAGTGTGGAGTTCTTCAATTAAAACTTTTTGTGAAGCTTTGTCTTTAACAAAATTAAAATAGGCGTGTGCGTATTTGACGAAATTATTTTTTTGCATTTTTCAGTTCAGTTTCAATTAAAAGATCAAGTTCATTTTCGTATAAGTTTTTATCAATTTCTTTTTTGACAATTAACTTAGTAGCCTTATAAGAAATTGCTTTAATTGCTTGTTTAATTTCCGCTTCTTTTTCTTTAATTTCAGCCTCAATTTCACTGTCTAGTTTAGCAAGTCGACGCTCTGCGGTTTTTTTGGCTTTTGTCAAAATTTCGTCTCGCTCTAGTTGGGCGTCTTTTATTAAAGTGTCTCTCATTTGTTCAATGTCGTCGCGAGCCGATAAGTATTTTTGCGTAATTTCTGCTTTTAATACTTTGATTTCTTCTTGTGCTTTATTCGCTTCTTGCTTTTCTTTAATTTCCTGCATTCTGTGTTCATCTAAAAACTTAGTGATTTTTTTCCAAAAGAAAAAGCGCACTATTAAGTAAAGAATAAACAGTGCAGTTAATTGATAGACAATAATAGACCAATCTGAAAACATTGAGTAAAGACCTTTTTCAACAGTCTTTACGATATTTTTAGAAATATCTGTATAGATAGTCATTTTTAAAAAAAGCGAAACTAAATGGGTGCTTATTTACTTGCTAAAGTAAAAGCAACAACCATACCGTAGATAGCCGAAGTTTCAACGACAGTTTGGGCAATGATCATTAAAATCA
The DNA here is from genome assembly GCA_963539745.1 of uncultured Acholeplasmataceae bacterium. Classification (GTDB taxonomy): domain Bacteria; phylum Bacillota_I; class Bacilli_A; order Acholeplasmatales; family Acholeplasmataceae; genus CALISC01. Next base: position 22,593 of record CAUTNJ010000001.1, read on the forward strand.
TAATTTTATTTGAAGCCTCTGGTTGACGGGCAACACCTTCAACGGCTTTCATGCCAATTAAACCTTGTCCAATTGAAGTTGCAAAACCAGTAAATACGGCAATACCGGCACCAATGTAGGCAAGTGAACCTACAACTTGCATTAAGTTTAAGTTAGCAATTAAGTTTAAAATTGTGTCCATAAATATATCCTCCTAATTTTAATTTTTTGCGTTTTTGTATACTAAATTATACTCTAGTAAAAAGTTTTCATCAGTGTTTTCATATTTATCCGTTTCCTCTGTTTTTTGAGAAATTGCAATAACTGTAAGCAAAACAAACACCAAGGTTTGAATACAGCCAAACAGAATATCAAAGATAAAATGCATGATTGGTGTGACAAACGGAGAAAGACCACCGAGTAGCGAGTAGACTAATGAAAGTAGAATTCCCCCACTTACGATATTTCCAAATAAACGAAAACTCATTGAAAGTATAGGCGTAAACTCAGAAAGCAGGTTTATTGGAAACATAATGGAAACTGGCTCAAACAATCCTTTAAAGTGTTTGGCTTTTCTTGACTTTAGCCCGATTTGGTGTTTGCAGTATAGTGAAAACAAAGTTAGTGGAACTGTAATTGCAGTAAAAGCAGTTGGTGTAATTAGTCCAAAAATACCTGAGATATTGGCAAACAAAATAAAGAAAATCAATGTGAAAATATAAGGTGCAGCTGTTCGCCAGTGAATGCCAATGTTTTGCTTTAAGAAAGTGTTGACGCTGTCAACTACTTTAATGTGCCAATAGAGAAATTTATTTGGTTCTTTTTCGTTAAGTCTTCCAACCGCAGCGCCTATTGCAGAAACATATATAGCGATTATGGTCATTATGAAAAGAGATGCAAAAAAATACGGGGTTATTGCTTGTGGGAATTTATTGATTTCTAGATTTTCTAACATATTTCTCCTTTCGTAATTTTAACTTCAACTAAAATCGCAATACACGCAAGCACTATACTCGCGGCCAAAGTAGTACCGAAACTTAAATAATTTAAGCCGGGTGTTTTTAACTTTAAAATGCTGTTTAACGTAAAAATTAGTAAAAACAACATAAAAATCACAAAGTTTTGCAAAATAGTAAATCCAAAAATTTGTGCTTTTTTAAAAGTTTTTAACTCTACTTTTAATATTAAAGTAAATAAAAAGCAATAAACTAAAGCAAAGTTTGCAAATAAATAAGCGGTTTTATCGATGTACAGCCAAACCAAGGTCAAAATAAAACTAAATAAGTAAAGAAAATATACAAAGTGGTTAATTGTTTTGATTTTCATCGCCAATTTTAGGGGTGCCTTGAGGTTTTGGTTCTTTTTTTTCTGTTTTAATTAGTTTACGATAAATATTTAAAGCAAAAGAAATAGAAGAAACAAATCCAATTCCGAAACCAATTAAAGCAGCAATGCCGATGCCAACTGGACTATAGCCAGACTTTTTGGCAATCAAAGCACCGACTGCCGTTGGAATTAACAGCGAAAAAATAATTTGACTGACAAGTAAATACCAGGCTCCGAATTTTTTCATAAATTATTTAGTACCAAATAAGCGGTCACCACAATCCCCAAGTCCAGGAACAATATAGCCGTTTTCATTCAAGTGTTCATCTTCTTGTGCTAAATAAATATCAACATCTGGATGCTTTTCTTGTAGCAACTTAATTCCTTCTGGGCAACCAACAATACCAGCGTATCTAATGTTTTTAACGCCAATTTCTTTCAATGCCTGAATTGCATAGGCTGCAGAGTGGCCAGTTGCTAACATCGGATCTAGCACAATCACAAGTGAGTTTTTAGTGTTTTCAGGAACTTTAAAGAAGTATTTTTTTGGTTCCAGAGTCTCTTCATCACGGTATAGGCCAATGTGTCCAATTTTGGCAGTTGGAATTAAACTGCAAACCCCCTCAACCATACCAAGTCCTGCTCTTAAAACCGGAATTAAAACAACTTCTTCTTTGAGTTCTTGGCATTTTGTTTTGACAATAGGAGTTGTGACTTCCACGGTTTTAGTTTGAAAATCGCGAGAAAGTTCATAAGTTACCAAGGTAGCGATTTCAGAAACCAGTTCTCTAAATTCTTTGGTTTTAGTGTGGACTGAGCGCAGTTGACTCATTTTGTGTTCAATTAGTGGGTGATTTAAAATTTTAACCATTGTCTACTCCTTTTAATTAAAGTGAGTTTAGCATATCAACTCTGCGTTGATGCCTGCCTGCTTCAAATTCAGTTTGCAAAAACTCTTCAACAAACTCAATCAGCGTGCTTAACTCAAACCCGCGACCACTTAACGCAATTATGTTTGCGTTGTTGTGAAGTTTAGCCAAATGTGCAGCCTCTTTGGTGTAAACCAAGGCGCATCTGGCTCCTTTGACTTTATTGGCAGCGATAGAAATTCCAATTCCAGAACCACAGACAACAATACCGAGTGAGTCGTTAGTTTCAACTACTTTTCTGGCAACTTTTTCACCAAAAATAGGATAGTCAACCGAATCTGTTGAGTTAGTTCCAAGGTCTGTAATTACGTACTTAGTGGTATTTTTTAAATGTGCTTTGATTTTTTCTTTTGCTTCAAAACCAGCGTGGTCAGAACCTATAAATATTTCCATTATTACCTGCCTTTTAAGAACTTATTTGCTCGTCCTTATATAATATTATATTACAATTTAAAAGGTTTGTAAATATTTCAAATGAGTGTTTTGATTGCATGTTTTTTTAAAATGTGCTAATATATTTAAATACGAAAGGAGGAAATATATGAAAAAAAGTAGAAAAAACATTCTTAGTGTTCTAAAAAACGTAGTTGCGAAAAGCGTTAGAAATGCTACAATCGGTATCTTAAGTTCAATTAACGACTGCGACCACTAGACAGAACTTGATGTGTATCATAATTGTTTATCTTTTTTAAGATAAATAATTATTCTTACCGCCAAGTTAAATTCTTTTTAATAAATTATTTTACTAAACAAATACTTTATTAAAGTGAATTTAAATCAAAAAATACCCTATTCCTAGAACAGCAGAAATGGGGTATTTTTTGGTTTGTTTTGTTTGTTTATTTAAAAATTAAACTATTGTTTAAAAATTTGTGAAAGGATTTTTTTGTCTTTTTGGTTGAGTGGTTTGCCTTCAACTGAATAGTTTTGAACAACCGCCTCTAACTTACTAAAGGTAAAAAAACCTTCTTTAATAATATTTTCAATAATTTCTTTCAAAGCACTAGGTGTAATTTTTTTACTCTCAAGCCAGTTTTTAATCAAAATATACTGATTTGCAGAAAGTGGTTTGGCATTTTTTTCAATCAGTTCGCCAACCTCTTTAAGCAAACATTCTTGCGGGTCTAACTCTGGATTTTGAATAAAGTCTAAAATTTGTGCGTAGAGTGGTTTTAAAGAAATTAGCTCTCTAACTTTGCCACTTTCGTTTTCTTCGTAGACAAAAGTAATGATTTTTTTAGAATGTAGTGAATTTAAAGTGTTTTCAGCAACACTTTTTTCAAGTCCGGTTTTTTTAACAAAAGAAAGTACTGTGTGTTTTTTCTTTTTTTCTGAAAGTAAAAGTACCACAAAAGAATACTCGTTTGCCGATAAGTTTAACTTCTTTTGGTGTTCAGAAACCAGTTTTAAAAAATCAAGTGAGTAGTCTAAAAATAATTTTTCAAGCATTTATGTTCTCCTTAGTCTGCAATTTTTCAAGGGCTTTTTTAGCAGCCTCTTTTTCAGACAAAGCCTTGGAACGGCCAGTTCCAGTAGCTAGAAGTACATCTTTTTCATAATAAACCCCAGAGACAAAAACTTTGTCGTTGCTAGGCCCAGTTTCAGATATTAGTTTGTATGAAATTAACTTATTTGAAAATCCTTGATAATACTCTTGTAAAACGGTTTTGTAGTCAATAATATCAATCTCTTTCAAAAACACAGACCATATATATTTCTCAAAAAAATGTCTACAGTTTTCAATTCCGCTGTCTAGATAAATTGAGCCAATTAAGGCTTCCATACAGTCGGCAATTATGGATTTTGGAATTGGCGAAACTCGGGTTTTAATGTAGTTGTCTAGGTTGATTTTTTTAGCATAGACCAAAAGTGCATCTTCTGAAATCATCGCTGCTCTTTGTTTAGAAAGAAAGCCTTCGTTTTCATCTGGATACTTATTTAACAATGCTTCAGCTGCCAAGAAATCCAAAATACTGTCTCCTAAAAACTCGCGACGTTCGTAGTTTGGCAGTTTGTTTAAGTTACCGTATGAAGAGTGAATAAAAGCAGGTATAAAGTTTTTTAAGTTTTTGACCTTAACTCCGATTGACTTTAAATAAGCTTTCTCATCTGTCATTTTCAAGTCCTTTTAAGAATTTTTCAATAATACTGTTTTCAACAAAAACTTTAGCCTGTTTAATGGCTTGTTTTAAATCTTGGTGTTTAGCAGCGCCGTGCGCCTTAACTACAACGCCTTTAGTTCCAAGAATCAAGGCGCCACCTGTATCGTTTGCAGTAAGTTTTTTAACTGCCCTCTTGATTGATTTTCTTAAAATTAAGAAGGCTAGTTTTTTAAGTAAACAATATTTTAATTCTTTTTTAAAGTTCTCTTTAAAGCCTAACAAGGCGCCTTCCATGGATTTTAAAATTAAGTTGCCGCTAAATCCGTCTGTTACCAAAACATCTGCGTTTTTAAAAAATAGTTCCTTTGGTTCAACGTTTCCGTAAAAATTAAACTCATGTGTTTCTTTAAGCAAATCGTAAGCAGAACGCTCAAAATCACGACCTTTGCCTTTTTCAGAACCTATAGAAACTAACCCAACTTGTGGCGCAAAATCGTTGTTTCCAATAAGCTGTTTTAAATAAGTAACACCGATTTGCGAAAAATCAACTAAATCTTTTGGCGAAATTTCAGCAGTAGCACCACAATCTAGCAGAATTTTTTTAGTTCCATCAACAGTATTAAAAGGAACGGCTAATGCTAATCTACGAACTTTTGGTAGCCTACCTACAATTAAGTGAGACCCAAAAACTACCGCTTGAGTTGGACCTGCTGAAACCACGGCGTCAACTTGGTTGTTTTTAAGTAATGCGAGTGCTTTAAAAAGAGAACGCTCAGGGGTTTTTCTAAACTCAGCAAATGGGTCTTCAACACCCATATCTAGGTATTTATCTGTGTGAATAATTTTGCATTGGGGGTGATTAACAAACTCACTTAGTCTACTTTCATCTCCAACTAAGTAAAACTCAATATTTGTATTTTCGCCCAACAAGGCTCTTATTGCTTTTTTATTTTCAAAAATGCCAAGGTCCCCACCCATCATATCAACGGCTATTTTAATCATTTTTATCTCCTTCAATTGTAGCAAACACAGCCAATGCTGTCATTGCTTCTACAATAACTGGTGCTCTTAAACCAAAGCAAATGTCGTGTCTACCCTGGATTTCTATTAACTCTATTTTACCAGTTTTTAAGTTAAGAGTTTGTTGTGGTTTGGAAATTGAACCAGTTGGTCTAAAAGTAGTTTCAATTAAAATAGGATTACCATTTGAAATCCCGCCAACTATTCCGCCTGCATTGTTAGTCTGAGTTCTGCCAGACAAATCAGCTAAAACGTCATTATACTCAGAGCCTTTTTTGCAAACTGTATCCGAACCAAGGCCAAAACCAAGCGCTTTCACGCCAGGTATTAAATACACAAATCTAGCAATATAGGAGTTTAGTTTATTAAAAAAAACCGAGCCAACACCGGGTTTTAATCCAGTTAAAGTAGTGGTTATTTTAACGCCAACGCTGTCTTGTTCTACTTTGATTTGATTTAAATACTCAACAAACTTCAAAGGTTCTTTTTCAGTGCCAATTTGTTTAATTTGACTGCTGAACTCAATGCCTAAATATTGGCGAATTATTTCGCCAATAAAGACAAACAAAATAGTGGTTCTGCCAGAAAAAAGTCCACCACCTGGAAAAGTTTTTCCATACTTTTGAATTGAAACAAAATCAGCCTGACCTGGTCTTGGAGTTAAACTAAACTGTGTGTAGTCTTTAGATATAGTGTTTGTGTTTTCAAAATAAACATCAATAACATCACCATTAGTTTTATTTTCCTTAAACCCGGAGACGATAATGTACTTATCTGGCTCTTTTCTAGGAGTTGTAAAAATAGAAGTAGACTTGCGTCTTTCTAAGGCTTTCTCTACTTGTTTAAAATCAACATAAAAATCTTTTGGAAACCCAAATAGCCGAATTCCGATTTTTTTACTATGAGTGTCTCCGTAGATTTCTATTTTGACTTTTTTAGATATCTCCAGACTCTGCATTTTCAATATACCAAAATAAGGCGCTAAGTAGTTCGCCAGTATCAGTTTCTTTAGTCAAGGCAGCATAAAGCGAGACAAATGCTTGGTAAATAAGCATAGTTTCGCCGTACTGTACTTGTGGATACTTAAGTCTAAACTCAAGGTCATCTAGTTTATAGTTAACCGAGGCAATAAACTCTGCAGTTTTAAAAATCTTAGGGTCAAACGAACCTTGGTCAATTAGTTGTTTAAATGAACAAGTTGTGGCGTTAAAAATAGCGGTTTCACTATTTACTTTAGCCAGTTTTAAAAACTCAGTATAGCTGATTTCGCCTTCTTTTTGCGGTGAAAGTGAGACAAAGAAAATTAGCGGCATTGCTAAATTAGAGTTTTCTGCATAATACTCAAGCGCTGCCTTAATAGTTCTAGCAACTGCACCAGTTCCCAAAATATAGACTTCTTTTTTTAAATTAGGAATAGATTGAATGAATGAAAACACGCCAAAAAAATCAGTGTTTAGCAAATAAAGTTCTTCATTTTTTTCAAAAACTGTATTAGCGGCTTTGGTCTTTTTGACAATATCGCTTTTTTTGTCAGTGATTTTAAGGACAGCGTTTTTAAAAGGTGTAGTGATATTTAAAAATAATTTATTTTCATCTAAAACTAAGTTTTCAACAAGCTCAGGTAAATCTTTTTCATCCTCACATTCGAATAACTCATATAGATATTTTTTGACCTTCACAACCTTAGCGATTTCTTCGTGAATTTCTGGAGACAAGGAGTCTGCAATTCCTTTGCCAACTAAACCAGCGCCGAACACAGAAAGTTGGTTGTTAGATTCAGTAAATGAAACTAAGTGATTAAAGAAGTTTCTCGCGAGTATTGATTTTTTTTGATTGATAACAAAACGACGACGATCATATGAAACTAAATCCAGCAAGTTTTCTTTTTTAAACTTAGCAACTTTGTCGGTAATTTTTTTGCGTTCTAAAAGTGCGGCTTCAATTTTTGCGTCAATTGCATCAATTTGACTGCGCAGTTTTTCAAGTTCTACAAAGTCTTGTAAATCCGTTTTAAAATAAGAAATAAACTCAGGATATGATTTATAGACCGAAATGTATTTTGGTAAAGTAAACTGAGGTACTTTAGCCCAGTATCTAAAAATCAGTTCCAGCATTTGTGCACGGTGGTCAAAAAAATCAGAGCAGTGAACATGGAAAAAATCACACTCCTTCAAAACTGTAAACTCAAGCGTTCCATCTTCATAAAGATGGTTAATTTTAAGTTGTTTCAAAATAGAAATTAACAGAGCAAGTCTATCGCTTTCTTTAAATGACAAAGTTTCAATATTAACAAAGCGATAACTAGCAGGGTTAGTTAAACAAAGGGCAAATATAGAAAACACATTGTCAATTGAATTTTTAAAGTTGATTTCTGCAAAGTCAATTTTGTGCGGAATTTTAGGAAGTGAAATAAAGTTGGCGTCAACAATAGGCGTGTAGCCAACAGTGTTTAGTTGTTCAAAAACTTCAAAACTGTATTTATCTTTAGCGCTAAGACCGCTAAAACTAACTTTGTTTTTAAGTCCTTTAGTTAAAGTAAGGGCAGTTAACAGGTGTGTATAATCTCGGCGAATTTTAATTTCTCTAGGAATTTTAAAGTCTTTTGTGCGTTCAAAATAGTAGTGTCCTTTTTCGTCTTTTTTTAATCTAAAACCAAACTCATTTAACACATCTAGCGTTAACGTTACAAAATTAGGGTTAGACAAGTCAAAATCAGTTTTAATTTTGTTGCCGTTGCCAATCAAAGCACAGGCTAAAAACACTCCAGATAAATACTGGCTTGAAATTTTTGAGTTTACTTCAATTACTTGATTTTCAACTACGCCTTTAGCCCAACATTTTAAAGTTTTTGCATTCAGTTTAAAGTCAATTTGCGGAAAAATTTCTTTAAACTCAGCAAGCGGGCGTGTAAAAAGACTGTCTAGCCCAGTTAGTTTAACTTCGTCAAACTTAAAAAGAAGAAGTGGGAAAAGTAGTCTAAACAAAGTAGCGGATTCATTGCAGTCAATATAGTCTTCTATATAGTTAAGTTGGGAAGCGTTTTTAATTTCTATTTTGTCTTCATTGACATCAAGATTTACACCAAGTTCGCTTAATGCTTTAATGGCAACAAGTTCATCTATCGAAAAAGAAGCACCACAAAGTGTGGCTGGTTTTCCTAAAAAAGCCAAGACTAAAAGTTTTCTAATTGTGTCTGATTTAAAAGAAGGTGCGCTAAACACACCCTCTTTTAAATCAGAATAAAATTTAAGATTATCCTGCATTAGTTTAAATAAGCCTGAATATCTGAAATCGAGACATTAACCAGTTCGCCTTTGCCAATTTTTTTAACTTTAGTTAAAGTAATTTCGTTGTTTTTGGTTTGTTTTTTGTCGTTAAATAGATATTTAACTAAAATACTTCTTCTAATTTCTTCAAGTTTTTCGCGTTTATACAGTGGGAATGATTTAATGGCTTTTAAAACTTTGTCAAAAACTGGTTTTTTAATTAAACCTTTTTCGTATATTAACTCAGTTTCAAGCAACATTCCATAAAGCACAGCCTCGCCGTGTGCAATGTCTAGATTTAAACTAGACTCAATGGTGTGGCCAAGAGTATGTCCGAAGTTAAGCATTTTACGGCGATTTAAAGAGTATGCGTCTTTTTCAACAATTGTTTTTTTGGCTAAAATTGAGCGTTTAATTATCTCTTCATTTAAAGTAAAGTTGTTTTTAATTAGCTTTTTAAGTAGAGTTTTATCGGCTATTAAAGCGATTTTAAGAACTTCAGAGACTCCTTGTTTGTATTCAAGAGCAGGTAGGCTTTCAAGGTAGGTTGGATCGATTATAGTCTCATAAGCAGGATAAACGGTACCAAGGTAGTTTTTAATGTTTAGGTAGTTGATTCCAGTTTTTCCACCAATTGCAGCGTCGACCATCGCGATTACAGAAGTCGGAACTAAAACATGGGCAACACCTCTATATAGAGTTGATGCAATAAATGAAGTTAAGTCACAAACCACGCCACCACCAAAACCAATTAAAACATCGTTTGCTGTAAAGTTATTTTGATCTAAATGCATCAAGACCGCAGAGACCGATTGTATATTTTTGTAAGCCTCGCCTGGTTTTAAAACAATCCAGTGAACTTTCACAGAGATTTTTTTAGCAAATTCAGTGCGTGCGCTTGAGTCAAACACATTTTGGTCAGTAACAACAAAAACTCGCTTGTTAAAGGCTAAGTTATTGCAAATTTGAATATAGTCAACAACTCTGCCGATTGTTACATTTCTTTTAAATACAGTAGTTTTATATGCCATTTTAAACACCTCTTATTTATTTTTGATTTTGCTAAACCTAGCAATACTGGTTAATTTTAATGCTTGAAAACCGTCAGATAAAGCCTTTTCAGGCTCTTTTGCACATTCTACTAAGGCGCCTGAAAACTCAAGCTTTTCAATATAGGGAAGGAACTTTTCAACATACTCAGTAGAGCCGATGCTGTGACTAGGATCAATAATCACTGGAATTTTAACTAAGTCTTTTAAGATAAAGGCACCAGTTAAATCTAGTGTGTTTCTGGTTAAAGTTTCGTACGTGCGAATGCCTCTTTCACAAAGTATAATTTGGTCATTTCCGTGTTTCAAAATATACTCGCTAGCCTGTAGAAACTCAAGTATAGTAGAGGAGTCTCCACGCTTTAAAATAACTGGTTTATTAGTTTTGCCAAGTGCTTTTAAAAGTTCAAAGTTTCGCATATTTCGCATACCAACTTGAATGATGTCGCAGTACTCAACAAACTCATCTAAATGCGCTAGTGAGGGGATTTCTGAAACAGTGATAAGTCCGTATTTCTTGCCTATTTTGCGAAGTATTTCAAGACCTTTTTTTCCAAGTCCTTGAAAAGAATTTGGCTCAGTTCTAAGTTTATAAGCACCTGCTCTCAGGAACTTAAAACCATTTTCTTTAATTGCTTTGGCAATTTCTTCAAGTTGAGTTTCAGACTCAATTGAACATGGACCAAAAATGTATTCGAACTCAGCAAACACACGGTTGCCATTTACCATAATTTGGGGGTTAATTTGCGCAACTTTTAGGTTTTTAATTGCCGAAATTGTACTTAAATATGTGTCTTTAAAAGTCATTTAACCTCCCTTGGTTTGTGTCTCAAATCACTTACATTATAGTTTATTTATGATACTTTTTGTTGTTTTTTAAACTATAGGCGCGGTATAGTTGCTCAAAAAACATTAGCCTAAATAGCTCATGCGGGAAAGTCATTTTAGAAAATGAAAGTAATTTGTTGGCTCTTTGTTTAACTAAATCAGAAACTCCATAACTACCACCAATCACAAACACTATATCTTTAGCTTGGTTTTCTAGTTTTTCTAGATACTTCGAGTATTGAAGTGAGTCCATAAACTCACCTTGCACATCTAGCAATACAACAAAGTCGCTTGTCTTGATTTGCTTTAAAATATTCTGAGATTCTTTTTCTTTGTCTTTGATTTTGATTTCAATAACTTTGATTTTAGGAAGTTGTTTTAAGTAAAACTCAATTCCTGCTTTAATGTGGTTTTCTCTGATTTTGTCAACTGCGATTAAAGTCATTTAAAAGACCACCTTTGTGATTTTTTTGGAGTCAGCCAACTTAAAGTCTAAATTAGTAGGATCTGAAATACACTCAACTAAAGCAGATTCAATAGCCTGGCGTGAATTGCATTCTTGGCTGATGTGCCCAATAAACCAAAAACATTTTTCTTCGCGTGGTCTTAGAATTTCTACCAAACAAGCAGCCTGTTGATTTGAAAGATGACCATAATCTGAAGCAATTCTTTGTTTTAAGGAAGGTGGGCGTTTGGAGTTTTTAAGTAAATTAAAGTCATAGTTGCCTTCTACAAAAAAGAATTGACAGCCTTTAATTTTGGCAGTTGTTGAACTTGGCAGACTACCAGTGTCTGTGATGTGCACGTATTTTGAGTTTCCAGACACAAAAAAGACACCACAAGGCTCTGCTGCATCGTGGATTGTCGGAACTAGAGAAAAATTTAATGCACCTAGTTTAAAATCTGTTAAATATTGATATTCGGTGAATAGATTTTCGACAATTTTATGCTTTTTAATCAACACTTTTTTAGTACCTGGTGTGGTAATAATTTTGATGTGTGAGTACTTAGAAGTCAGTGCACGTAGGCCACTTGTGTGGTCCGAGTGTTCATGCGAAATAAACACGTATTTAACTAAATTTGCGTCAATTTCTAGTTCTTTTAGACATTTTTCGAAGTATTTTACAGAAATTCCGAAGTCTATCATAAAAATAAAGTCAGAAAAACGGTACAAAACACAGTTGCCAGCAGAACTACTTTTTAAGGAAAATACATTTAAATTAAGCATCTTTTATTTTGAATAAAACCTCTTATATGTTATATTATACGTGTTATGTTTTAAATTAAAACTAAAGGAGATTTTATGACTATAAACCCATTTAAAAAACTTTTTGCCTTTGTTTTAGTGCTAGTATCTGCATTTACTTTAGCATCATGCCGTTCGCTAAATTTAAGTGTACTTAACCCTGATACTGTTTACGCCAAAACAGGTAAATATAACGTAACAAACCGCGAACTTTACAATAGATTAAGATATACAGCAGGTTCTTATTTATATGAACTTGCTAACCGTCAAATCTACAAAGAATACTTAAAGAAAGTTAACTTTTCTGACACTAAAATTTATGAATACGCAAAAGAGGCTATCTTAAAAGAAATTCTTGGAGTTGGCGAACTTAAGGATTTAAAAAAATACTTAAGAACCAGCAAAATCAAAGACGAGCAAATTCTTGAAAGAACTACTATGTTTTTAGATAAGCTAGTCCTTGAAGGCAAAGTTCCAAATACTAACATAGCAGACCTTGCACAAGACCTGACTCAAACTATTCGTGAAGACAAACGTCTACCTGACTATCTACTTCAGGCGAGAGACTTAAAAGTTGCTGAATACTTATTTGCCAAAGACCAAATTAAAAAAGACCTTGCAAACAAGAGAAGCGACTATTATGTAACTGACAAAAAAATCAAAAACTACTACAAATCAACTTACCGCTATCAAGACTACACAGTTTCTTTCTTAAAGGTTGATTTACTAAACACCAAAGAATTTGAAACTATCATGCGTTTATTTAAAATCAAACGTGCTGCTAACAATGTTTGGTATGAAATTCCTGATGTTAACAAAATTTTACAAGAGAAAAAACTAGACGAAGACACTAACAAATATGTTAAAAAAATCTTAACTGACAACCCAAAAATTTTTGGAAAAGTTAAAAATGACGGCTCAACTCAATTAAATAAATATCAATTAAACGAATTCTACACACTTTATGAAATCAAAGAAAGTCGTAAAGCAGAAGACGGAAAAGCCGATGTTGCTCTTGACAGCCGCTACCAAAAAAATGCAGATGACAAGAAAAACTACGACGACAAGAAAGAAATCTTAAAACGTTTTATTGAAATTTATAATTTATTTCAACCAAACGACAAAAAAATTGAAATTAGTCCTGAAGGCAAAATCGTTAACAAAGTAACTAAAGAAGTTCTTGAGTCTACTAAAGAAATGAAATACAAAGACTTTGAAGACACAGGACTTAGAGACTATATCTATTCACTTGACTTGAAAGACAACGGAGCGCGCCGTTATTCTCAAGATATTCAAAGAAAAAACAACAAAAACTTCCTTGCTTACCTACTTTCTTCAAATAAAGACCAAGTAGACAACGAAAAAATCTACAATAAAAAAGACGACAAATTCCAAAAAACTGACGAGGCTAAAGCAGTTCAAGAAAAAATTCGCAAAATTTTGGAAGAAAAAGCGCTGGACGATGCTTACATTAAACAAGCAAATGAAAAAATGCTTGCCAAAGTTAAAGTACACGTTAATGACAACGTGATGTACGCACAAACCAGAGCCTTGTTTAAAAACGTTGCTCACAAATCATCTAGAACGGACATTCTTTCATTTAAAAAATCATCAGTTTATCTAAATGATTTAAAAACAGAATTAAGCCCAATTTCGCTAAAAGACTTCTTTGAACATGTTAAGAAAATCATTGGTCCTGGTGCTGCTCGCGATTTACTTGGCGAAAAATTCATTTTAGACAACTACCAAGCAAAAATTACCGACAAAATGAAAAAAGACATCAAAAAAGCCATTAAATCAGAAATCAACTCATTTTCTCAAAACCAATTTGCAAGCAACAAACTACCTTCTTCAATTGGCGTGTATGAGTTCTACATTAAATACTACAACGTAGAGAAATACTCAGAAATCTATAACAAAAAAATCTTGCAAAAAGCAATTGAACTATACAGGCTAGATCCAGATGTCCTTAACTACGAAACTCTAACTAAACGTGCAAACCGTTTATTTAAAGAATACGCAAACGTAGACCTTGCTCACTTACTTGCTTACTTTGATACAAACCTAGACGGTAAACACAACGAAAAAATTACTGCAGATACTTTAACTGAAGAACAAATTAAAACTCTTTCTAAACTGCTTAAATACGCAATTAAACAGGCCTATGAAAACCGTGTTGACAAGATGTATGATACTCTTGATGAAATCGCAAAGAAATTCAACTCAATTCCACGTCTAACTCCATACGACGCGTATGAAAAAAACACTCAAACTCTTGACAACAAAACAAAGGAAAAACTAAACTTCGGTGATGACTTAAAACTAGAAGACTTAGTTAAACTAAGAAATGCTGGTGTGACCTTAAAAGCAGAGAAATTAAACAAAGTTAAAAACTCTAAAAATGACTTTGGACAAAGCTCTAAGTTTGACGAAAGATTTATGCGCCACGCTCTTGATTTCTACCGTCAATTACTTGGCACTAAAAAACCACATGAAGCATCACTTGAAAACCCAGTAATTGAATACGCTTCTGAGGCACAAAACTCAGCAGACTTTACTAAAGAACAACTTAAAAAACTAGAATCAAGCTTTGGTTTCCACGTGCTTGCTGGTCTTTCTTTAGAAAAAGCACCAACTACTGAAGGTCCAAAAGACACAATTAAACGCTTTAAAGAAAAAGGTTTAAATCTAGATAACTCTAAAAAAGACGAACTTACAGTTGGTCAAATCAAAACTTACTTCTTAAGTGATTTCAACGACTACCGCCCGGATCTTCCGACTAACTTAGTAAACGTGCTTAACAACGTGCTTAAAACTTTTAAAGAAAAAGTAAACAACGCAAACACTAAGAAATATGTACTTGAACAAATTCTTGGCTCAGTTGATTTTGGTACAGACACACACGCCAAAGCTATGGATAAACTAAACTCAGAGATGAACCAAAGAAGTTTCTTTAACTACGAAAAACTAAAACCAGGCAACAACGACTACAAGATTTACAACGACTGGTTTACCCCTGAATTAGTTCGCAAATAGACATAAAACATATTAAAAAACTCCCTGTTAAGGGAGTTTTTTAATATACAGTATATGGTAGGCCCAGTAGGGTTCGAACCCACGATCGCAGAGTCAGAGTCTGCTGCCTTACCGCTTGGCGATGGGCCTAGATTTGCTATTTGTAGTATAGCAAATTGTTTATGTTTATACGATACTTCGGATAAAAATTATTTGTTTTTATCAAGACCAAGTGTATCTAAAATTTGATTTTTAGAAATTTCGCCAATTCTTAGAAACTCAGGATTGTTGTTGAATAATTTTACAATAGTAGAAGGTAAATTACTAAAAGTTTCATCATTTTCATCAAAAACATAATGCTGAACTTTATCTTTAAAAGTTGCTTTTATTTTGGCAGAAGAAGTCAGCGGTTCTTCACCAGAAATATTGCAAGAAGTAACTCTAAGTGGACCGTTATTTTGAATAATTTCCAAACTTTGCTTGTGTTTCGGCATTCTAACCGCCACGGTTTCGCCAAGCAACGCTAAAAATTCTTTTTTAGTTTTTAAAATTAAAGTTAGCGCACCCGGCCAAAAGCAATTGGCAAGTTTTAACTCGGTTTCTGAAAACCAAGCAAACTCACTAGCCTGCTCAACTGAAGAAACTAACACAGGAATTGCCTTTTCAAACGGTCTTTTTTTAATTTCAAAAAGACGAGCCAAAGTATTGGTTGCCTGCATTTTGCAGCCAATTCCGTATACTGTGTCGGTTGGCAAGACAATAATATCGCTTTCTTTTAAAATGATTTTATTCATTTATTTACATCTCCGAGATTAAAGCAAATCTCACATTTTCGCGTTCATCTAAATGAAACTCAACCTTAAAACCATTTGGTAAATTTGTTTCAATTAACTTTTTGTGAGTAGGTGAGATTTCTAAAATTAAGTGACCGCCTGGATTCATATATTTAGGAAAATCTAAAAGTATTTTTTTGATAACCGCAGACCCATTATTTTCGGCATACAAGGCGATTTTAGGTTCAAAATTTACATTTTTAGAAATGTATTCACCATAAGTTAAATAGGGTGGATTTGCTGTAATTAAATCAAACTTGGTGTTGATTTTTTCAAATAAATCACTTTGAACAATCACTACATCCGTATGTAGTTTTTTTGAATTTTGCTTTGCGATTTTCAAGGCTTTTTTAGAGATATCTGAAAGCATAACACTGGCAGTTGGCACTTCTTTTTTTAAGGTAAGACCTATACAGCCACTGCCTGTACACATGTCTAAAGCAGAATTAAACGAAAGGGTTTTAGCCAAATCTATTAAAAGTTCTGTGGTGAACCGAGGTATTAAAACATTTTGATTTACTATAAAGTCATACCCATAGAAGTTTTGAGTACCAATTAAATACTGAACGGGTAAGTTTTTTTCAAAAACTTGTTTTAAAATTCTGGTGAACTTAAGTTTTTGAAAATAAGTTAATTTTAAGTCTTGAACTAAATAAAGTTCAAACTTTGTCTTATTTAAAATTTGGCTAAGTGTTAGTTCAACAATATTTTCTTCAAGTTCATGCTTGCGAAACAATTCTTGATAATAACTAAGTAAAGTACTTACTTGTCTAGTCTTTATTTTCGGCAAGCGCACGACGTTCAAATTCCTGCAGCAAAGGATCAATTATTAAGGCTACATTGCCGTCAATAATTGAATCTAGTCTTTGCAAAGTTAGCCCTATTCTGTGGTCAGTTACTCGATTTTGTGGGTAGTTGTAAGTTCTGATTTTTTCAGAACGTTGACCGCGACCCACCAGTTCTCGTCTGAGTTCGCCTTCTTTGCCGGCTTTTTCTTGCATCATTTGGTCATATAATCTAGATTTCAAAACAATGTAGGCAGAATCTTTGTTTTCATGCTGAGACTTGCCATCTTGGCAAGAAACTACTGTATTTGTTGGGATGTGAGTTAAACGAACTGCTGATTTTGTTGTGTTAACAGACTGACCGCCTGGACCACTTGAGCAAAAATAATCTACTCTGATTTCTTCCCAAGGTAAATTAAAGTCAATTTCTTCGGCTTCAGGAGTAACATAGACAGTAGAAGTAGAAGTGTGGACCCTACCCATACTTTCGGTTTTTGGAACTCGCTGAACCCTGTGGACTCCAGACTCATACTTAAGTACAGAAAAAGCGTTTTCGCCTTTAATCATAAACTCAATTGTAGAAAACCCACCTTGAGTGCCTGGACTTGAGTTTAAAACTTCAACTTTCCAGCCTTTGCTGTCGGCAAAACGCTGATACATGCGAAACAGGTCACCTGCGAAAATATTGGCCTCGTCTCCACCAGTTGCTCCTTTAATTTCAACAATGACGTTTTTATCGTCATCCGGATCTTTTGGAAGTAAAAGTACTTTTAGTTTTTCTTCAAGAGTTTTGATTTTTTCACTCAACTCAACTTTTTCTTCGTGAATTAGTTCAAGCATTGAAGGGTCTTCAATTTCAGTAAGTTCTTTTAACTGAGTATTTAAGTCTTTATAGGCCAAATAAGTTTCTACAATAGGTTTTAATTTTGAAAATTGCTTTGACAGTTTAGTCATAGTTTTAACGTCTTGAACTTCTCCAAGTTGACGTTCTAAATCTAGATAAACTGTGTAAGTTTCTTCTAATCTTTCAAACATAGTTTCTATTCTCTTTCTGTGTAGTCGTTGTTACTTTTATCTACACCAAACTCATTGAACTTAGAGTGATTTAAAATAAAGTCATAGTTGATAAAGATATTCGCCTCACCACGTCGGTTTTTAGCAATAGTCAACGAAACTTGTTTCACATTTCGGTTAATTTGATTTGCGTTGTCTGCAAAATAAGCAGGATCGCTTTCCTGCATAGTGGTAATAATTGCGTCTTGCAAAGCAGTCTCGGGTTCATGGATAAATAAAATAACGTCGGCGTCTTGTTCAATCGCACCAGACTCGCGAAGATCTGATAGCAGTGGTGTCTTAGACTCGCGGCGCTCAACTTGACGAGAAAGTTGAGATAAACATAGCACTGGAACTTGAAGTTCTCTGGCTAGTTGTTTTAAAGCGCGTGAGTTTTTAGCCACTTCGTTTTCACGACTCATAGACCTAGAAACATCGCCTTCCAAAAGTTGCAAGTAGTCAATTACGATAAAATCAAGTTTGTTTTTGCTTTTAAGTTGTCTACATTTTGCGCGAATGTCGTTGACGTTGTTGCTAATGGAGTCGTCAAAAATAATGTTTAGGTTTTTAACAATAGCCTGAGCCTGCTCGGTGGCTGTCCATTCATCTGAACCCATGTACCCCGTGCTTAAGCGATGGCTGTCAATCATTCCAACGTTAGCCATGATGCGCTGAGTTAATTGTAAGTTAGACATTTCTAGTGAAAAGAAGGCAACATGTTTGCCAGAATGTGCAACATTGACCGCTAAGTTAATTGCAAATGCAGTTTTACCAGCACCAGGACGAGCAGCCAAAATTATTAACTCCTCGGCTCTAAGTCCACCAAGTACGTGGTCAAGGCGAGGGTATTCAGTTCTAAGTCCGTTAATACCTTCACTGGAGTTGGCCAGCAGTTTAGCCTCTTGAACAACGAGGTCCGCAACTTCTCCAACTGTAGTAAACCCACCAACTGTGCGTTTCTTAGTAATTCCGAAAAGTTCGGCTTCTGCCCAGTCAAAAAGTTCTGAATACTTCTCTGAGTTTACCATAGCGCGCTCAGACATTTTTTTGCTTAGTTCAATAATTTCTCGTTTAAAGGCGTATCCTTTAATTGTGTTAATGTATGACTTAAAGTAAGAACTAGTTGCAACTAAATCAGAAAGTTCAAGAGTATATTGATTTTCGGCAATCGGTAGACTGCCGCGGTAAAAAGTTTTCAGTTCATCCAAGACATCTGGCAGCGTAAAAACTTCTTTAGTTTGTCCGCACTTTAGCATAGCCTTGAAAACATTTTGATGCTTCTCTAGATAAAACATCTCAGGCGTCAAAAGATCTGCAACTTCTACTAAAATTTTGGGTTCCGCAAAAATAGCGGCAAGTAGTGAGCGTTCTGCTTCTTCGGAAAAAGGAATTGCTGGCAAGGCACTTCCTAAATTATTATTTGGTTTTCTGGTCTGCGTCATGATTTTGTGGGCGAACATCAACGGTTAGTTTAGCAATAAAGTCTTTATTAAAGCGAATTGTTGCCAAAAAGCGGCCAGTTGAGTTAATAGGATTTTCAAGTTCTACTTTTTTCTTATCTATAATAATTTCGTGTTGTTCGGCCAAAGCGTCGGCTATGTGTTTAGCGGTTACCGCGCCAAACATTTTACCGCCTTCGCCAGTTTTAACATTGACAACCACAGTTTTAGTTTCAATGTTAGCCTTCAGTGCACTAAACATTTTAGCGGCTTCTTTTTCTTGTTCTGCTTTTTCTAAGAAAAACTGTTCGCGGGCTTTTAAATTCTCTTCGCTTGCAGGTTCTGCAATACCTTCGTTAAACAAATACTTAGCGTAGCCTGCTGTTACTTCAATTAAGTCGCGGGCTTTGTTTTTCTTAAAATCTTTTTTCAAAATAACTTTCATATTTTCTCCCTTTTGGTTATATTCGGCGTCCACTATGTATCTCAGTTTAATAGCAACTTCATTGATGTTAGCATTTGCTACTTTTGCAGCCGCTGCCTGGAAGTGTCCACCACCGCCAATTTGCTCTAAAATCAACTGCACATTGATGTTTTGTTTAATAGACCTAGCAGAAACATAGACGTCTTCGCCAATTTTGGCAATTGCAAACGCAGCGTCAATGTTTTCAATTTTAACAGCAGCCTCGGCGATTTGGGCAAGCAATGTGCGGTCGCTAATTTGCTCGTATACTGAAATAAAGCCAAAACGGTCTAAGAAAACTTGCAAGCCAGCCACAGCGTCGTTGATTAATTGAACAGATGCCAGTTGGTTTCTGAGCCAGTCTTTAACTAAAATCATGTTTGCGCCTTTTTCTTTTAAGTAAGAACAAGCCGCAAAAGTATTGGCACTGGTTCTAAATGTAAAGGAATTAGTGTCAACCACTATTCCGGCTAAAACTGCAGAGGCTTCAGTTTGAGTTAAACTTAACTTCAGACCAAAGAAAGGAATTAAGGAAATTATCATTTCGCAAACCGATGAAGTGTTTGGCTCAATAAACTGAAATAAAGCCTTTTCAAAATTCCCCTGTACTTGTCGGTGATGGTCAATAGTTAAAACTCTTTCGGCTTTTTGATAAATAGCCGTTGAGATCAATCTTGCTTCAATTGATGTGTCTACGCAAATTAAAAGAGTTTCTTCAGAAATCAGCGGCAAGATTTGGTCTTCGCTTAAAAATGTACTTAAGAAACGTGGGTTTTCAGAAAGCAGAGATTTGGCAACTTTACGAGCAGTTTCGTCAAACTGAGTTTCACTGTAGTATAAGTAAACTCCGTCTTTTTTTGCTTCTTTGGCAATTAAATATAGCAGTAGCGCTGAGCCAAATGAATCGGTGTCGGTGTCAGTGTGCCCCATAATTACGACGTTTTTTGCGCGATTAATTTCGGCTTTAATAGTTTCTGCGTTGAAACGAGAAGAGACAGCGTTGTGTTTTTGCACAGAATCCACTTTTGCTCCAAAAAACTGCACATTTTCATTTTCAATATTGACAACCGCTTGACCACCACCACGGTTTTGAGCAAGTTCCAAGGCTTCTTGGGCGATTTGCGCGTTTTTAAGTAAGTCTAGCGTAGCCCAGGCAGCCACACCCATGGAAAGTGAAACTAAAACATTGTTGTCCTTGGAAAGTTGATTAATTTGGTCAATTATTTCAAACTTGGTGCCAATCATTTTATCTAAGTTAAGGCGGTCTGTGACAAACAAGAACTTTTCGTTGCCAAAACTTTTAAAGAAGCACGAAAACTTAGCGAACCATTCAGAGATTTGAATAAAAAATTTAGATCTAAGTGCAGACTGTTGTGCAATTTCTAGTTTAGTAAGTTGCTCGTCTAAGTTTTCAATTTCAATAAAACCGATAACTGTGGTTTTATTGAAATAAAGTTGACGCAAGTGCTCACGTTCAGAAACATCGTACATCAAAATAGAGTGCACCGATTCGTCGTAAATTACGTCAAAGTTGTGTTGGTTAATTTTAAATAAAAATGGCACTTGGTAAGTTTCAATTTGTTTAGCAAGTTCTTTTGAAAACTCACTCAGTTCGGTGTGTGCAGTTAACTCAGGAAAAATCTTTTTAGCGTATTCATTGACAAAAGTAACTTCGGTAAGTTCATTTAGAGCCAGCACACAAATTGGCAATTTGTTAAGCAGTTTATCTGAAATTTCGTTGATGTTAAAAGAAACTTCTGACCACATCTCAAGACGTTTGTTTAACTTGGTTTCTTTGTTTTTTGTTTTAGTTTTAATCAAAAAAATTAAACTTAAGAAAAACAAAACTAAAGTTAAAAAAACTAATAAAAGAGCAGCAATTGAAAGTGCTTTTTTACTTTCAGTAAAGTGTGGTGGGAAGATAAAAAGTAAAACTAAAGAGGCCACAAGGGAGACTGTAGTTATTGCTAAAAATAGGTATTTTTTCATTTAAACCTCCTTAATTTATATATATTATAGCTTATTTAAACGGGTTTTTTGCGTGTTCAATGTATGTTTTTTGTCAACAGAGACTAAAAAAAACTGAGGGATTTCAAGGGATTTTTGTGCCACTGAAATACAACCTGCTTGCGGCTTTATAAGCCTATAGGATTTGACCATCGGAAACGAGATTTTTGTGTCAATTTCGTGAATCGGCAAAGTAAGCCCTTCCATTTTAAAATAAGCCTCGGCTGTCGTCCAAAGTTTAAAGAAGTATTCCGCTTGGTTAGACTGAGTTAAAAAAACTTGGCGGATGTTTTCAGAAAAGCCTCTAAGCAAAACCGAAAAATCTCGGTTTTTTAAAAACTCTAAATCTATGCCGATGGGTTTAGTAGAAACAGCAACCGCGATTAGTCCTGGTTTGTTTGAAATAGAGATATAAAACTTAGATAAAAAAAAGTAGTTATAAGGCATTTTATAGTAGTTGATTTGCTTAGTTGTTGTAAAAAAGTTTTCAGTTAAAACTTTATTTAAAAGTAAATGCTTTAACACTGAGTAAAGTTTTTTGTCCGGCAAATCTGTAAAATCTACGTCAGGATTTGCCTGAACCGCGGCCTTGGCATTAGTAGTTTGCGTGTAGGTAAGTAAATAGATTTTTTTCATAACTCATTTTTTGTTGTTTTAAGTAAAAAAAGAACCAGGATAAAATCGGTTCTTTTTTAAAAAAATTATCAAATTCTTATTCTTTTACGAAAGGAAGTAGTGCCATGTGGCGAGCACGTTTGATGGCAATTGCAAGTTGACGTTGCCATTTAGCACAAGTTCCAGTCATTCTACGAGGTAAAATTTTACCGCGTTCAGAGATGAATTTTTTAAGTAGTTCAACGTCTGTGAAATCAATTTTCTCAACTTTGTTTTGAGTAAAGTAACAAACTTTGCGTCTACGTTTAAATTGTCTTTTTTGCATGTGTTAATTCTCCTAAAAATTTTTTTAAAAATCAAACCTAAAGGTCTAAATCTGTGTTGTCTGATTTTGGTGCATCTGAGTTCAAAGGGTTGTCTGCCTGCATATCGCCAAAAGACTCAGTTTGGCCTGAATTTGATTGTGGTGAGTAAGTAGAGACAAACTCGCCGCGTTCTTGGCGTTCACGAATACGACGTTCTCTTTCTTCACGAGTTGAAAGCATGTCAACTGAGTCTACAATTATTTCAAAAGTTAAAAAAGACTCGCCGTTTTTTTCAACAAAACTACGTGAACGAACTTCGCCTTCTATAGCCACTAAATCGCCTCGGTGAGCGAAGTTAGCAATAAAGTCAGCAGGTGATTTAAAAGCCACACAGTGAAAGAAATCAGCCTGGTCTTTAGCGAAGCGAGAAACTGCTAGACTAAAGGTAGTGAAGGTTGAACCTTCTCTAGTTTTTCTGGAAACTGGGTCTTGAGCCAGGCGCCCTGTTACCGCGATTCTATTCATTATTCTTCTTCCTTAACGGTGATATCGCGAATAATGTTTTCATTGATTCTAATCAAACGGTTAAACTCTTTGATGCCTTCTGGTGTAGTAGACACTTTAAGTTGAACATAGTAGCCTGATTTAAAACCTTGAATTTCATATTGAAGTTCTTTAATACCAAGTTCTTTTAACTCAAGTAATTCAGAATTATATTGAGTAAAAACAGCATTTAAAGAATTAATAACTTCCTTGATTTTATCGCTATCAAGGGTAGGTTTAATAATATACATCGCAAAATATGTACTGTTCATATATTCCTCCTTATGGTTTAAACAGCCGACTATTTAGGTCGGCAAGGTGTTTTGCAACAAAAAAAATTATACCACATTAGTGGGTTCTAGATGGAAAATAAATGTAGTGTTTATAGTTTAGTTTTTAAAAAATTATCAGGGTTTTTTAGCCATATAATTTTTGCAGTTTAAAAGTATATTTATTGACTAAAAATCCTGTAATTGGGCTAAAATTACCGTACTTTGAGCCTATTTTAATAATTAAATTAGATAAACAAATGCCACGAAAATTAGTTAAAGTCTTTCTTGGACTTAATTTGTCTTTTAGTTTTTAGTGCTTTTTGTTGTTTTTACTTTCTGAATAACTTGCTCAATAATCTCTTTTGGCAAAAAAGCGTCCATCTTTGCGTTGTTTTTAATCAATTCCTTGATGTTTTTGGAAGAGATAAACAAAAACTTGTGATCTGCAATTAGATAAATTGTTTCAATGCTTCTATCTAATGTCTGGTTGAAATTATATAGATTTTGTTCATATTGCAAATCAGCAATGTTTCTAATGCCACGAGCAAGCAAGGAAATACTTTCGTTTCTAGCAAACTCAACGGTCAAGCCATTAGTTGTTTTAACTTCTACATTT
Source organism: uncultured Acholeplasmataceae bacterium (assembly GCA_963539745.1). Taxonomy (GTDB): domain Bacteria; phylum Bacillota_I; class Bacilli_A; order Acholeplasmatales; family Acholeplasmataceae; genus CALISC01. Next base: position 46,284 of record CAUTNJ010000001.1, read on the forward strand.
GACAAGTTTTTGCAAACCAGTTTTACCATTTCAAGACGTTCGCTTTGCGTAAATAAGTATTGTTTTTCTGCGTTATTAGAAACTAAAACTACGACTTTTTCAAACTGTTTTGTTAGTCTTTTAATGATTTCTAGATGTCCCAAAGTTATTGGATCAAAGGAACCAGGCATGCAAACTGAAAATGGTTTTGTGATTTTATCTTTTGCTTTTTTTAATTCAGACATTAAAACCTCTTTGTAAATTAAAAAAAAAGGGGGGCCCTTTTTTAAAAAATATTTATTTAATGGCAGGGGTAGTAGGATTCGAACCCACACCAAGGGTTTTGGAGACCCGCATGCTACCGTTGACACCATACCCCTATAAGTATTTCCAGGCTGAACCTGGAAATATTAAAATTATGATTGATACTTATTTATAATCTGGTAAACTTTCGTCTTTCTGCTCTAGTTCTGAGTTTCCAGAAACAGTTTCTTCAACTGCATTTGCACTAGACTCTTTATATTCCGCTTCTTGAGAAGCCGGTTGTTTTGTAAATTGATGTCTTGATTTTCTGTCTTTAAGAATTTCAACGATAAACTTATGGAAAACAATTAAATAAATAATGCCAAGACCAACTAGTGAAGTTAAAACAGATTGCCAAATAATTTTTCCGTTATATTGATTTAAGTTATATTGTTTAAACTCGGCATAAGTTTTGTTTTCTTTATATTTATTAATACTTTCAACAGCGTTTGCTTGAGTGTGAATTACTTCTTGGTTGCCTTCTAATTTAAGGCCAGTTTTAGCAAATTCAACTACAGTTTGTTTATGTCCATACTCAGCGATTTTGCTGTCCTTGATTTTAGCGTTAATAGTTTGGATAAACAGTCTTTCTATCTCAAATGGTTTTTCTTTATCTGCGGTTTCTACAATAGTTGGGTATTGAGGAAATAAGTTAACCCCTGTGTTGTCGCTGGTTGGTTTGCCTGCTTCTTTTTGGTTTGAGTTAAAAACAATGTCTAGTTTAAATAAAACTTTTGAGTTAGTGATATATGAAGGAATTTCGGTGTAGTCTTGCTGAGAAGGGTCAACCAAATCAGTTTTGCCGTATTTACCGCTTTCAATAAATAAAAGAAAACCAAGTGCATTAGTTTTGCGATTTTGAACAGCAAAAAACATTAGTTCAAGATCTTTAACTTCGTTGCCTGCTTTTTCTGGGAATTTTGCAGTAAAGTAAGCCTGTGGTTGAATATTGAAGTTGTGAAAAGCAGCGTAAGAACGCAAAAACTCAGTTCTAGCGTGTTCTTTATTTTTAGCCTCTGCACCTAAATAAGTTTTGTAAGTTGCAGCCGGTGATAATTGGTTAGTTGTGTCTTTGAAAAAAGAAGTTCTGCGGTCTTTAAGTCCAGTGATAATAATTGAATATAAAATAAACGCAAGAAATGCAAGTAAAATTACTAGGAAAAATATCCTTTGAATACCAAATTTTTTAGTTTCATTTTTTGACATTGTTCACCTCGTTAACAGGTATTATTATATAACATCTAGTCTAAATTAAGCGCTATATAAAATATTTGGATATTTTTTTCCAAAAGCATATAATATAAAAGATGTGGCGGTTGTGGCGAAGTGGTAACGCGACGGATTGTGGCTCCGATATGCGTGGGTTCGATTCCCATCAGCCGCCCCATTTTAAATAAGTTTAAGACACCCTTTTAAGTTAGTAAAGCTAATTTAAAAGGGTTTTAATTTTGTCTAAAAACATTCACTTCAACAAAATAAAAAAACGGTTTACACACTTTTTTGGGTAAAAGTGTGATTTTTTACACATAATTACCCAAAAAAGAGTGATTTTAATTGTAAGCCTAAAATTTAAGAAAATTGTAGCGTGTGCGCTATATTTTGTCAAAATAGGGAAATTTGTAGCGTATGAACTACAATTTTTCAAAAAAAGTTGATATGTATTGTGCGTACTACATTTTTGTGCATTCGCTAATTTACACGATTCCGTATAAAAACCAAAAAGTTATGTTTTTTAAGATGTGTCTAGAATTTCAACTTACTGACATGATAAACTTAGATTGTGAATACCAAACAAAGTACAGCTAATTTGTTGCTTTTGTTGTTTTAAATAAAATTAAAACTGACTTAATTTTATTTAAATTAAAGGAGAATTAAAATGAACAGAAAAATCACATTCTTGTTTCTAGGCATTTTAAATCTAGTACTCGCATTTACTTTGGGTTCTTGTACAAATCAGTTTAAAGAACCACGTAAAGTTGAAGTTACAGATATGCTTGGAACTAAAGTTTACGTTAAGAAAAATCCAAGTAAGGTAGCCTGCATTTCTAGAACCACCTATGACTTACTTGTAGCCTTACGGAGTTGGCGACAAAATAGATGGCGCTTATAAAGGAACTCTTAACAACAGATGGTTAAAACACATTTACCCAAACTCAAAAAACCACTATGTTTATGGCTACAAAAATAGTTTTGAACTTTTTTTAGAACGCAAAGTTGATTTAGTGTTTGCACCAGAGAAATATATAGCAGATGAATTAAATCAGCGTGGAATTCCTGCGGTTTGTGTTTCACTTTATGCAAAGCCTAACTTTGAAAAATATGTCACCTTCTTTTCTAGACTAATTAGACAAATTTGGGACAGCGAAGAAGTTAAAGAAAAATCAAGCAAGTGGGAAAACGAAGTTGAAGCAATAATTTCTAAAATCAAGGCTACACTTGAAAAAAGTAAAGTTGCAAAACAAAAACTTTACTATGTTCGCGGCGATAAACCGAATGGTGTTGGCTACACAGACAACGCAGGTGCTTTTACAGAATACGCATATTCTGTTTTGGGCTTTGAATATCTTGGCAGTAAAATTACAACTAACCGCCCGTCTGATGAAGAGATTTTAAAATACAATCCAGATGTCGTAGTTTTCGGTGGCATTTATCAACACACCAACTTACTTAAAATTGCTAAAGCTCCTTACAATGAGTTAAAGGCTGTTAAAAAAGATCGCTTGTATAAAATTCCGATTGGCGTGACTGCATTTGAACAAATTTCTGCAATGACACCAATATTTTTTGCCCAACAAGCAATGTCACTTCATCCTGATTTATTTGCCTTTGACATCACAGGCATGTTAACAAAATCGATAAAAGAATATTTTGGCTACTCACTAAGTGCGAAAGATGCTGTTGCGATGCTAGCGGGTCTTGGTCCAAACTTAGAACCACTTGTTTAGTTGAATGAAAAAATTTAAAATTGCACTACCTTTAACTCTGCTAACAATGGTGGTGATTTTTATAATTGCTTTAATCGTTGGTAGATACAACATTGGTTTTAGTAGTTTCTTTAAAGTGGTTTTCACTAAAGACACAGCCTACTCTGTACAAAGAACCATAATTTTTAAACTAAGACTACCCAGAACCACAATGGCTATGCTAGCAGGCATTGGCCTTTCTGTCTCTGGTTTGCTTTATCAAGAGATTTTTCAAAATAAGTTAGTTTCACCAGACTTACTTGGAGTGTCGGCAGGTTCTTCAGTTGGAGCAGCAAGCGCTATACTGCTTGGAGTTGGTCCAGTTTTCATTTCTATGTTTTCCTTTTCTCTAGGTTTAATTACTGTGTTTTTAACCCTGCTTATCGCTAGGTTGTTTAAAAATGGGTCTCAGACTATTTTGTTAATTTCAGGGATATTAGTAGGTGGTTTAATGTCGGCAGTTTTGGCTTTTTTAAAATATTTTGCAGACCCACAAACTACCCTGGCTTCAATTATCTACTGGGAAATGGGTAGTTTCGGAAATGCCTTGTATTCGCAAGTTTTAATAATGACAATAGTAGTTCTCGTTTGTGTGTCAGTTTTACTTTTAATCGCCTGGCGAATTAACATTGTTGCTCTCGGTGAAACTGAGGCCAAAACAAAGGGAATTAACTACCAAGTTTATAAACACGGCATTATAATTATCGCTACTTTGCTTACAGCAATCTCTGTTTGCTTTTCTGGTAAAATCGCCTGGGTAGGCCTTGTTGTACCACACATCACTAGACTATTTATTGGTAGAAACACCAAATACTCAATTCCACTTTCCATAACTATTGGTGCTACTTTTATGGTAGTTTGCGATATTATCACTCGTTCTTTTACAGACTCAGAAGTGCCTTTGAGTGCAACAACTTCACTACTCAGCACACTAATTGTGGTTTTTATTTTAGTTTTCAAAAGGTTTAGACAAAAAAATGAATATTAAAATTAGTAATTTATCTTTTAAATACAAGAAACAAGAAATCAAAGAAACGGTTTCTAATGTAGATTTGTTTTTCAAAGAAGGCACGATTAACGTACTTTTGGGTTTAAACGGTTCTGGTAAAACTACTTTACTTAAACTCCTTGCTGGGCTACTTCAACCGATTAGCGGAAATATTTGCTACGAAGAAAGAGATTTAAAATCCATAAAAATAGCAGAAAGAAGTAAGATATTTTCATATGTTCCTCAACACATTAACCTATTTCCAGATGTTAAGATTTCTGACTATCTTTCTTTTAGTTTGGTAAACAAACTTGCGTTTTACAAATCACCAAATGAGAGCCTGGTTAAAAGAGTTAAAGAAATTGCAAAGGAACTTGGAATTGAGAAGTTATTAAATAAATGTCTTGGTGAGATTAGCGGTGGTGAAAAACAAAAGGTGTTAATCGCTGCTGCTTTAGTTCAAGACACACCAGTTATTATTCTAGATGAGCCTACTTCTGCACTTGACTTAAAAAATCAAAATATGGTTTTAAGTATGTTAAAGAAAATTAAAGATACAGGCAAGACCATCTTACTTTCCATTCACAATCCGAACCACGCATTATTTTTAGATGCTAATGTTTCGCTAATTCAGGAAGGAAAAATTGTGGAAACTGGCTCTGCTAAAGAAATAATTAAAATTGAGAAGTTAAGAAAAATCTATGGTGCTGATTTGTGTAAGTCAAGGGAACTTCAATACGAAGAAATTAGTTTTAAATAAAACCAGATAAAGATGTAGGTATATTTGTAGTCATATAATTATTACAATAAATTTACATTTTTAAAATTAGAAAATCCAGTAGAAGAGCGATTCTACTGGATTTTTATTTTAAGATATTAGGTAAAATATGCTACCTATTCTATGTTTCATTTTTAAAAATCTTTTGACTTATGAACTGTTCAAGTTTAAAAAATAAAGTGTTGTTAGTAATTAAAATATTTTGTATGTTGTTTTCACTATTATTAAAATCACCTAATTCTCTTTCACAAGATCGTTGTATACTAAAAAATATGCTACCTATTTAGTTTGTTTATATCTTGGGATTAAAGACATTTTAATCCAATATTGTAGAATTTGAATAATTTTAGTATTTAGAGTGAAATTGTTCGCTATCACTGAACAATTTTAGTGTTTGCAAAAACCGATGGTCTAAATGAAAAAAGTATCTCAGTTATGTAGCTTTTTGTGTTTTTTCTGGCTTGTTTAATTTATTACAGTATACATTACTGCTTCTTATGTGAAACATTTAATTACTTTTGTTTCACATAAATTACACACTAAAAGACTTAGCGTACAAAAATAAAACCCCATAAAACGGGGTTTAAATACATTTGGTGACCGCTACGGGATTCGAACCCGTGGATGTATGCGTGAGGGGCATATGAGTTAACCATTTCTCCAAGCGGCCAGTAAAAACAGGTTTTACCTGTTTTTTATTATATCAAAAACCTGAGAAATTCTTTGTTTAATTCTGGCAGGTCCCATGATTTTTTGAATTAAATAAAAGTTTGGAGTAGATTTTTTTAAGGCCAAAGCAACTCTTAGAACTTCGGCAACATCTGCAATCATTCCAATGTAGTTTTCAGGGTTTGCTTTATATTCTTTTTTGTTAGCAGCGTATTTTAGTTTTGAAAATAGTGCTTTAAATGCTTCAAACCACTCAGTTTCAGATGCAAGGTTAACAATATCTGCGTTAGCCTCATATTGTTTTAAAATTTCTAAAACTTGAGCATCGGTAAGTTTCTCTGAAAACACTAAGTCTTTAGTTAAGTTAGCAAAATAAACAGAGTCATCCATAAATCCAATTAAAGGCATAATTTCTGAAAAACTTGCGTAGTCTTTTCGCGGTTTTTCAGTTTCTCTTTCAATTGAAATAATTTGTTTAAAGTATTCAGGGTTTTTTGAAATAAAGTCGTAAAGCTCTTTTGAGTATACTTCAGACCAAGCCAAAGATTCTTTGTAAAACTGCTTAGTTGGAAGATTTCCAAGGTATTCTCTTGCGAAGTATTTAACTTTTTCAATGTCAAAAAGTGCTCCATCTAAACTAATTTTTTCAAATGATAAGTTGAAGTCAAAAATAGATTTACCAGGGTTTTGAATTCGCCACTCTTCAAAATTAGAGTTAGCAATTGTTAGCAAATATTCAAGAAAAGCAAGTGGTGGGTATCCTCGCTCAAGAAAGTAAGAAACTGCGGCCTCTGGGTCTTTTCGTTTAGAAAGTTTACGGCGTTGCCCATTTTCATCTACTTTCATAATTACAGGTAAATGTGCGTAGTCTGGACGGCTAAAACCAAGAGTATCAAAAAGTTGCAAATGGATAGGTAGACTGCTTAACCACTCTTCACCTCTGGTAATTGTAGTGGTGTGCATAAAGTGATCATCTACTAGATGCGCAAAGTGGTAAGTTGGCAGACCATCGTTTTTCATGATAACGATGTCTTGAATGTTTTCAGGAATTTCTAAATCACCGCGAATTAAATCGCGAACCATAACCTTTTTATTTGCGTCACCAGGCGATTTAAAACGAATAACAAAATCAGCACCTGACTTGATTTTTGCAATAGCCTCTTTGTCTGTAAGAAAACGGTCTCTTGCAAACTCACCGTAATAACCTGGATTTTGTTTGTTTGCTTCTTGCACTTTTCTTAACTCGTTTAACTCGTTTTGTGTCATAAAACAAGGATAGGCTAAGTCTTTTTTAATCATTTCAGCAATTACTGAATCGTAAATTATTTTTCGCTTTGACTGAATATAAGGTGCGTATTCACCTGACTTTAAAAAAGATTCATCTGGTTCAATGCCAAAGTCTTTAAGTTCTTTTAAAACTTGTTCACCAGTTCCAGCAATTTCTCTTTTGGTATCTGTGTCCTCAAGTCTAACATAAAAAACACCGTCAGTTTGCTTAGCAAAACGCCAAGAGATTAGCGATGCGAATAAACTACCGGTGTGTAAAAACCCAGTGGGAGATGGAGCGAAGCGAGTAACCAATGCACCTGGTTTTAAGTTTCTTTTTGGAAACATTTTTTCAAGTTCAGCAATGGTGTGTAGTTTTTCGTCCTTAAAAATTAACTTAATTAATTCTAATTTTTCTTGCATATTTTAGTCTCCTTGCTAATTTATTTTTATATTAAAAAAGAGGTATAAACCTCTTTTTTAAACTAAATTAACTTATCTAGATGCGCGTCTTGCTTTTTGACGATTTGCACGTAGACGTGCTTTACGTTCTTCAGATGGTTTAACGTAAAATTCTTTTTTTCTAGCATCAGCGATAATTCCTGCTTTGGCAACATCGCGTTTAAAACGACGTAGTGCGTCTTCAAGAGTTTCTTTTTCTCTAACAACTATTTTAGCCAACTAAATCACCTCATTTCTGCTAAAAATACCTAATAAGTATAACACAATAGTCCGAACAAGACAATTATTTTAATCAGTTATTTTAAAGAGCAAATTGCTGCTTTGCGGTCAGGTTGATTTAAAATATAACTCCCCGCAACCACAATATCCGCACCCGCTGCTTTGATTTTTTCAATGTTTGTAGAGTCAACTCCACCATCTACTTCAATTTCAAAGTTAAGTCCATGTTTTTCGCGGTATGCTTTTAGTTCTTTAATTTTGTCAAGAGCGCTTTCTATAAACTTCTGTCCACCAAAACCTGGTTCAACAGACATGACAAGCACTAAGTCTATTTCTTTAAGAAACGGATGAATTTCTTTAACTTCTGTTTTAGGTTTAATAGATATTCCTGCTTTTTTACCAGTATCTTTGATTTTAGCAATAGTTTTTAAAATATTGCTTTTAGCCTCAAAGTGAAAAGTAATGTTGTAAGTATTGCTTAAATTAAACTTATCGACCCAAAAGTCCGGCCAATCTACCATTAGGTGAATGTCAAGCGGGACAGTAGTTGAATTGTTTGTAAGTTTAGTTATGTATGGTCCAAAGGAAATGTTTGGCACAAAGTTTCCGTCCATAATGTCAATGTGAAAACGGTCTGCGGTTTCAATTGATTTGAGTTCTTGTTTTAAATTCAAAAAATCAGCTGTTAAGATTGATGGGGCAACTTTCATTTTTGTTTGATTCTCCTTTGTTTAATTTGTGCGTATATTTTTTGGTAGTTTAAGTAACGATCACCAATAACTTTAGATTCGTGTAGTTGAACTACCTTGCAGTCTTTTGCTTTAATGTTTAAATGCAAACATTTGTTTTTAAACTTACAGTCTTGACTAAATAAATTAAAATCTGGATAGTATTTTTTTAACTCAGTTTCTAAAACTATTCCTGAGTTTAGTAATGAAAATCCAGGAGTGTCACCTATGTATCCGTGCATATAACTAAAAAGTTCTGAGTTTCTAGTTGTATGTTTACCACGGCCAAGTGCTTTTGAAGTTTCGCCAGTTTTTTGATTGATTTCAGGAATTAAGTTATTTAAAAATGAAGACTTTCCTACTCCAGTTTGACCAGTTAGTATAGTGACTTTGTTCTTAAAAATATCAAACTTACCAAAATTAAAATTGTTGTTGTCAACTGTAAAAACTTTTAAGTTAAGATAATTTTCGTAGTACTTAAGGTTTGTTAATACTTTTTTAGTTTTTTTACTGTCAATGTCAATTTTGGTTAAAACCAAAACAGGTTGAATTTGTTTTTTTGCACAAATTAACAAAAAATTATCTAGAAGCATAAAAGAAAACTCAGGGTCAGTGACTGAAAATACTAAAATCAACTGGTCAATGTTTGCACAGTCTGGTCTGACAAACTCGTTTTTTCGCAGTTTGATTTTTTCAATAATGAATTGGCCTTGAAAGTCTTTAAGTTCAACGATATCGCCGATTTTTGGAGTTTGTTTTAAAAACTGAATTTCTTTCTTTTCAGATAAATTTAAGAAATTAGTTTTTACAGAATTAGTTTTTACAAATCTGTTTTTACCAGCAACAATCGCATCAACAATTTTATTTTCTTGGTTTAACAAGGCGACTTTATAAAATGCTGTGTCTTTACGAATTACAAGCGCATTCATTTTTGTGTTCATGTTTTTTTAAAACTTCTGACCTTAACTGCCCACAAGCGGCGTTAATGTCGTGGCCTTGTTCTTTTCTTAAAATTGCGTCCATATCTGCGTTTTTAAGAACATCAAAGAAAGCCTTTTGTCGTTCTGGAGTTGAGCGTTTATAAACAACTTCTTTAACTTCGTTGTAAGGAATTAAGTTAATGTAGACATTTCTTTGTTTAAATAATTTGACTAGTTCTTTTGCACACTTTACAGTGTCTGTAAGTTCATTGATTAAAATATACTCAATTGTAACACGACGATTAGTTTTCGCTAAGTAGTAGTCAAGCGCTTCGATCAACTTAGCGATTGGGAAAATCGTGTTGATTTTCATAATCTTACTTCTAAGTTCATCAAACGGAGCGTGAAAAGAAAGCGCTAAGTTAACTTGTAGGTTGCGGTCAGCAAATGCTTTAATTTTTGGAACTAAACCAGAAGTAGAAACAGTTATTCTGCGTTGACCAATATTTAGACCTTTTGGATAATTTAAAATATCAATGAAAGTCATCACGTTTGCAAAATTATCAAAAGGTTCGCCAATTCCCATAATTACGACTGAGTTTATTTTACACTGTTTGACTTCTTGAGTTTTCATAACCTGACCAACAATCTCAGCAGTCGTTAAGTCTCGTTTTTTCTTAAGTATCCCGCTTGCGCAAAAACTACAACCAATTGAACATCCAACTTGTGTAGTTACGCACAGCGAAAGTCCGTAGTCATGGTGCATCAAAACGCACTCAATTAAAGCACCATCCGCAAGAGCATATAGAAACTTTTCAGTACCGTCTTTTGATTTGTTTTGAATTACTAAGGTTGGTAAAGTTATTTCAAAGTTCTCATCTAGAAAAGCAATGAAGTCTTTTGAGAGATTTCTCATCTCTTTAAAAGACTTTTTTTCTTTTGCGTACAGCCAGTTGAAAATCTGTTCTGCTTTAAATTTTTTATATCCACTTTCTACCAGATAATCCGTTAACTGGGCGAAATTGTATGAATATATTTGTTCTTTCAACGTAGTGTTACCTTAAGCTCAAAAGCCAAGCGATTTAAAATTGACTTAATGGTTTTTTCAATGTCTTGCATCTCAATTTGTTTTTCAGTGTTTTCAAAAA
>CAUTNJ010000002.1:0-53749 GCA_963539745.1 uncultured Acholeplasmataceae bacterium
AAGAATTAGCTCAAACTTTGGGCATATAGTGTCCGCAATTGGGAATTCTTTAATATAACTAAAAATTTAAAAAAAGCTGGCTACGCAATTACTATAGAAACGGTTTCTAGATACATTCAAATTTTAATTGACGCAAAAATTCTCTATGAATGCAATAGGTTTGACATGAAATCTAAGCAATACTTAAAAGGCGAAAAGAAATACTATTTAGCGGACTTGAGTTTTTATTATGCTGTGAACACAGACAATAGAATAAACTTCGGACCTAGTCTTGAAAATATAGTTTTCGTCTTTGCTAGAAGTAAAGGATACTCAGTAAGTGTTGGGAGAATTGGTCTGCTTGAATGCGACTTTATATTGAGAGACTTAGAAAATAATTACGCTTACATTCAAGTCGCTTACACTATTTTGGCGAACTTAGAAATTGAAAACAGAGAGTACATACCGCTTGAAAAAATCAAAGATAATTTTCCTAAATATGTAGCGACTTTAGATTATTTTGAACAAAAAAGAAATGGGATAAAACATATAAAATTAGTTGAGTTTATGAAAAACAATTCAGATTTTTAATGAAAACAAAGAAATATACTTAAACCAAAAACGCCAAATTGCCAAGTAGAATTAAGCCAAATTGCCAAGTAGAATTAAGCCAAATTGCCAAGTAGTTGATTATAAACTCAATTAGCTATACAATATAGCAAAGGAGCAAATATGCCTGAATACCTAAACCGAATCATAGAACATAAACTAAAAGAAACGCTTGAAACTTGTGGCGCTGTATTGATTAAAGGGCCAAAATGGTGTGGAAAATCTACTACTACGTTAAAATTCGCTAAAAGCGTGATTTTTATGCAGGATATTGATGAAAAAGAACAAAATATAGCACTTGCTAGAACTTCTTCAAAAATTTTTTTAGCAAAAGAACCACCCTTGCTTATAGATGAGTGGCAAGTGATACCTTTTATATGGGACGCTGTTAGATTTGAAGTGGACCAAAGAAAAAAGTTTGGTCAGTTTATTTTAACGGGTTCGTCAACACCTTTGTCAAAAAATGAAAAAGCACAAATTATGCACTCAGGAGTTGGCAGAATTACTACTATATATATGCGCCCTATGTCTCTTTTTGAATCTTTAGAAAGCACAGGTTCAGTAAGTTTAAGTGAACTTTTTAGTGGTGCTTATCCACAGGGAATGATTTCTAAATTAAACTTAACGGACTACAGTTTTTTAATATGTCGTGGCGGTTGGCCACAATCTGTTGGCCTCTCTAGAGAAAAAGCACTAAAAACTGTAAAAAACTATTTTACTCAAGTTATTGAAAATGACTTGCTTGAAGGTACAGACATAGTTAGAAATAAAGACAAACTAAAGAAAACGCTAGCGGCATACGCTAGAAATATTTCAAGCGAGTGTTCTATTCAAACTTTGATTAATGATGTTAAATCAGACGGAAGCACCGTAATATCAGACAACACGGTAGCGTCCTACCTTGAGATTTTCAGAGAGAATTTTATAATTGAAGATATCAGTGCTTGGAATCCAAACATAAGAAGTAAAACAGCAATTAGAACTTCTCCAACTAGACATTTTATTTGTCCTTCAATTGCAGCAAACGCATTAAACATCGCACCTGATGATTTGATAAACGACCTTAATACTTTCGGTTTAATGTTTGAGGATTTAGTTGTGCGCGATTTAAAAGTATATGTAGATAAACTAGGCGGTACAATTTATCATTATCGCGATAAAAACGGGTTAGAATGCGATGCAGTAGTTTATCTTGATAATGGTAAATTTGGTTTAATTGAAATTAAACTCGGAAGTGCGGTTGGAATTGAAGAAGCAGCTAAAAATTTACTTAAATTAAAAGCACTATTACCTGAGAAAAAACAACCTAGTTTCTTAATGGTAGTTACAACTACCAACTTAGTCTATACTCGTGAAGATGGAGTAATAATTTGCCCACTTGGTTGTCTCAAAGATTAACTTTTTGCATTTTTTGAAAAGTTAAAAAGTTAAAATAATTTAGTTTTTTAAAGAAAATAAGAAAAAATTCTTAGACCAAAAACGTCAAATTATAAAATGAAATCGCGCCAAATTATAAAGTAAAATTAAGCCAAATTATAAAATGGCTTGATTGAAAAAGACTTTTAAATTAAAACGTATGTGCGGGTGTGCATATGAAAAAATATTTAAATCGCATAATTGAGAAAAAATTCAAGACAAATTAGCAAGTTGCGGTGCACTATTAATCAAAGGACCTAAATGCTGCGGAAAGTCAACCACCGCCTTGAAGTTTGCCAACAGCGTTATCTACATGCAAACAAACAAAAATAAAGCTCAAAACATTGAACTATCAAGAACTGAACTAGGGGATTTTTTGACAAAAAACCGCCTCTTCTCATCGATGAATGGCAAGAAATTCCTTTTATTTGGGATGATATTAGAACAGAGGTTGACAAAAGAGGAGAATTTGGTCAATTCATTTTAACAGGTTCCTCAACACCTTTAATGCAAAAAGAAAAAGCACAAATTATGCATTCTGGTGTCGGTAGAATAACAACTTTAATTATGAGACCTATGTCTTTATATGAGTCGCTTGACTGCATAGGTGGGGTTAGTTTAAATGAACTTTTTATGGGGAATAAAATCAAAACTCAAGAATCTAAACTAACATTTAAAGACTATTGCTATTTGATTTGTCGTGGTGGCTGGCCGCAAAGCGTAGGAGTTTCAAAAGAAGTAGCACTAGAAATTTCAAAAGACTACTTTGAACAACTAATTCAAAGCGACCTCTTAAAAGATAAAAGATTTTTTAGAGACAGACAAAAACTCACAAAAACTCTAAAGTCATACGCTAGGAACATTTCAAGTCAATGTTCAATTAAAACTTTAATGGACGACATAAAAGAAAATGATAACCTTTTTGTTTCTAACATCACTATTCTTTCTTATCTAGAGTTATTTAAAGAAAACTTCATTATTGAAGACATTCAAGCCTGGAACCCTAATTTGCGCAGTAAAACAGCAATTAGAACTGCACCAACAAGACACTTTATTTGTCCATCAATTGCCGCCAGAGCCTTGGAACTAGGGCCAGGTTCTCTTTTAAACGATCTCAAGACTTTTGGTCTACTTTTTGAGGACATGGCAGTTCGCGATCTTAAAATATACGCTGAAAAATTAAACGGAAAAGTTTATCACTACCGTGATAAAAACGGACTTGAATGCGACGCTGTAGTGTATCTAGATAACGGAGATTTCGGACTAATTGAAGTAAAAATAGGAAACAGCGTTAGAATTGAAGAAGGCGCTAAAAACTTACTTAAATTAAAGTCTTTACTGTCCCCTAAAATGAAAGAACCTAATTTTTTAATGATACTCACTACAAGCGACACTGCGTATGTTCGTTCAGACGGAGTAATTGTGTGTCCACTCGGCTGCTTAAAAGACTAACTTGAAACTTTAAAAAATCTTGGTAAAAATAAAGGAGAGATAAAAACTGAGACTTTATGCGCCATAGTCTAAATCTTTCAATAACTCTTTTTTCACTTCTTCTAGGCTATATACTCTGCCATTTTTAAAATCATTTTCTGCTTTTTCTAGTTCTAAGTTAAAATCATCTTCTTTTAAATCTGAAATAGAAATTGGTTTATTAAGAGGAACCTTAACATCGAAAGGCAATCCGTTTTGTGCAATAACTTGTTTAAGAAAAACAAAAATTGCGACTGACATTGAAATACCTAATCTTTCAAGCACAGCCTCTGCCTGCGCTTTGACATCATTATTAACTTTTACACAAATATTTGAAGTTTTGCTCATCTATATCACTGTCCTTTTGTGTCAATGATACCATTTACTTGCAAATATCACCTAACAAAAATAACATTTGAATTTATACCTTGCATAACCCAAAAATAAAGATTAGAAATAAACTGGGAAATATATCGCAATTGCTAAAATCACTAAACTGTTGTATACTTAATGATTGTTAAAGCACGCATTTATTTGTTTTAAATATCTTTAACTTAGTGTGTAGTAGTTTGTTTATTGCTTTACAAATGAGGCAATTTAAAGATTATAAAGTTAAATAAAGGCGTTTTGCTGACTTATTCTATAAGGAGGTAAAAATATATGTCACGTTTCTTAGGATCAACTTGGAAAAAATCTCGTCGTTTAGGCTATTCAGTTTCAGAAACTGCCAAAGAACTAAAAAAGAGAGCATATGCTCCTGGTCAACACGGCAAAAGACGCGCCAAAGTATCTGACTATGGTTCTCAGTTAAATGAAAAACAAAAAGTTAGATTTACTTATGGTGTATCTGAAAAACAATTTGTCAAAACTTTCCATGAGGCTAAAAAACTTGCTGGTAACTTAGGTGAAAACTTCATCAAGCTGCTAGAATCTAGACTAGATAACTTAGTTTATAGAGCAGGTCTTGCCAGAACTCGCCAACAAGCAAGACAACTTGTTAACCACGGACACATTTTGGTTGATGGAAAAAAAGCAGATATTCCATCAATGCGCCTAAAACCAGGTCAAGTTATTTCTTTAAAAGAACGTTCAAAAGATTTACTTGTTGTTAAAGAAAGTCTAGAGGCTAAATTCAGAAGTTTTGAATTTGTTGAGTTAGACGAAAACAAAAAAACAGCAACTTTTGTGCGTTTCCCTGAAAGAAAAGAAGTGCTTCAAGAAATTAACGAACAACTTATCGTTGAGTTCTACAACCGTTAATTAACTTAGGTTAAAAATAAAAAACCCCGTTTCCTAGATAATTGGAAATGGGGTTTTTAACTTTGTTTAAGTGTTTTTTAGTTCTTACTCTAATGCAGTTCCTTCAGCAAGAATATCAACATACTGTTTATACACATACTGCTTATATCTTTGTTTATCTTCAAGAAGTTCAAGTATTTCGAGGTCTACTAAAGTTTCTAGTAAATTATTGACAGTTGGCTTACTAAAATTTAAAAAATTGCAAATATCTTTGGCCTCTAAAATAGGGTGTTTTAATAGGTATTCGTATACGCTAAGTAAATTTGAGATGTTTCCTTTTGCCACTTTTCTGATTTTTTCTATGTCTGTTTTTTTAAGTCTTGTAATTTTTTGAATAGACACAATTGCATCTTCAGATACTTCACAAATTCCTTTTATGAAAAATAAAACCCATTCTTCAAACTTACCTTTTACGCGAGCGTTATTTAAAAGTTCGTAGTACCTGGTTCTATTTTTTTTAAAAAAATAACTTAAATAAAGAACTGGATATTCAATCAAACCATGTTCTTTTAAGAATAGTATTATCAGTAGTCTGCCTATTCTGCCGTTTCCATCTAAAAACGGATGTATTGTTTCAAATTGGTAATGAATTAACGCAATTTTAACTAAATCAGAAATAGTGCTGTCTTCGTGAATATATTTTTCTAAAGCGCTTAAAGCGCTTTCCATTTCAGCAGGGGCTGGTGGTACAAAAGTAGCAGTACTTAATGTACATCCAGCGTAGCCAATCCAGTTTTGAGATCTTCTTAACTCCCCTGGTAGTTTTTCACTGCCCCGAACATCTGACAACAAAATAGAGTGAGTTTCTTTAATTAGTAGTATGCATAGCGGTAGTTCTTTTAATCTATTAAAAGCGTATCTGGCTGCCTTGACATAATTTACAATTTCAGCGGTATCTTTGATTTTTTCGCGTTTTCTGCCTTTTTGTAAAACATCAATCAGTGATGCTTGCGTGCCTTCTATTTGCGAACTAATAACTGCTTCTTTTTGTACGTGCATGGAAACAAATAAATCAATATCTGGTAGAGTTGTAGCCACTCCGTCTAATCTTCCTAAAAGCAAGTTAGCCTTATTGATTAGGCTTTGAAGTTCTGAATCTATATTCAATTTCAAACGTTTTAAATCGTGTGGAACAAAACATTCATAGCCACTTTGCATCTTTTTTAAAACGCCCGCTCTGTCGGTTTCTAGTTTCATAATTTCACCTTTTTAAGTTAAGTTTATTTTACTTAGCCTAAGTGTATCGGTTTTAAGTAAAGTTTTCAATCGTTTTTTTTACTTAAAATATGTTTTCCATTTTGCGATTTTAGTGATTAGTCTATCGTGCTAAATGCATAATTTGTGATAAACAGTGAAGTGGGTTGCATGATTTTTCCTGTTTATACTTTGCATGCACCATATAAAAAACACCCCATTTCATATACGCAGGAAATGGGGTCAATTTCAAATAAAAATAAGTTTTTGCAAAAAATAAAGAATTTTTTTAAAAGCAGATTGTTTGCTAAATTGGATGTTTTGGTAGTTTAAAAATTTGTATCTCTTAAAATAAGAAATTGCAGGATATTTAATTTGTTTATCTTCAAAATTCCCATCAAGTGTATAAACAGAAGAACCGGAACCAGTAGTCTGTAGTTTAAAGCATACTTTTTTAAGTGCAAGATATACAGCCTGTTCTTCAGGGTTTTTCAGTTCATAAATATCATCAAAGTCATTTTGAACACTCGCCCAAAACTCATCAGTTTTACCTTCATTAAATAACCTAATTAGTTCTTTTACTTTCTCGGTGTCAATTTCAGAAGGTTTTACTTTTTGATACATGCGAGCGGTTTCAAAAGGCTCATTAAAGTTTTTTAAATGCACATACTTAAAAGGACATTTACCGAGATACTCAACGGTTGAACCGGTTTTTAGCATCACACCTGGAAGCGGTTTTAAAAAGTAAACGCAGTCTTGTCCGTATTTTTCAATAAAGTCTGCTTTTTGCATCAGCGTTAAATCTAACTTATATAAAGAAGACAAACAATTTAAAAGAGTTGCAAGCACAGTACTAAGACCGCCTAGTCCAGCGCCTAGCGGAATACTTTTTTGAATTGACAATACTACTTTTTTAGTAAGTTGAAACTCAGTTTGAAAGTCAGTTAAAAACTGACTTAGTTTATCTACTTTAAACCAAGGAGTTTTAGAAACGATATGGTTTGTGGATTTGTTTGTCAATTTAACCCAAATTTTGTCATGTAAAGAAATTGGTGCAACAATAGAAACAATTTCATGCAAACCATTTTCCATTACCTCACCCACTCTTAAATCTAGATTGATTTTGGCATAAGCCTTTGCTTTCATATTTCCTCCTTAATTTTGGTCAACCTTAAAAACAAGTTTTGAAACTCAATTGCCGTCAGTTTTTCTGCTCTGATGTTTTGATTGATTTCAAGGTCTTTAAAAACATTTAAAATATCTTGTTTTTTAATTTTAGTTTTAAGCAAATTATTAAACAAAGTTTTTCGTTTAGAAAAGAAACAAGTTTTTAAGAACTCAAAGTACTCTTGTTTTTGGGTTTCTGAAATCAACGCTTGTTTTGCTTGAAAACAAACAACTGCACTATCTACTTTTGGAACAGGATAGAAGCAGTTTTTAGAAACAGTGAACGCTTTTTTAACTTCAAAGAAACTTTGAACTGAAACGCTTAACTTTGAGTATTCTGAAGAACCAACAATGGCTACCAGTCTATCAGCGTATTCTTTTTGAACCATTAAGATAAATTCAGAAACCTGGCTATTGATGATTTTAAAGATAATGTCTGAAGATATATAGTAGGGAATATTGCCAATCACAATATCGTAATTTTGCCCAGTAAGGCTATATTCAAGAAAATCAGAGATAATGAAATTAAAGTTTTTGTGCTGATTTTTAAGGTCTGTTAGTTTCGTTGCCAGCTCTTTGTCTATTTCTACAGAAAAGACTGATTTTGATTTTTTTAAAAGAATTTTGGTAAGTGCGCCTTCTCCTGGTCCAACTTCTAAAATATTTAAATCTGGTCTAACTTCAGCATCTATTTTGTTTAAAATGTTTAAATCATTTAAGAAGTTTTGGCCAAAATGTTTTTTGAACTTATGCATTTAAAACCTCTTTTAATTGTTGTTTTGAGTAATTTGAATTATTTAAGAAATTCAGAAGTTGCTTTGTATTGAAGTGATAAATACCAAGCAGGGAGTGTAGTTTACTTTTGTTTACTCTGCAATCAGGACCAGTTAATTTTAGTTCTAATAAATCTGATAAAGAAAAGTTATTACACTTTAAAACAGCCTTATTAAGCAATTTACCAGTATTTAGTATTTTTAAGAAATCTTCTTTAGATAAGTTTTCTAGCCCAACTTTGTGCTTTTTAATACATTTGTCTTTAGGTAAATCTAAAAAAGTCGCAGAAGGGATTTCTGATAAAACAATGTTTCTAATCTTAGTGCCGGCGCTGTCAGGATCTGTAATTACAATTATTTCGTTGTCTTTTTCAAGGCTTTTGAGTTGGTCAATAGTTGTCTTGTTAATGCCAAGGCCGTTAGTTTTAATACAGACACTTTCAGGAAATACGCTTTTGACAACTTTAATATCGTTTTTTCCTTCAACTACAAATACTTGCATTATTAACCCCAAGTATATTGTTTTACAACTTTTGCGCGTTTTGCTAAGTTTGCAACAAAATCCGAGTAGTCTTGTAGTTTAACTATTTGCTTATCTTGAGTTAAAAGTAAAATAGGTTCTCTTTGAAAATCATAAATTTGTTTTTTAAGTTCCCAAATTACACCATTTGGTTTTTCACCAGTGAATTCTTTTGGTTGCCAGTTTTGGCGATATATGAATTCACTTGCTAACTTAGCGACTGGCGAATTACTTTTGCTAAGTTGTTTAAAATAAGTTAAAAAATATGCATCGTCTAAATTTAAAAATAATTCTAAATCTGGGTTGTTAGGCGATTTTAAAACTTTTTTAAGTAGGGTGTCATGAACACTTTCAATGTCTTTAAAAATCTCTATTAAATTAAAATCTCGACCAATTACGCTAGGGTGTAGATACACCTGCATATACATGTGATAGCGAGAAATTAAATAATTTTCAATTGCGTATACTGCACTTTCTTTAAAGCATAATTTACCATCGTGCACAGTTAGACTGTTAATTAGTTTTGTTGAGTCTATGTCGCCAGTTTTAACTGCAGCAAAATACGCATCTCTTTTTAAGTAGTCTAGTCTGTCAATGTCTAGTTGACTAGATAGTATAGATTCAAGTAAAGGAAATCTTTTGTCTTTTGTTAAGACTGAGCAAACGTCTTTGACAAACTCTTTGTCAACTTCATTTAAAATACCGCTAATCTCGGGGTCGTTTGCAATAATGTAAGCGCCCCTTATTTCGTGAACTCCGTTAACTAGGCTATCATACAAATGTGAAAAAGGACCATGTCCGATGTCATGAAGTAATGCAGACACCATTAAAATTAGTTGCTCTCTTTTAGAAATTGGCAGTTTTTCACAAATTTGTCTTGCAAGTTCATAAACCCCAAGACAGTGTGAAAATCTAGTGTGCACAGCAGAAGGAAATACAAAAAAGGAATTGCCCATTTGATAAATACGGCGCAACCTTTGAAAAAATTTGGTGTCAACTAAGCGCTTAATGATGTCTTCTTTTAAAATAACGTAGCCATAAATCGGGTCTACTATAACTCTGTCTTTCATTGCAACTCCTTTTTGAATTTAGTATAATTTTTAAAAAACGAGGTAATAATGGAAACAATTTTTAGTAAAATAATCAATAGAGAAATTCCTGCAAGTATAGTTTATGAAGATGATTTGTGTTTGGCTTTTCTAGATATAAATCCACTAAGTAAAGGACACACTCTAGTAATACCAAAGAAATATGCATGTAATTTTTTAGATGTAGACGCAGAAACCTTGATGCACTTAACTAAAGTTAGCCAAAAAATCGCACAAAGTATGCAAACTGCTTTAGGTGCTAAAGGTGTAAATATCTATACAAACGCAGGCAAGTTAGCAAATCAACAGGTGATGCATTTTCACATTCACGTGATTCCAAGATATACTGGTCTTGAGTTTAAAACTCAACGCTTTGAAATTGAACCTATTGATTTTAAAGAAATTGAACGTCTATTAAAAAACAGTCTTTGCTAATCCTCTTTTAAAAAGAAATAATTTATGTGGTTAATTAGTAATTTAAAATAATAAGAAATATATGATCAAAATAACTAAAGCAGAAATGTTAACGCTGGTTGATAAATTTATCTTGAGAGGGACGGATTAAAGAAAATTTGGATTAGTTTCTAATATTTTTTTAATTGCTAAATGTTTATATTTATTTGTAATACGGTCCTTTCTTCGATAATATAAATCTATTAAATCATAATATGTTGCAATACATACTGTAATAAAAATTTTTAGAAGCGAATATCCAACCATCAAGTATACATAAAAATTTTTTTTAGACATAATGAAAATAAAAATTATATTAGTGATAATATCAAAGACCATATTAAAAATGAAAAAGTATGAAAAAACCCACATTTTTGGTCTTGCTATATTATTCTCTTTGAAAAATAGGTCTTCTTTTAACAGTCTTCCTGCATAAACTGAATATGAAAAATAAGTAGCCGTATGACCCGAATAAATAGTTGCTAAACTAATATATAAAGTAGTTGCAAGAGAAGTTAACAATGGAGTTGTTAACTTTAAACTAAGAATATGCATTATAAGAATCCCTTTATGAAATCTGCAAAAAGGTTTGAAACTTGGTCAATAGCGCTTTCAGCAACAGCTTTTTTAGCAATCGAACCAGGAAGAGCTTTTGTAATCGCTTTTGTTATTATCGTTATCATTGTTTGTAAAATACTTAAAATGTGTCTTTTATTTTATTGGTTTAATTTCTTTAACTCCCATATATTTTTGCAATACTTTAGGGATTAAAATTGTGCCATCTGCTTGTTGGTAGTTTTCAATTACAGCAATCGCGCATCTACCAACTGCTACACCTGAACCGTTTAAAGTATGCACGAACTCAGTTTTCGCGTCTTTTGTACGTTTAAAACGAATATTAGCACGTCTTGCTTGGTAGTCATTGGCTGTTGATACAGAAGAGATTTCTCTATATTTGTTTTGTCCGGGCAGCCAAACTTCAATGTCATAAGTTAATGACATAGAATGACCTAAATCACCTGAGCACAATCTAACAACTCGGTAAGGCAACTCAAGTTTTTGCAAAACTAGTTCTGCTTCTTTTAACATTTTCTTAAGTTCTTTTTTGCTTTCTTCTGGTTTAGTGAAAGCAATTAGTTCAACTTTGTGAAATTGATGTTGACGAATTAGACCTTTTGTGTCTTTACCAGCAGCTCCTGCTTCTGGTCTAAAAGCAGTTGAGTAGGCGCAGTACTTAAGTGGCAAAACACCAAAATCCAAAATTTCGTTTCTATACATGTCAATCATTGGAATCTCTGCAGTCGGATTTAAATAAAGTTCAGTATCTTCAAGGTGGTAAGCCTCTGACATAAACTTAGGAAACTTACCAGTTGCATACATTGAGTCTTTTGACACTAAATAAGGTGGAATACACTCAATGTAGCCGCGTTTAGAGTGCAGATCTAACATAAAAGAAATTAGCGCTCTCTCTAGTCTTGCGCCAAGTCCGATGTCGTAGACAAATCTAGCACCTGCAACTTTGCCTGCGCGCTCAAAATCAAACATCCCAAGTCGCTCATTTAAAGCAACATGATCCTTTGGAGTGAAGTCAAATTTTGTAGGTTCAAGGTAAGTTTTAATTACAGTATTTTCATTTTCATCTTTGCCGAAAGTTACTTCGCTGTCGGGAATATTTGGCAGATCTAAAATCAAGTCTTCAAGTTCTTTAGAAACAACTTCAAAGTCTTGAGTAAGCGTGGCAATTTTTTCGCCGCACTCTTTACTTTCGGCTAGCACCAAAGAAATGTCTTTGCCTTGTTTTTTAAGTTCGGGGATTTGTGCGGTTAGCGTATTTTTCTTGGCTCTTAAGTTGTCAATCTCTGCCTGAACCTTTCGTTTGTTTGAGATTAGTTTAGGTAGTTTGGCAAACTCTTCTTTGTTGAAGTTAGGTCTTAACGCTAACTTGGCTTGAACTTTTTTAAAGTTTTTTTGTAAATAATTCAGATCAAACATCTATGCTTACTCGCTTTCTGTCTCACTTTGAGGCAATTTATCGGCTTCTTGAAAAGACTCATCTAAAGTAATAGTTTGGACCTTTGAGCCTTCTGCTGGCTTGATAATTTTAACGCCCTGGGTGTTGCGCGAAGTTCTGGAAATCTCGACAATAGGGGTTCTAATTACTACGCCTAAATTAGTTGAAGCAATTAAGTCTTGTTGGTCAGTTGCAACAATCAATGCTACCAGACTACCGGTTTTTTCTGTGATCTTCATAGTCTTAACACCTTTACCAACTCGCGAAGTTGTACGGTATTCTTTTGCCTGAGTTCGCTTACCAAGGCCAAGTTCCGAAATTACTAAAACATCGGTTTCGTCGTCTTTAACAATAGAGCAACAAATGATTTCATCACCCTCTGTTAAAGAAATTGAGCGCACACCTTGAGACGCGCGGCCAAGTGGACGAAGGGTATCAGATTTGAATTTCAAGGCTTGACCTTGTTTGGTGGCAATCATAATAAAAGGATTACCTTCAAAGTGCACGGCTTGAAGTAGTTCATCGTCTTCAACCAATTGAATAGCTTTTTTACCGTTTGAGTTTACGCGGCTAAACTCGCTATCTGGAGTCTTTTTAATCTTTCCGCCTTTAGTTAAGAAAAACAAATAACCATTTTCTAAATCTGGGGCTAAATTAGTAATACATTGAAAATGTTCGTTTTCTTGAAAATCAATTAAGTTAACTAACGGTAGACCTTTGCCTTGTTTTGAGGCTTCAGGGATTTTGAAGGCTTTTAGTTGATATACACGACCAAAATTAGTAAAGATTAAAATTTGGTCGTGTGAGTTGGTTTTTAAAATCACTTGAACTTTGTCATCTTCATTGACCTTAATTCCGCTTGCCCCAACTCCACCTCTAGATTGCACTCTATACTGATCTGCGTCTATTCGCTTAACATAGCCGTTTTCAGTAACTGTAATAATTACATCTCTACGTGGAATTAAGTCTTCGTTTTCAATATCTAGAGAAGTTGAGAAGTTCAAAATAGACTTACGCGGCTTGTTGTATTTAGCAATTAGTTCACTAAGTTCGCCTTTAATGATTTCTTTTTGTTTGTCTGAACTGCTTAAAATTAAGTTGTAGTACTCAATTTTTGCAAGCAATTCTTGGTGCTCTTCGTGAATTTTTTCAATTTCAAGACCTGTTAGTCTCTGCAAGGTCAAGGCCAAAATTGCTTTTGCCTGAACTTCATCAATGTTCAGGTTTTCAATCAATTTAGTTTTAGCAATTTCTGGAGTCTTGGATTCTTTGATTAGTTTAACACAAAGGTCTATTGCTGAAAGCGCTTTAATAAGCCCTTTTATAATGTGAATTCTAACCTCTGCTTTCTTTAATTCAAACTTGGTTTTGCGAATCAACAACTCAATTTGAAACTCAACAAAGTTGCGAAGTATTGGAATAAGCCCAAGTTGTTTTGGAACTCCGTTAACAAGGGCTATCATGTTAATCGCGAAACTAGACTGCAGTTGACTGTATTTATATAAGTTATTTAAAACTACTTCTGGAATCACGTCTCTTCTTAAGTCCAAAACTATGCGAGTACCTTTGCGGTTGGACTCATCGGCCATCCCAACAATTCCGTCAACTACTTTTTCTTTGACCAGTTCAGAGATTTTTTCAATGAGTAGTTTACGGTTTACTAGATAAGGAATTTCTTTAATAATAATTTGTGATTTTCCGCTCTTGGTAGTGTTAATGTCAACAATTGAGCGAATAACCACGCGGCCTTGCCCTGTTAGATAACCACGATGCAAGCCATTTAAATCAAGAATCTCTCCACCTGTTGGAAAGTCAGGGCCCTTAATAATATTCATCAATTCAGTAAGCGGCAGGTCTGGGTTGTCAATCAGTGCTATGGTACCCGCAAGTATCTCTTGCATGTTGTGTGGCGGGATGGATGTCGCCATACCAACGGCTATACCTTTAACTCCGTTTACAAGTAAATTCGGAAAACGTGCAGGTAAGACTTTTGGTTCTTTTTCGCTACCGTCGTAGTTATCTGCAAAGTCAACTGTTTCTTTTTCAAGGTCTCTGACTAAGTCAAGGGCAACCTTAGACATTCTAGCCTCGGTATAACGCATAGCAGCGGCGCCGTCTCCGTCAACTGAACCAAAGTTACCGTGTCCATCAACTAAAGGGTATAAATACGAAAAGTCTTGGGCCATTCTAACCATCGCTTCGTATACAGATGAGTCACCATGAGGGTGGTACTTACCAATCACTTCACCGACGATACGAGCCGATTTTTTGTGTGCAGAGCCTGGCAAAATGTTAAGTTCATTCATAGCGTAAAGAATTCTTCTTTGCACTGGTTTAAGCCCGTCTCTGACGTCTGGCAGTGCTCGGTCAACGATAACTGACATTGCGTAGTCTAAAAACGAGTCTTTGATTTCACTTACTATTTCAACTGGCTCTTCTTTCGCGTCTTTAAAATCAGCAAGATTAGTTTCAAAATCTTCCACTTCCTCTTCGTCTACACTGTGTTCTTCTAAACTCACGTCTGTAAGTTCTGTTTCTATTTTTTCTTCGTCTAAAAAATTAAGCATGGTGTGCTCCTTTAGATGTCTAAGTTTTTCACAAACTTAGCGTTTTCTTGGATAAACTCACGTCTTGGCTCAACATTGTCACCCATCAGCATATCAAAAGTGTGATCTGCTAATGCTGCGTCGTTAATTCCAACTTTAAGCAAGGTTCTGTTTTTTGGATTCATCGTGGTTTCCCAAAGTTGCTCTGGGTTCATTTCACCCAAACCTTTGTAGCGCTGAATTGTATATTTACCATCAAGTTGAGCAAGTAGAGGTTCAAGTTCATTTTCTTTGTAGATATAGTTAATTTTTTTGCCTTGTTGAACTTTAAAAAGTGGAGGCTGAGCAATGTAAACATAGCCTCTGTTAATAAGTTCTGGCATGTGTCTAAAAAAGAAAGTCAAAAGCAAGGTTCTAATATGTGCACCGTCCACATCGGCATCGGTCATAATAATGATTTTGTGATATCTAGCGTTGTCTGCGTTAAAATCACTAGACACACCGCAGCCAATTGCTAAAAACAGAGATTTTAACTCGTTGTTAGCCAAAACTTTGTCAAGACGTTCTTTTTCTACGTTTAGCACTTTTCCGCGTAGTGGCAAAATAGCCTGAAATTCTGAGTTTCTGCCTTGCTTTGCAGAACCTCCCGCAGAATCTCCTTCCACAATGTATAGTTCGGTGTTTTCAGGTGACTTGTTGCGGCAATCTGCTAGTTTTGAGGCAAACCCTAGATTGTCAAGTGGACTTTTGCGGCGGGTTGCTTCCTTTGCTCGGCGAGCCGCTAGTCTAGCCTTAGAAGCCATTAAACACTTTTCAACGATAGCCTTTGCGGTTTGTGGGTTTTCAAGTAAAAATTTCTCCAAACCTTCGCCAACTAAACGACTAACTAGCGGGCGAACATAAGGGTTTCCAAGTTTAGTTTTAGTTTGTCCTTCAAATTGAGGTTCAGGTAGTTTAACAGATAAAACAGCAATCAAACCTTCTCTGGTATCTTCGCCCAAAATTTGGTCGGTTTTCTTAATTAAATTGTTGTCAGTAGCGTATTTTGAAATTACACGAGAAAGTGCTAGTTTAAGTCCATCTTCGTGCATTCCACCTTCTTTAGTTAAGATGTTATTAGCGAAACTTAAAATATTTGGCGTGTAGGTGTCGTTGTAAAGCATTGCGAGTTCAACAGTGGTGTTTTCAGCAGTAGTTTCAATGTAGATGGTTTCTTTGTTGATTCTGGCTTTTTGGCCGTTTAAAAAAGCCACGTATTCGTTTAACCCGCCTTCATAGCGATAAACGTGCTCTGTAGGTTCATCTTGCCTTTTGTCTGTAATTGAAATTGTTAAGCCTTTATTTAAGAAAGCAAGTTGTTGTACGCGCACACGCAAGGTCTCAAAGTCATATGCTTCGCACTCTGCAAAAATTGAACGGTCAAACTCAAAAGTTATAGTGGTTCCGGTGCCTGTAGTTGGGACTTTGGTGTCAATTAAATCACTAACTGCGTTGCCGTAGGCAAACTCTTGACGGTAAAGTGTGTTGTTGCGGCTAACTTCAACAACTAAACTTGAAGAAAGAGCGTTAACTACCGCTGCCCCCACTCCATGCAAGCCACCCGAAACTTTATATGAGTCGTTGTTAAACTTGCCACCGGCGTGCAAGACAGTTAAAATAGTTTCAACGGTTGAAACTTTGGTTTTAGGGTGCACATCAACCGGAATTCCACGGCCATTGTCAGAAACGCGAATTAACTCACCTGGCAGAATTTCAACATGAATTCGGTCAGCAAAACCAGCAAGTGCTTCGTCAATTGAGTTGTCTACAATTTCCCAAACTAAGTGATGTAGTCCAGTTGGTCCGGTTGAACCAATATACATTCCAGGTCGTTTGCGAACGGCTTGCAGACCTTCTAAGACCTGTATGTTTTCAGCGCCATAATTGTTATTACTTTCCATAAGTTAGTCTCCTTGTGTTTTTAAATAAATTACATATCTTCGTTGTTGTTTTGTTAAAGGTTTTTAAAAATTAAATAAAGGCGCTTGGAAATCGCACCTTTATTTAACTAAACTTAATATAAACGCAGAAATATAGATAATTTTTAGTTTTCTTCTTCAATAATTTCGGTTAAGAAACCTTTAGCAATTGCCTTGCGGTCAAGCAGCGGGGTTTCTTTGAAAACTAATTGATATTCGTCTCCAACTAAAGTAATTAAAGCGGTTTTGCCTTTAATGTTGACTTTAGATTTTGGAAACCAGACTGCGTATTTGTTGTATTCAGATTCTAAAGGGAATCCAACTAACACAGCCTTAGGGGTGCGTCTGATGATTTCAATGTTTTCAATTTTAATTTGTTTCATAGTTTTTACTTCCTTTTATTAAAAATTATTAAGTGGAGTGATTAGAGTAACTAGTTCGGGTTCTTCTAGTGAAGTAATTCGAACTGCCCGGTCATTTGAGTAAAACTCAAGAGCAAGTTCTTCAATGCCAAGACTTTCATAGACAGAAATTGCCTCTTGCAGGTGTTTAAGAGAGAAAATCATCAAGAAGGTCTCGGCTAGTTGATTGTAAATTTCGCCCGCTGGAATTAAAATAGCGCGAGATGAGCCTTTTCCGTTTTCAGAAGTTGCAACTTCGCAAGTTTTGTTCGGTTTTAAGGTGAAGTTAATTAAGTAAGTTGACTTTGATTTGTCAGTAACTGCCGAAATTGTTTTAAGGGCATTGCTAAACTCAACGGTTTTTAAAGGAATTGAGAGTTTAGTTTCAAATTGAGTAGCGCTGTTTAGATTACCGTATTTATCTGAAAGCACAGCGGTTTGAAAGAAGACATTTTTAATTACAAACAACACTTTTGAACAAAGTGGATTCACAGAAATTTCAACATCGCCTTTAGTCTGTTCAAGAATTTTAAGTAGTTCTTTAATAGATTCAGCAGGTATAGTTAAATTCAAGTTTTTCTTTGAGTTAACTTCTAAGCGTTTTTGGGCAAGTCTAGCGTTGTCGCTACCGGTTAGCGTTAATCTACGTTCGCTAAACGCAAAGTTCACACCAGTTAAACAAACTATTCTTGGTTTAGCGTCAGGATCTGCCGTGCAGTAAACTACTTCTTTTAAAGAGATTGCTAAATCTTCGCTAGAAATTAAAATAGGCTTTTCATCTTCTTCAAAAATTAAGTGTTCAAGGTCGTAGTTTAAAGCATTTAGCCTAAACTCAGAAGTTCCGGCAATTATCAACACCTGGTATTCAGAAATTTGCATGAACTGAACTTCTTCGTGCAGAGCAATGCCTGGCGACTTAATAATGTTTAAAATGGTTTTACCATCTAATATTGCATTGCCTTCTGCGAGTACTTCAATGTCGGTATCAACTATTGCCATAATTTCTAGATTTTTGTGGTTAGCAAATATTTTAATTGAGTCTTTTTTGACCGAGAATTTGATACTTTCGCTAAGTGGTCTTGGACTTTTGTTTGGTAAGGCTTTAGCAACCAAGTTGATATATTCAATTAAGGTTTCTGTTTTGATTTTAAAGTTCATAAAAATTCCTTTTTTAATTTTATTATTTAGTTACTATTGTTAGGAAAAGTGGAAATGTGGATAACTTCAAAAACCACTATTTCAATCACCTATAATATTATATTATAAGGGCGAAAAAAACGCAAATTTCGTCCAAATTAAGCACATTTCACTGTCCACATCTTATCCACATTTATGTAAGTTTTCCACATTTCAGCAAGCAACAATTCCAATAAAAAAAGACGGAGACACCGTCTTTTAAATCAAAATTTATTTCAAAATTCCGAGTTTCTTTTCAATATCTTCAATGGCTTTTTTCAACTCAACTTGTTCACTGATTTCCTTTTGAATTTTTTCAACAGCAGATATCACAGTGGTGTGGTCTTTACGGTTAAAAAGTTTCGCGATTTTTGTAAAAACCAAGTTGTAGTGTTGACGAATTAAATACATACAAATGTGTCTAGCGGTGACAACTTTGTAACTTTTTTTCAGCGAAAGAATGTCAAAAGGCTGCAGTTCATAGTATTTAGCAACCACCGAAATTATGTTGTTAACTTCTTTTTCAACTGAAGCCTTTGGCACAAAAGTCTCAGTCTGTGCGTTAATAAGCACGCGAATAGCTTCTTTGACGTTTTCTAAGTTGATAGGAATGTTGGACATAGTGCAGTTCATGATAGACGAATACAAAGCACCCTCTAAATCTCGGACATTGGTTTTAATAACTTTTGCTATATACATCAAAATGTCTTCGCCAATTTGACTTGCAGTTTCTGGTGCAAACATTTCACTGGCTTTTCTTTTCAAAATAGACACACGATGTTCATCGTTTGGAACTTCAATACTGGCAGTCAAACCCCACGCAAAGCGAGAAACTAGGCGAGAGTGGATGTTTTGCAGTTCACTAGTTTTGCGGTCAGAGGCTAAAACTATTTGTTTATTTGAGTTATGGAGATGTTCATATAACTTAAAAAACTCATTTTGGGTTTTCTCAGCCCCACTTATCATTTGAATATCGTCAATCAACAGGCAGTCTAAAGATTTAAATTTCTTGTTAAACTGCTGCATGCGGTTGGTTTTATCTGTTCCATAAAAAACACTAGTAAATTCTTCAACAAAAGTACTTGCTGGAATGTAGAGAACCTTTAAATTTGGGTTGTTTTTAATCATTTCGTTGCCAATAGCGTGCATTAGGTGAGTTTTTCCGACTCCAACTGCCCCTGAAATATAGAAAGGATTGCCGGTTGAAGCGGGTTGTTCTGCAACTGATATTGCACAGCGATAGGCAAAAGAGTTAGAAACTCCAACCACAAAGTTGGAAAATGTGTATTTTGGGTTTAACTTACTATCTAGATAACTGTCAGTTTCAAAAGCAGCAGGACTTTCCTTTTCCTTTTCGTATTCAAGGTCAGTTTCTGTAATAAATTTAAATGATAAAGGAGTCTCTTGAAATAGAGTAGCCGCGATTTCGTTAATTTTTTCGCTGTGATACACAGAAAGTCTGGTTTTGACAAAATCATTGTCAACCAAAATATAGACAATGTTGTTGTCTACCCTGTAAATACTTGTTTTCGTCCCGAAAAGCGAGTCGAAACTCTCTTCCTCAATTTCGTTTTTAAGTTGATTGATAATGTCAGACCACAGTTTTTTTACGTCGCTGTCCATAAGTTCTCCTTTTGTGTAAATATTTTAGCAACATAAGGTAAATAAAAACAATTTAGGCTATCCACATTTTTTGTGGATAACTCCACTTTACTTATGTAAATGTGGATAAAAATGTGGATAAATTAGACAAAAAAACCCTTTAAATAGCCGATTTTCACGAACTTATCCACATCTCCACATTTTGCTTTCCACACTAGAGTTATCCACATTGTGGCTAAAATTGTTTTTTGTGGATAACAAACAATCTATCAAAAGGCGGTAAAAACACACTGAATATCTCAATTTTTGCATTAAAAAAATTGCAAAAAAAGCCGCGGTGTGTTAAACTTTTAAGAGCATTGTTTGAAAGGACTAATATGAAAAGAACATATCAACCAAGTAAAATTAAAAGAGCACGCACACACGGTTTTATGGAAAGAATGAGCACAGCAAATGGCCGTAGAGTTCTGCAAAGAAGACGTGCAAAAGGACGTTTAGTTTTAACAGTTAGTGACACTAAACACCAAAAATAATTTAATTAAATATTTGAACCCAACCACCAGATAAATATTTTTAAATTAAATATTTTAAGGTGGTTTTTTTATACACATTATGGAAAAAAAATACAGAGTTAAAAAATACACAGAGTTTGACCAAGTATTTAAAACTGGCAAGAAATTCAGCACCCCCCACTTCAGGGTTGTGTTTAAATTAACACCTGAGTCGCACTCCAGGTTTGGAATCTCTATCGGTAAAAAATTTGGCAACGCTGTTCAACGCAACAAAATTAAAAGACAAATCAGAAATATTTTGAGAAACTATAAACAATGCAAATTAAGTTTTTTAACAATAGTTGTAGTTAAACCTGTAGCATCAACACTAACTTTCATAGAAATCAAAAAAGAACTAATAAGTTCTTTAAATAAAATCTATAAAGTGGAGGAACAATGAATAAAATCAAAACCCTGCTTTTGTTTTTTATTTCGGCAGTTTTAGTTTTTACTTTGGTGTCTTGTAATAAAAAACAAAAAATCATTGGTCTATACCATCAATTTGGGACCTACTCAGAGCGAGTTCAACTAAACTCAGGTAAGGAAATTTCTCTGCAAGGCAATGACTTTAGAGCACTTGCTCCGCTTACCGAAAACTTACCTTCTCTTTCTGTATATCGTTTACTTGAAGACGGATCTGTTCAACAACTTGATCGTGGTAACTTCAAAGACGGCTATAGACTAACTCTTGGCAACAAAGTCGATGAAAAAGGACTAATTGACGTTACTTTAACTGATGTACAGGACAAGAACATCAGCCGCACGTTTAAAGTGGTTTACGACAAAGCACTTTTCAAGGTAAGCAAAGCGAGCATGTATTTTCAAACTTATGAGCTAAATATTGGCAACACTAAAAACCCAGTTTTGACACCTTTTCCATTCTTTAGAAGAATTGGTGAACGCGTAAATTTTTCTGACTTAGTTAAGTTCAGCAATATTTATCGTTTCAATTTAGACAAAGCACTAGAACCTGAAGCAATCGACAAAGCACTGTATGCAAAAAGTCTGTTAGCACTTGAGGAAGGACACGATAAAAAAATCAAAACTCAAGATTTAATTGCCAAAAAAGTTATAGACAGCAACTTTGAACAGGCTAGATATTTAGTTAAAAACAAAGACAAAGAAGTAATTACTTACAGCTACCAAATTAACTTTAATTCAGCGCTAAGTGAAAACTCTGAGTTTACAGCAAAATACCCAGACTTTAAACTAACCACCGACGTTTTTGTAGGTGGCGGTCAGTATCCTTTACACAAACAAACTTTTGGTTGGTTTGACTACTTAACTACAGCCTGGATGGGTTGGCTACTTGGTAATACCTCAATTGCAGGTAAGTTCGCGGTTGGTATTATTTTTACAACTATTATCGTGCGTATTTTAGCCTGGCCAATTTACGCCCGCACCAATGTTATGTCTGCCAGAATGCAGAAAATGACACCTGACTTAAATAAACTAGAGCGTAAATATCAAGGGAGAACCGATAAAGCCTCTATTCAACAAAAACAAATGGAGACGATGCGAATTTATCGTAAACACAAAGTAGGTTTTTCGTCTTTCTTAATTCCTTTCTTGCAAATGCCGATTTTCATTGGAGTCTACAACACCATTAACCGAGTTTCTGTGGAAGGTGGATACTACGCATACCAGGTTTGGGACAAGTCATTTTTGGGTCTAAACTTAGGAGCAGGAAGAGACTTTTCTAACTATCTGCTGGCCTTTATTGTGTTTTGTACGATGGTTTTAATTCAGTTAATCAGTTCATATAAAACTGCAAAAATGCGTGAAAAAGATGCCCGCACTGTGGTAATTGATCCAAAAAAAGACCCTAAACGCAACCAACGCATGATGCTGATTTTCGGAATTATCATGGCCGGTGTGATGACTTGGTGGTCAATTAACGACCGAGGACTGGCGTTTTACTGGATAATTGGTAACTTATTTTCAATCGGTCAAACTGCTTTTTATAAAATTGTTTCAATTAAAAAAGAAAACAAATCCCAAACAGAGGAGTTATTATAATTATGAATATTAAAGAACTTGACAACATTCAAGCAGAATCTGCAGAGGCCGCAATTCAAATTGCTGCCAAAGAACTTTTGTGCAGCCCAACCCAACTTAAAGCAATTCCAACTACTCCTGGCACTTTTAATGTTTTTGTGAAACAATCGCCCGCTTTAATTGCCAAAGAGTATTTAGAAAACATCTTTAAAGCACTTGACATTGACCTTAAAATTGAGTTTAGAACTCTTGAGCAAGGTAAACTAATTGTCTTTAATTTAGAGACTTCTGAAAACGCTTTTTTAATCGGGAACCGTGGAAATACTTTACACGCTTTGGCTGTTTTGACAAAAATTGCGACTAAACAGTTTTGCGAAGAGCAAACTGAGGTTGTTTTAGACATTTCAGGTTATCTTGCTAAACGAAAAACTATTTTAGAGATTTTGGCAACTAAAGAAGCCAAAAAAGTTCTGGCAAGCAAAGCGTCTGTAGAACTTAAAAACTTAAACTCATATGAACGTCACATAATTCACGAAAAACTAAGCGACTGGAAAAAAATCCAAACCCATTCACACGGTGAAGGCAAAGATCGAGTTTTGACAATTTCTTTTGGTGAAAATAAAAAACCTAATCAAGAGCAAGAAGATTAGTTTTTTCAAGTAATTTTTATATACTTGAAGAACTATATTGATATCTTAAATTAAAAAAGGAGCGCAGATGTTAATAGATTCACAAATTTTAGCCAGTAACTTCAAAGATTATGCCGGCAAGAAAGTTACTTTAAACGGCTGGATTAAAACTAATCGCGACCAAAAAGAGTTTGGCTTTATTGCTTTAAACGATGGGCTTAGACTTGAAAACATTCAAGTGATTTACGAGGCTGGTTTAAGTAATTTTGCAGAAGTTGCTAAGCTAAACTCAGGAGCCTCTATTTCTGTCACTGGTATGGTAATTCTTACTCCAGACCGTGCGCAAAGTTTTGAAATTAAAGCAAGTGAAATCAAGATTATTAAAAATACAGACTCAGACTATCCGATTCAGCCAAAAAGACACACACGCGAGTTTTTGCGAGAGCACTTGGAGTTAAGAGCTCGCACTAACTTATTTAACGCTGTTTTTAGAACTCGCTCAGTGCTAGCACATGCTATTCATACTTTCTTTCAAGAAAAAGGCTTCATTTATCTAAACTCACCAATCATAACTTCCAATGACGGAGAAGGAGCGGGCGAGATGTTTGTGGTTTCTACGCTAAAACCTGGTCAAACTGATTATAAAAAAGATTTTTTTGAAAAGAAGGCTAACTTAACCGTAACTGGACAACTACACGCTGAGGCTTACGCTCAAGCCTTTCAAAGAGTCTACACTTTTGGACCTACTTTTAGAGCAGAAAAGTCAAACACACCGAAACACGCCGCTGAGTTTTGGATGGTGGAACCTGAAATTGCTTTCTTTGACCTTGAAAAAGACATGGCTTTGGCCGAGGAAATGGTTAAGTTTTTAGTAAACGAAGCGTTTTTGAAATTACAGCCAGAGCTTACTCTTTTCAATAAGTTCGTTGAGCCTGGTTTAATTGACAGGCTAACTGAAGTTAAAGTAAAACCTTTTGCAAGAGTTACTCACGCCGAGGCTATAGATATTTTAAAGAAAGCCAAAGTTAAGTTTGAAAACGAACCAAAACACGGTCAAGATATATTTACTGAACACGAGAAATACTTAACTGATGTTTATTTTAAGTCACCCGTTTTTATCTACAACTGGCCAAAAGAAATCAAAGCCTTTTATATGAAACAAAATGACGACCAAAAAACCGTGGCAGCCTGCGATTTGCTTGTTGCAAAGTCTGGTGAGTTAATTGGTGGATCTCAGCGTGAAGATGACTACGATAAACTGCTTAGCCGCATGCATGAACTAAAAATGGACATTGAACCACTTAAATGGTATTTGGATTTAAGAAGATATGGTGGCACTCAGTCTGCAGGGTTTGGACTTGGATTTGAACGGCTTGTGATGTTTATAACTGGAATTGAAAATATTCGTGATGTTGTGCCTTTCCCAAGAACTTCTAAAAATTTAAACTACTAGCAAAGTAAAAAAATAAAATGAACAACACCATTGAAATTGTTGACAAAAGGAGAAGAAGTCAATTTTTCAATGTAGCTGAGGCTACACTTTTGTTTATAGCAATCTCTTTGGTTGTTGTTTTTTTATTGCTCAAAAACTTAGGCAATAAAAACAATCCAACCTCAGGACTAGTAATTGAACAAAGTTTTGAAAATGAAGTTTTAACTAAAGTTTATCTACCTAAACTGTATCTTGGTAAAACTGTAAACTGGCATGCAAATAGTCAGTTAATTGATTTAAAAACAGGTGATGTCTCTCAACCTTTTTTAGATACAAAAATCAAATTAGTTTCAGAAATTAGTGGTTTTAAAAAAGAATTTATTTTAGAAATTAAGGGCTATAAAAACGCTTTGTTAGGCGAAAAAACAAAAATAATTAAAGCAATAGAAAATCTTAAATATTATAATTTTGACTCAAGTTTTTTAAACGCTTTTGCTAAATTTAAGCAAAACATTTTATCGCAATCGGAGTATGAAAAAGAAGTTGAAAAACTAATTTATCATTTTTCAAAACAAGAGTATCTAGGTAAAGTTACGGCTAATTTTTACAACTTTGAAAAAACAAAAATATATCCAAAAAAGTCCAATTATATGGTTGGTGAGTTGATTTTTATTAAAACTAAATACATATCAATCAATCAACAAAAATACATAACTTTTTTGTATTTGCCGTATGTTTGCGAGGAAAATAACGTTAATAACGACATTGTACTAGAAAGGGTAAACCCTAAAAACAAATCTGAGACAAACTCTTTAATTGCCTCGTTAAAGGAAAACTTTAAACCCCGCACATATCTTGCATACAGTCAATGTCAAGGTGTATTGATAAACTCAGACAAATCAATTGATGACCTTAGCCAAATTACCACAATTTATGACAACAAGTTGTACCCAACAGTTTGGGATGGCAAAGAACTCAACAAAGAACACGTCTGGCCAAACTCACGTCTTGGCCGGAAAAGGGTTCAACAAAGCGATCGCGACATTAGAACAGATTTGCATAACCTTAGACTTTCAACCGCTAAAGTCAATCAGTTTAGGTCAAACTATTTTTTTAGTGAGCACCCAGACTTAACAAACCATTTTAGATATACCCTAAAAAATCAACAATTTTGGCCATCCAAAGTCTCAAGTGGAGAAGTAGCACGTATTCTTTTTTACATGGCTTTAATTTACCCAGAACTCAAACTAATTGATTTTGAGAATTTAACCTACAGCCGACTTTCAACCGTTATGGGTTCGCTTTCAGAAATAAAAAAATGGGGTGTAGATTCCCCCATTTCTGAATTTGAAAAAAGACGAAATAAAATAATTTTAAAATATCAAGGCAACTCAAATCCTTTCATTGAGTTTCCAGGTTTATTTCAATTGTTAAAAGAAAGTGAATACTTTAATAGTTATAATTATTATTTGCAACAACTAAAATATAGAAAAGCAACTTTATTGTGTGTCTTTTTAAGAAAGCAAAAAAACCAAAATTTTTAAGTCTTAGATTTGTTTTTTTAATTAATTTCATTCACTAGATATCCTTCATCGGCCACTTTTTTGATTAACATCAAAATAAGTTCACCATATTCGGTCTTTGTTTTATTTTTAAATAATTTATTATAGTTGATATTTTTACTTTTAACATATTTCTCTGCCTCAATGTATCTTAAAACATCAGAAATAACTTCGTTTCTACAGTATTCTTTATCGTAAAAATATTTAGCAATTTTTAAAGCAAGGTCTATAGTTTCTTTTTGAAAGCGAATTAAGTTTACACGCATATCTTTTTCAAGATACTTGTTATCAACAATCTTTTTGATAAATTTAATTTGGTTTTTAACTTTGTTTGTATAGATAAAATACGGATTTTCTTGTTTTTCAAAGAAATACAAAAAAGTCAACATCTCATCTATATTTAAGCAGGTAGTAAAACCATTTAACAGATTGTCTGTAAACTTACGCCTAATAATTATATCAAACATCTTAGTTTCACGTAAATTATTGATAAACTCAAGAAAATAACCATTTAAAAAAACCTTCGTAAACTCGCTTGTTATGCGCTCAGGATGAATTTCTTTAACTAAATAACTAAGTTTATTTAAACTTGTTTTGGTGTTAGTTTCTATTGAAAAACCCAGTTTTGTTTGAAAGTAAATAAGCCGAATTAGTCTAAGCGCGTCTTCTTGGAAACGACTGTCTGCTGTTCCTATTGTTTGAATTTGCTTGTTTTTGATATCCAAAAATCCGCCGACATAGTCTAAAACCATGTAGTTTTTATCTAAGATCAGGGCATTTATCGTGAAGTCTCTTCTAACTAAGTCTTCTTTAATTTCTTTGGTAAAAACAACACTTTCAGGGTGTCTGTTGTCATGGTAGTTTTTTTCACTTCGGTAAGTCGTCACATCGTAAGCAACCTCGTCTATCAACACGCCAACCGTACCGTATTTAATACCTTTGTCAAAAGTGTGTTTAAACACTTTTTTAATATCTTGTGGTTCAGCACTTGTGGTGATGTCAATATCTGTACTTAAGTTTTTAAACCCACAAACTAAGTCTCGGACAAACCCGCCCACTATGTATGCAGAATATCCCGCTTCTTCTAATTTTCTCAAAATATAAAAAGCCCCCATAATTATGGGGTTTTTTAAGTCAATTTGTTCTTTTACGTTAATTTTGAGTGCTTTCTGCATTGCATCTTTTTTTGCAAAGACATTCGTTTTGCAAAAGTCCAACTTTGACAATAAAGATAAGCGCAAATATTGGAACGAAAAAACCAAT
Source organism: uncultured Acholeplasmataceae bacterium (assembly GCA_963539745.1). GTDB lineage: Bacteria > Bacillota_I > Bacilli_A > Acholeplasmatales > Acholeplasmataceae > CALISC01. The sequence goes on from CAUTNJ010000002.1 coordinate 27,098, forward strand.
TAAAAAACAAACAAAGTCCAACTTTTTAGTAATTTGGTTGTTTTTAATATAAGTTAGCACATAAAAAATTAAATAAGTAAACGCAGAAACAACCGCTACAATCAACATAATTGTCGCTGTCGTTAAAATCAATGAAAGTTGTGCAGATGACTGAATTTCTGGTTTTAAGTCAGCAGCATTCGCTTTAATTAAGTTAAATGCACTAAACAAGACCACGCTTGCACTGACAGCAAGCGTTGTTGTAAGATATAAATAAAGAGCAGTTAGAGAAATTTGTTTTTCTTTCATTTATAAAACCTCTTTAGGTAATTTTAGCACAGTGTATACGGAGAGATTAGTGTATTTATTAAAAAACAACATTGAGTTAGTAACAGAAATCAAAAAATCAGTCTTTCACACTTTGGTAATAAAGACAGAAACTGTTGCTGACTTTGAACTTAAATTAACCGAAATTAAAAAACAGTATCCGGATGCCACCCACTATGTATATGCATATAAAATTAAGCAAAATTTTAAGTTCAGCGATGACAAAGAACCAGGCGGTAGCGCAGGTTTTCAGATTTACACAACTATAAAAAATCTAGATATCACTGATTTTGCTGTGATAATTATTCGTTTTTATGGTGGAATTAAGTTAGGATTAACTGCTTTAACTAGAACTTACAGAAGTCTTTCGGTTGAAGCTATTAAAAAAATTAAGAAAGTCAAAAAAGAAAATTACATACATGCGGCTTTTAGATTTGACTACTTGGCAAAAGAAAGAGTACTAAGTGTTGTTTCTACTTTGAAACAAATTGAAAGCAAGTATTTATACAAAGACAAAATTTACGCAGAAATTAAACTAGAGGAAGACGAAAGTTTAAACTCACTTAAAGATTGCGCGGATATTGAGACACTAGAAGTGAAAACGCTTACATTTATGACTGATATTGATTGAATTTTTAAAATTGATGGTCTATACTATATGTGAAGTTTTTTAAAAAAGGAGATAAAATGGGAATTTTTAAAAAAATCACTTTAGCACTTGTATTAGTGTTATCAGCTGGATTTATGTTTGCGTGCAAAAACACACCAAAACCAAATCCTACACCAAATCCACCAGCACCTGCTCCAGCACCACAACCAGAAGAAGATGGATTTCAAAAAATGAGCATCAGGGAAGCAGCGACTAAAGAAAAAGGTACAAAAATCCACGTTGAGGGTTATTATGTTAACGTTGGTGGTTATAACAAACTAATTGATGGCGATGGTAATGCTTTAAACTTAACTTATGTCTATGCAAAAGGTGTTAAGACTGGTGAAAAAGTAAGTATGAAAGCAGTGGTAAACGAAAGTCAATATGGCAAGGAAATCGCAAAGAAACCTGCACCAGTGTTTACAAAACTAAACAATACTTACTCTGCTGTAGATATTTCTCACCGTCCAGCAAGTGAAGTTAAAACACATGAAAACAAAATTGTTAAGTTTGATGCAGAAATTAAAAACTACAAAGAAGAAACCAGAACAAAAAACAATAAATCATATATTTATATAACTGTTAGAGTTTCAATCGCTGATACCGAGTATGAAATCAAATACGACGGAAGATCAGAACAAAAATTAAAAAATAAACCAATGCTTAAAAAGATTCAAGAACTTAAAGGCAAAGAAGGCACCACTAAATCTTTTGAAGGTTTATTTTTAGTAAGAGTCAAAGGCGAATTGAGATTTACTCCTACTACAAGTTTCGGTTTCTAATAAAAATAAAGAAAATGGGCCAACGCTGGCCCATTTTTAATTTGCGTAATGTAAGCGTTTACATTTTAAGGTTTTTGTTGTATAATTTCTTTGCAATTAAAAGACGTTTCGGTCTTTAAGGAGAGTATATATGAAAGCACTAAAAACTAGTTTCTTTTTCATCTTTGCCGCACTAATTTTTGGTTTTGCTTTTGCATGTAAAAAAGCAGATCCGCACAAAATTATCAAAGGCGTAGAGTTACAATTTGCTCAAGGTGAAACTAAGGACACTGTAAAGTCAGATTTTACAGTTCCTACCAAGATTGATAAATTTAAAATCAAATGGCAATCTTCAAACGACAAGGTTGTGCAAATTGATGAAGACGGAAAAGTTTTAGTTGCCCGTCAAGATAACGACGAAACTGTTAACTTAACTGCACAAATTGAAGATGCGAAAAAAACTTTTACAATCACAGTTCTTAAAAAAGACGGAACTCAACCTACTCCAGACCCTGAAGGAAATAAAGTAGATAAAGCAGAGTTTGACAAAACAATTGCAGACGGAGAAAGACTGGCTACACTAGATTTCATCAACAAAGCACCTGAAATGGTAGAAAAAGATAAAGAATATGTCCGCACATCTACCGATAAAAATAAATTTATTGCCCGTCTAAACGCATTAAAAGCAGCCGACTCTCAAAACCTATCTAAAAACGAACTTAAAGAATATAACATTCTTAAAAACCAAGTTACACAAAATTTAACAAAAATTGCTACAGGTACTCGCCAAGATGGATACATTAGCAACAGCCAGGCGCAAAAAGTTTTAGCATCAGCAAAAAGTTATCTTGCAATGACTTGGTCTGACAAAGATGCAAGTGAGTTTGACGAAGGAACTAAATACATCAAAGCATCAGATGCTAAAAAACAAGAATTAGATACTCTTTACAAAACAGTTTCTAAATACACTTTTGACCGCGTACCTACAAACGATGAAATGGCAAAATACGAAGAGTTAAAAACTAAACTTGATGATGTTAAAAAACTTGTTACTGAAGGAACTAAAAAACTAGAAGACGGTAAAAACATTACCGCAGATGTCAGCACTACTGTACAAAACGCCATCCGACTTGCTCAACTTGAATGGATTAGCCGTATTCCTAGTGAAGTTAAAAAAGACAAACAATATGTTCATGCATCTCAAAAACAATTAAATGAACTTAAGGCTCAAATTGAAGAAATTCAAGAAAAACTAAACGATCATAAATTTGATATGGCAAGCAAGGAACTGCAAGCTGAGTTTAACAATTTTAAAGCACTTGTCCAAAAATATCAAAATTTAGTTAAAACAGGTGAACAAATTTCATTAAAAGATGAAGCTGAAAGAGTTTTAGATAAAGCAAAAGAAATTAAAGACCTACCTTTTGAAAATAAAGAACCAGATCAAGTGTCTGGCAAATACATCAAAGCAGACCAAGCCAAAAGAACTGAGTTTAACGATGCTTACAATCCAGTTGCAAAAGTAAAACAAGAAAAATGGGAAGAAGGCTATACTAAACAACAGGCAGAACAATTAGAGGCTCTTAAAAAACTTGTTGAAGAATTGTCCCCCCTAATTACCCAAGGTACTAAACCAGAAGATCCAAGCAGCATGAAACTGACTAAACACTACGATTTTACTAAATCACCAGCAGGTAGCGGTTATAAGGTACGAACTCAAAAAGTTAAAAACCAAATAACTGGCGCAGATGATACACTTAAATTTAAAGGTGTTAGCGCTTCTTCTGGAAAAACTGGGTTTACAGTGGCAAAAAATGATAACGACGCCTTCAGTTATATTGAAATGGAATTAGGAAAAACTGCTTCTAAATCCAAAATTGAGTTTTTTATGGAGAAATGGACTAAGAAATCAGGCTTCAATAAATTCCAAAAATTAGAAATTCAATATAGAGTCAACGGCGAATGGAAAACTGCAAAAGAAATCACCGATATTAACGAATTTGATGGCAAAACATATTCGCTTGAAATTGGCGAATCAACAGACGCTCTTCGTTTAAAACTTTCTGCCACAGAAAAACCTAAAGATAATTCTCACCACCGTTTCGATATTAAACAAATTAAAATTTATTACTAATTTAAATTTGTTTTCATAAAATAACCCGATGCTTTTGCATCGGGTTATACTTTCATATAAAACCCAAATATCTCACAAAGGAATAACTTATGTCTAAAAAACACACAATCTACGACATTGCCAAAAAAGCCAATGTATCTATTGCAACGGTTTCCAGAGTTTTAGCGAAATCAAGTAAAGTTAGCGCCAAAACTCACGAAAAAGTCTGGAAGATCATCAAAGAAATGCAATATTTTCCAAACAGAGTAGCCGCTTCTTTGGCATCGCAAAATTCGCGCAACATCGCGCTAATATTATCTGAAGTTTCCAGACCTTCTATCTCTAGGTTAATTTCTGGTATTTTAGATGCCGCTGCTAACCAAAAATATACAATCCGCATTTTTTCATACAAATCTAAAAGCAACTACGAAGCCTTTATTTTATCCATACTGGCTGAAAAAATAGACGGAATTATCTTTTTAGATGAACACATCACAAACGAACAAATTGAAGCATTTACTAAGCCTTTGTTAAATGCTAATTTTCCGTTTACCTTTATTAACACAGCAGTTAAATTGCCAGGCGTAACTTTTACAGCCCTAGACTTTAAAAAAGCGGTTGCAACTGCAACCAAACACTTAATTGATAAAAACATGAAAAGAATTTTATTTTTAACTTCTAAAATCACTTACTTTTCTAATTTAGAAAAAGAAAGTGGATATTTAGAAATCATTCATACAAGCAACTTAAAACCCTATATTTTTAGAATGGACCCAGAAGACATTGAAGAACATGAGTTTTTATCATTTTTTGGAGAAAATCAAATTGAAGCAATTGTAGCAACCAGAGACATCGCCGCGCTTAAAGCCATCAATCTACTTAGACAAAAAAACTTAAAATGTGGTACTGACTACCGTGTAGTATGCATGCAAAACACTAACTTTTGTAAACTATTTACCCCCCAACTAACCTCAATTTCTTATTCTAATTATCGTTTAGGAGAACAGGCATTAATTTATTTAACTCAGTTAATTGAAAATGTTAAAATAGATAAGACACAAACTTTCGTAGAATATGAATTGATTGAAAGAGAAAGTAGTAGGTAATTTATGAATTTACTTGAAGAACTTAAATGGAGGGGAATGATCAAAGACTGCTCTTCTTTAGAACTTGCTGAAAAAAACTTAGTGCCTGGCACTAAGTTCTACATCGGCTTTGACCCAACTGGTAGTTCCTTAACTTGTGGGCATTTAGTCCAAATTATTAGAATCAAATTACTAGAAGAAAGAGGGTTGATCCCGATTTGCTTAATAGGCGGGACAACTGGAGCAATTGGCGACCCTAAACCAAACGGTGAGCGCCATATTCTTTCTAATGAAGAAGTTAAAAAGAATGTTGATGCAATTGAAAAACAAGTTAAAAAAATCTTAAAATCAGATAAAGTGATTTTTGTCAATAACTCAACTTGGTTATCTAAACTTTCTATTATTGAGTTCTTAAGAGATTTTGGCAAAAACTTCGGAATTAACTATATGCTAGAAAAAGACGTAATTAAAAGACGTCTGGAAACCGGAATTTCTTACACCGAGTTTTCGTATCTACTACTTCAGTCTATTGACTTCCACTATCTTTATAAAAACTATGACTGCAAGATTCAGTTCGGTGGCTCTGAACAATGGGGAAACATCACTGCCGGCCTTGAACTGATTCGCAAACTAGAAGGCGAAAACGATGCACTTGGACTTTCTTCACCACTACTTTTAAAAGCAGATGGTACTAAGTTTGGCAAATCTGAAAGTGGCGCGCTTTGGTTAGACGAAAACTTAACTTCACCATACACCCTGTATCAATACTTTTTAAATGTTGAAGATAAAATGATAGTTGAGTATTTAAAACTACTTACCCTCCTTTCTGTAAAAGAAATTGAAGAACTCGCACTTTCTGTCAAACAAGAACCCGAAAAACGACTTGCACAAACTAAACTGGCTGAGTTTGTTTGTGAGTTTGTACACGGCAAAGACGCGCTTAATTCTGCTAAAAAAATCACAGATGCTTTATTTAAAGGAGCGCTTTCAGATCTTGGCGAAAAGGAATATAAAATGCTTTTCTCTGCGTTTGGCAAACAAAAGTTTGAAAAAGACGCAAGCATTTTAGATATTTTAGTTACGCTTAACTTAGCGAAATCTAAACGTGAGGCTCGTGAGTTTATGCAAGCCGGCTCTATTTCTGTAAACTCAGAGAAAATCACCGCCTTTGAACTTAAATTAAGCGAGCTGAGACCTGCTTTTAAAAAATATTTTGTAATTAAACGAGGCAAAAAACAATTTAGTGCTTTTGCAATCTAATTAACGCCTAAATGTATAGAATTATTTACAACCCACTTTCTAAAAACTACAAAAAAGCCCATAAGTTTTATTTAGAAAACCAAGATAACGCTACTTTAAACTCGATACTCGCTCTTTCCGATATTGAAAAGTATTTCAAGTCTTTTTCCAAAAGAGACATTATTTTAATATTCGGTGGAGACGGTACTTTAAATAAAATTGTAAACTCAGTTAACTTAACTCAGGTTAAAGCCAATGTGTTAGTAGCGCGTGGTGGAACTGGCAATGACTTTCTTCGAGGCTTTAAAGACAAAACAAAGGCAGTTGATTTTAAAGCCAATTTAAAGTATTTTGGGCAAGCAAAGATAGGAAGTGAAACTTTTTTGTTTTTAAACGGTGTTGGACTTGGCATAGACGGAGAAATTTGCAGGCGTCTTGATAATATGCGTGCGTATAAAATAAAAAGCACTTTTGCTAAAGTTACAATTGCTACTTTTTTTAGATATAAACCATTTTCAGCAAAAGTATCGGTAGATGGTGTGCCTAGCGAACACAAAAACTGTTTCCTTGCTTCTGTAATGCACGGACCTTATTTTGGTGGTGGCATGAAAATTGCGCCAATGGCCCAAAGAGAAGATTTTCTTTATTTAATTTTAGTAGCAATCCGTTCAAGACTACTTTTGCTGCTACTATTTCCGTTTATTTATTTAGGCTGGCACACTGTCTTTAAAAGATTTGTTAAAATTTTTAAAGGTAAAGAAATCACTATAGAAACCGAAAATCTTAAAACCGCACAAGTTGATGGCGAGGTTTTTAGAGGAGTTTCTAAAATAGAGACAAAAGTTGTCAAAGGATATTCATATGGACAAAAATAGAAAAATTATTTTAACAGCAATTAAACCAACTGGAAGTCTAACTCTTGGCAATTATTTAGGCGCTTTGAAAAACCTAAAAGCTGTTGTCAAGGCGAATCCAGACTCAGAACTTTTGATTTTTATTGCTGACCTACACGCCACTACTTTACCAATTGACCCAAAAGAACTGCGAGAAAATATTTTAAGAATTGCTGCATGTTACTCTGCTCTAGGCTTCGATAAAAACCACACACATATTTTTGTGCAATCTGAAATCAATGAACACGCTGCACTCGGATTTTTAATGGAGTCTACTGCTTATTTTGGTGAGCTTAGCAGAATGATTCAATTTAAAGAAAAGTCTGCTAACTCTAAAAATATTAGAAGTTCACTTTTTACCTATCCCGCTCTAATGGCAGCAGACATCCTACTTTACAACGCAGACCTTGTACCAATTGGCGAAGACCAAAAACAGCACATGGAGTTAACCGAGATTCTTGCTCGTCGTTTTAATAAATTATACGGAGATACTTTTAAAATACCTAAATATGAAATCAATAAATACACACGCCGTATAATGTCCTTACAAGACCCTTTCACAAAAATGTCTAAGAGTTCTGAAAATCCAAAATCTTATATTTTACTTTCAGATTCTAAAGATTCCATACTTAAAAAAATCAAATCTGCCGTTACAGATTCAGAAGCAAAAATTTATTTTGATATAGATAAGAAACCTGCAATTTCTAATTTAATCAATATATATGCAGCTCTGACTAATTTATCTATTAAAGACATTGAAACTAAATATAAAGACGCAAAAACTTATGCAGAGTTTAAACTAGATCTTGCTAAACTTTTAATTCAGGAAATCGTTCCGTTAAACGAAAAAATAGATAATTTAACCAACTCAAATGAGTTAATTCAAGTTCTTGATTCTGGCAAGCAATTTGCTGAGAAAATAGCAAAAGAAAATTTTTTAAAAATCAAAAAAGCAATCGGTTTAGGATATAAATAAACAATTAAAGCCACTCTATAAAATTGGGCGGCTTTTAAAACACACTATTTAATTTTTTTAAGGTCTGCGATATTTATGCCCATTTGCATTATTATTTCGTTTATTATTTCTTCAGGTAATTTGTTTTTATACATATCAAAAAGCAAAAACAGTTCCTTATGAAAGTTTTGAAAGTATTCTTTCGGCAAGAAAAATTTCAAATAAACGATAGCAGAAATTAATTTATGGTTATTTAAGTATTTAAATTTTAAAAAATTTTCCAATTTGATTGCTTTAGTATTATCAAATTTAATGTTATATAGCCTTTCATCGTGAGCACACACATTTCTTATTATGTTCAAAATTTTTATTCCTGAAACCAAAAATGTGTTTTCCATCTTAAACCTTACGATCGGCCGGTAATTTTTATTGTAATTTTCAGAGAATCTACGGCAAATTATTTCTTTATCTTCTGGTTTCAGTATTTTATAAAAATGTGAAACATTACCTAAAGTTAAATAATTTATAAACACCCATAAAGGAACATATCTGTGTTCGTTCATGTAATGTTTGACTGGTCCGTCTTTTTCCATTTTTTCTTTTAAAGTTTTTACTAGCGTTGCAAACACATTTAAAACTTCTTTTTTGTCATCATAAAAATTTTCTCTTTCTAGATATGAGTCTCTTTCGGGGTATTTTTTTGAAAACTCGTAGGACAATATTGTTTTGAACTCATTTTCAAAAATTAGCGAATATTTTAAGAAAATAGATTTTAGTTCTCTATCAAATAAAAATATACACTTAAGATGCTCGAAATTAGTACCATCTATAAACTCTTCTGGCTTTTTTACTTTTTTACATTTGTCTTTTACAAGAAATAAATCTTTGTAGCCATTAATTATGTTGTAATAGTTTTCCCTTGACAAAAACTCCTTTGTTTCTTCGTCTGAATTAACAACAATTTTTTTCTTTTTAAGCATTTCAAGTTGTTCTTCTAATGTTTTAAAGCTCTTCATATAAATAAAAATGGTCAGTGCGCCGTACGCTTCTGACCTGATCCTTAAGTAAATTATATGCGTTTTAATTTTAAAATCAAATAATATGATCAAAAAATAAAAAATAAAAATATTATTAAAATTCATTTTTTATAATTCTAGTAAGTTCATCGTACGCTTCTTTTGGTTTAATTTTTTTAAAGACTTTGCCTTTCTTAAAAATTAAAACACTGTCTTTGTTTCCGCATATCCCGATATCCGAATCTCTAGCTTCTCCGGGGCCATTAACAGTACAACCCATAACAGCAACTTTTATCTTTTTATTTAAAGTATCGCAAAAACTTTCAACTCGTTTAGCAATATCTTCCATATCATATTCTAAACGTCCACAAGTTGGGCAGCTGACAAAATCAACACCATCTTTTTTTATACCCAAACATTTAAGAATTTCTTTTGCAACTTTAATTTCTAAAACTGGATTTTCAGTTAAAGACACGCGAATAGTGTTACCGATTCCTTTGAGTAAAAGCACAGAAAGCGCTGAACTGCTTTTAACAGTTCCGCCGATTAGCGTACCCGCTTCAGTGACACCGATGTGCAGCGGATATTTAAATGTTTTTGCAGCAAGTTCATAACACTCAATAGTAGTTAAAACAGAAGCAGCCTTTAAAGATAGACAAATGTCTTTAAAACCAAATTCTTCTAGCATTTCAACTTCTTTTTTCATTACTTTAACAAAGTTTTCAGCAGTTGCTGGTAAAGCATTCGGCAAGGAGCCTGAGTTTAGTCCAATTCTAATGCCAATTCCTTTTGTTTTGCAAGCATCCACAATTTGTTTAATGTGGTTTTTATTTACAATGTTCCCTGGGTTAATTCGGATTTTATCAACACCGTTTTCAATTGCAATTAAAGCTAGACGATAGTCAAAATGAATATCAGCAACTAAAGGAATGTTAATTTGTTTTTTAATTTCTTTAATAGATTTAGCGTCAATTTCATCTAAAACTGCTACTCTAATGATTTGGCAACCAGCCTGTTCTAACTCTTTTATCTGTTTGACTGTATTTTCCACATCTTTAGTTTTGGTAGTAGTCATGGATTGAATGTAGACATTGTTATTTCCGCCCATTAGTAAACTACCACACTTAAACTGAACAGTTTTGTTTCTTTTTGTTATCATTTATTTTCTTTATGCAAAGTATGAGAGTTGCATTTAGGGCAGTATTTTTTGATTTCAATTCTTTTATTGCCAACTGCAACTTGATAGTTTCTCTGAAGGCATTGACTGCACATTAAATTTGTCTTTTTCATTCATTACCTCACAAGTATATCTACATAAAAAGGATACCACGCTAACATTAAATTAAAAAAGCTTTTGTATGAGATTGACAAAGTTTCAATTATTGACTAAAATAAGATTGTATCGTATTTTGGTCAATATTTTTTAGGAGGCTGTATATGCTTTATATCAAAAGAGATATAGAAGAAAAAATTATTAGTATTAGTAAACAATATGCTTGTATATTATTAACAGGCCCAAGACAAGTTGGGAAAACTACCATGTTAGAGAAACTTGAACCTAAGCGAAAAAAAGTCACCCTTGACAATCTTCAAGACAGAGAACTTGCTTTAAAAGATCCTGCTTTATTTCTACAAATTTATAGCCCACCTATTTTAATTGATGAAGTTCAATATGCACCTGTACTTTTTAGTTATATAAAAATTGCGATCGGCAATGGTGCAAAATCTGGCAGTTTTTGGCTAACTGGATCACAATCTTTTGAACTAATGAAACTTGCACAAGAGTCTCTTGCGGGCAGAGTTGCAATATTTAAAATGTCTGGATTGACACAAAACGAAGCGATTAATAATGCAAAATTAAACAAGTTTGATTTAGATTTTTTAAAACTTAACAACAAGTCAATTTTGCTTAAAAAAGCTGATATAAATGAAATATTTTCGCGTATTTTCTTTGGTGGTTTGCCTGCGATAGTTAGCAAAAAAATAACAGACAGAAAAATTTTTTTTGAAAGTTATATTGAAACTTATTTGTATAGAGATATAAAAGACGAAATCAATATAAAGGATAATTTTAAATTTAGAAATTTCATCAAAGTGGTGGCGTGTAGAATCGGACAAGAAATAAATATCCACTCAGTTGCGCAAGACGTAGATATTTCCGATGATACAGCAAAAAGATGGCTATTCCTACTTGAAAAGTCACAAATTATTTATTTACTGCACCCATACTCAAACAAATTATTAAAAAGAACCATCAAGGCACCAAAACTTTATTTTTTTGACACCGGTGTGGCTTCATATCTAACTAGTCACCATTCACCCGAAATTTTAAGAGATAGTTCTATAAGTGGCGCGATATTAGAAAACTATGTTATTAATCAAATCAGAGGTTCATATTTTAATTTAGCAGAACCTTTTAATCTTTATTATTATCGCGATAAAGAACAAAAAGAAGTCGGTTTGATTTTAGATTGCGACAATTCTTTATATGCTATTGAAATTAAAAAAACTAGCAATCCAAAAGCCCATATGTTAAAAGGCGTTTTTCATCTTAGAAAACAAAAAATTGAAATTAAAAAAACCGCAATAATTTGTGTAAGTGATAAAGTCTCAATGCTGGACGAAAACACTTTAATTGTTCCTATATGGTCTATTTAGGCGATTAAGCAAATATAATGCATTTAGCAAAATTACATTTATGCCTTTTAGGTTTTAATCGCTGACAATGAGTTTATTTAAAAAACCCAAAATAGTTAAAAGAAACTCACAACTGTTTGGCGAATGTTTATTTTTAATAATTATTAGGCTTCAAAAATTTATTTTATCTAAGTAGATTACTTCATCAAAGAAGTTTATTAAAAATTTGTTATTTTTTTATATTACCGTTTAACTAGGCTATTTAGTAAAATAAAAAAGGAGATTAAAATTTTAATCTCCTTTTTTATTTTTCAAAAAGAACTCTATTTCTTCTGCTAATTTAATTTTTTTAAGAATGGTATTTTTGCATATCGGAACAGAAATAACTGTTTTGTCTAAAAATGTAATTTCACTTTCTTTCCCACAATCTTTTATTTCTTCGATTGCCTTTATGTTGATCAACTGACACTCGTATTTATTGATTTGATTTGTTTGAATAAAACAAGTTTTTGAATTCAAATAAACAGGTGTTAGTCTACTAAGTTTAAACTTTTTTTCAACTGCTTTTTTATATCCTGAATAATTTGTTAAATTATTTTGAAGTAAATTATCTATAAACTTTTTATTTGTGATAAAAAGTTGCTCAGGAGTTTGGCTTAGTTTATATACATAAAGCGAATTTTTAACATTTTTAGTATATTTATACATCAACCAATAGAACCCTTCATTTCTAGTTTAATTAGCTTGTTTAACTCAACACTATATTCCATCGGCAATTCTTTAGAAAATGGGTCAATAAAGCCCATAATGATAAGTTCGGTTGCTTTCTTTTCATCGATTCCACGAGACATTAAATAAAACAATTGTTCCTCGCTAATTTTAGAAACCTTTGCTTCGTGCTCTAAAAAAGAGTCTGAGTTATTAACGATGTTAATTGGAGTTGTGTCTGATTTTGAAACTTCGTCCATTAAAATAGTATCACATTCAATGTGGGAAAAAGCAGAGTGTGCTTTTTTAGAAAAGTAAACTTTCCCCCGGTAATCAACAATGCCACCGTTTTTCGCGACACTCTTAGAAACTATAGTTGATGAAGTGTTTGGCGCTAAGTGTATCATTTTTGCACCAGTGTCTTGATCTTGACCTTCACTGGCAATAGCGATAGACAAAGCCTTTCCTTTAGCGTAAGGTCCAGCTAGAATAGTTGATGGGTATTTCATGTTGATACGTGAACCCATATTGCCATCAATCCACTCCATTTCACCAAAACTCTCAACATAGGCTCTTTGGGTAACTAAGTTTAAGATGTTTTTAGACCAGTTTTGAATTGTTGTGTATCTACATTTTGCATTCTGTTTTACAAAAATTTCAACAACCGCTGCATGTAGCGAATCTTTTGAGTAAAGTGGTGCCGTGCAACCTTCAACGTAGTTTAAGTAACTATAGTCTTCACAAATTATCAAAGTACGTTCAAACTGTCCAAACCCGCTTTCATTCATACGAAAATAAGACTGTAGTGGTTCCTTGATTTCTACGTTTTTCGGAACATAAATAAAAGAACCCCCACTCCAAACAGCTGTGTTTAAAGCAGCATACTTGTTGTCGTCATATTTAATAATTTTTCCAAAATACTCTTTAAAAATTTCTGGAAACAAACGCAGACCTGTATCTGTATCTAAATAAATCACACCCTTTGCTTCAAGTTCTTTTTTAATTTTAAGATAAACCGCTTCCGACTCAAACTGAGTAGTGACACCCGCTAAATAACTACGCTCAGCCTCCGGGATACCGATTTTTTCAAACACAGTTTTAATTTCAAGTGGTACCTCATCCCAAGAATTGGTCAATTTACTTGATTTAATATAGTATTTAAAATCTTGAAAATCAATAAAATTTAGGTCAGGACCCCACTTAGGATTGCTTAGTTCTAAAAACTTTTCAAACGCTTTTAGTCTGAGTTCAAGCATCCAATCGGGCTCTTTTTTAGATTCAGATATTTTTTTTATTATCTCTTTGTTAAGCCCTTTTCCAAGATTGATTTCAGGTTTTGTCTTTACACTAAAACCAAGTTCATAGTCTTGATTTATTGCTGTATCTTTTAAGTTATCAAGTACTTCTTTATTCTTAATTTTTCTTTTTTTCATAAGGCATTTAAGATTTCTTCAAGGGCTTTCCAAGCAAGTGTTGCACATCTTACTCTTGCAGGAAACGCTTTAACTCCAGAAAAAGCAATCAGTTCACTGTTTGTAAAATCTGGCGAAATCTCTTCTCCTTTAACGATTTTAAAATAAGTAGAAATTACTTCTTTAGCATCTTTAACTTCAGTATTTTCAATAGTTTTGCAAAGCACAGATGCAGCAGCACAAGAAATTGAGCAACCTTTTGAAAGATGTCTAACTGAAGTTATTTTGCTATCTTTTATCATAACTTCAATTTCCGCAACATCACCGCAACTTGAGTTTACTAATTTTAAGTATTTAGCCTCTGGTTTTTTTTCAAGTCCTTTGTTGTAAGGATTGCTTGAATGAAACATAATAACTTCTCTATATAAATTATTTAGTTGAACGCTCATTTTAAACTCCTTGAAAAAAATGAATTAGTTTTTTAGTAGCGGAAATAAATTTACACACATCTTTTTTATTATTATAAATACCAAAGGACACCCTAAGGGCGCTTTCTACATTTAAATTTGTAAACGCCAAACCAGAGCAGTGTTGGCCTGCTCTTAGACAAATTTTTTCTTGGTCATAAAAAGTTAAAGCGTCGTGTGGATGCACACCTTTGATATTAAAAGAAATAATTCCGCTTTCTGGTGTTTTAGTGTACAATTCAACTTCGCTAATTTTACTTAGTTCACAGTAAGCAAGTTCTGCGAGTTCTTTTTCGTGCTTTTCTACATTTTGCATACCAATTTCCATTAAAAACTTTAAACTTTCTTTAAAAGAAATTGCTTGACTGATTGCTGGAGTTCCTGCTTCTAAATTAGCAGGAGCAGGATTGTAAATGATTTCTTTTTCATCAATACTTTCAACCATTTGCCCGCCATACTCGTACGGATTTAGTTTTTTTAGGCTATTTAATTTACCCGCAAGTATACCAAGACCGTTTGGTCCATATGTTTTGTGAGCAGAAAACACCAAAAAATCACAATTCAGCGTTTGCATATCTATCTTAATTCTAGCGGCAGCCTGGGCAGCATCTACTATTAAAAGAATGCATTTTTCTTGGCAAATCTCTGCGATTTCTTTAATTGGAGTGATATAACCAAAAACATTTGAAATATAGGTAAGTGAAACCACCTTAGTTTTTTCAGTTAGTGCTTTTTTAAAGTTATCAATTGTAATTTGTTTATTTTTATTTAGTTCTATATATTTAATTTTAAAACCGATTTTTTTACTTTGTTCAAAAAAAGGCAAAAAATTAGCATTGTGTTCTAAAGTAGATGTTAGAAACTCATTATCTTTTTGAATAAAATTATCAATAGAGTTTGCAATTAAATTAAGGCCATTAGTGCTACCTTTAGTGTAGATGATTTCTTTATCCGAGCAATTCAAAAACCGAGCAACTGTTTTTTTACTTTCAAGATAAAGTTCAGTTGCGGTAAAACCATGTAGGTATGCACCTCTAAAAACACTAGTACCGTTCTTTTTTAAAAAATCAGTTTCTGCCTTAATTTGCTTATTTAATTTAAGCGCAGTCGCTGCTGTATCAAGATAAACATATCCAGGATTATTTTTAAAAAACGGAAAATATTTTCGTACTGATTTCATAATTTTCCACTCAATTCTTTTAGGTAATTTTCTTGTATTTTTTCATCCGGTATAATCTTCAAAAAAGGCTCAATAAACCCATTTAAGATAATTCTTTCAGCTGTATTTTTATCAATTCCTCTTGAGTTTAAGTAAAACAAAGTATCAGCGTTAATGTTGCCACTGGCAGCAGAATGTCCTGCTTCTACATCAAACTCTTTAATTTCAAGAATAGGATTTAATTCCATTTTTGCACTGTCTTTGATGAAACCTTTTAGCTTCTCAAAGTGTTTTGATTTAGCCATTTTATTTTCAATCTGGCCTACGTAATTTAGCCTAACATACGATTCTTGAGTTGCAACAGCTAAACCTGATGTGTAGATTTCTGAGTTTTTTGCTCGGTTAGTTGCAGTTAAATCAACATCTATTGATTGCATTTTATTTGTTACAGTTAACAAATTAAACTGCAGTTTTGATTTAATACCTAAAGTATTCAGATTGATTTTTGTTTTTAGGTTATCAGAAACTAAAAACAAGTGAATTAAAATATCTGCTTTTTCAGCTAAATTTACAATAAAATCTAGAATTCCTGTGCTTTTCAATTCAACAAAAACTGTTCCGGTTAAGTTAGCACCAAATTCAAGTTCAACAAAAGAAGCATCTTTAATTTCAAGATGCTTAAACTCAAAAGGACTGCTGAAAACAGTTTTAATTTTTTTTAAATTATTTATGCTCTGCATTTAACCAGGCGTATCCTTCTTTGTTAATTTTTTCAATTATGGCAGCATCACCTGTCTTTACAATTTTGCCATTAAGTAAAACGTGAACAAAGTCTGGTTTGATGTGTTTCAAAATACGCTCGTAGTGAGTAACGATAATTACGCCTAAATTGTTAGTTTTAACTTCTTCTAAAACAGCCTTACCAACACATTCTAAAGCATCTACATCAAGTCCAGAATCTATCTCGTCAAGTAGTGCAAACTTAGGTTTTAAGACTTTCAATTGAATAATTTCATTGCGTTTTTTCTCACCACCTGAAAATCCAACATTTGCTTCTCTAAACACAAACTCTTTGCTAAGTCCAAGTTCTTGTGTGGCTTTTTCAACTTCGTTAATAAAGTCAAATAGTTTAAAGTTATTTTGGGCTTTTTGTAGAACAACTTCTCTTAAAATATCTACATTTTTAACGCCAGGTATTTCGGTAGGAGTTTGAAACGCCAAAAAAAGCCCAGAGCGGCTACGCTCGTCTGTGGGCATTTCAAGTATGTTTTGTTGATTTAAATATACTTCCCCACTTTCAACTGTATACAAGGGATGTCCCATTAAGGAAGTCAAAAGCGTAGATTTTCCAGTTCCGTTTGGTCCCATAATTACGTGCACTTCCCCGCTTTTAACTTCTAGAGAAATGTTTTTAAGAATTTTTTTATCTTCAATTGAAACTGAATAATTTTTTATCTTAAGTGTGTTCATTTCATAACCTCACGATTTTTTGTTTCAAGACTCTTGTGCCTGAATTTTTAATTCCTTGGCGAATTCTTGCTAGCAAATTATAAACTCTTTTGATTAGAAAACCTGTTTGTTTGGCGATTTCTCTTGGTTTAAACCCTTTTAAAGTAAGTGAGTAAACAAGCGCTAAGTCTTTATTTTTAAACTGAATTTCGGCAACTTCTGGTTTTTCTTTTTCGTATGAATACTGTTCCATGTTGTCGCTTACCAAAAGCACATTATCAATTATTTCATGGTCTATATTGGTAATATGCTGTGCTTTTTTGTAGGCAATTTTAAGTTCTCTTGAAAGTCGTCTTAAGTAAATTAGTTCAAAAAAACGCATAAAAGTTTTGTTAAAAAGTTCTGAGTAGCTTTCAATGGCAGTTTTAAGTGAAACTAAGCCAAGATGCACAAGGTCCTCTAAAGATAGACTATAGATGCGTTTGCTTAAGGCTACTTTGTAGATAAAGGCTTTGTATTTGTCAAAAATGATTTTTAAACTGGTTTGGTCATAATGACACTGAACTAAATAAATGAGTTCGTAGTCATTATAGTTAATCATTTTAATCCTTTCTGGTCATTTCGTTCATCACTATCGCACCAGCAACAGATACGTTAAGTGAGTTGATTTTGCCAATCATTGGAATGGTCACAGAATCATCAGAAAGCGAAATTAAATTTTTTCTAACACCTAGCCCTTCATTTCCAAGAATTACAGCAATTTTGTCTTCTGCTTTTAAACAAGCAACAGACTTATTTGTATTTAATGTAGTAGCAAAGACTTTAAAATTATTTTCTTTTAGAGTTTCAATGGCTTTTGAAATACTTTTTACCATTGTAATTTGCACTTTAATCGCGGCACCCGCAGATACTTTTAAAACGGTTGGTGTTACTTTAACTTGTTCTCTACTTGAAATTACAACTGTGTCAATTCCGAAGGCCTCAGCGCTTCTAAGTAAAGCGCCGAGGTTATGCGGATCTTGAATTGAATCTAAGATAATTATTTTTTTAATATTTTTTTCAAGCAGTTCTGTTAACTCAAAATATTTAAAGTCGCTAGCATTAACAGCAATTCCTTGGTGGTCTTTGGTGTTAGTTAATTTAAATAAGCGTTCTTTTGTAACTCTTTCTATTTTTGAGTTATTTTGGTTCAAAAACTCTAAAAAATTTTGGTCCGCAAACTTTTCGTCTAAATAAACGTTGAAGATTGGAAAGCGATTTAAAATCATTTCTTTAACAACGTTTTTGCCAAAGTAAATCATTTTTTGCTGTCTTCCGGTAAGTTATTGGAATCTCTAAAGAAAACAACTGTGTTATGGATTCCTTTTTTAGTCCAAGCAACAATGTTGGTAAACAGATACATCAGTGGCCAACCGGCTTGTAGCAGAATAACTAACAGCAACAACTCTTGGACATTTAATGCGTTTCCTGTATAGTAGCCAACTTTAAAGATTGGAGCGATTGCAAAGAATTCAGACATAAATGTGACAAGCACGATGAAAATAGAAATCATAGTAGTTACAAGCATTCCGCGTTTGAAGTTCATTGGTAGACAAATTTTATGCAGAGTAATTAAACAAATTGTAGTTGCGCTGTAAACGATTAAGGTTGGAATGACTCTTTCATGGCCTTGCGCGGTTAAGTTTAGAGTTTTACTTAAACTATAAATTAATACACATTCTAGAATTATCGTCAAAGCACTTGGCATAGATTTTTTAATGATACTCCATAAGAAGTTGTCTTTTTTAATTTCGCTGTTGTTATATTCAAGTGCCAAGAAAAAGGAAGGAATACCAATTGCTAAACTTTCAATTGGAACTAGTTGAATAGGTTCCAGTGGATATGCTCCTCTTTTAACAGCCGCTAAGTAAATTGCAATTAAGGAAAGTACTACAGAAAAAATAGTCTTGGTAATAAACAAGGTAGTTACTTTTTCAATGTTGTTAATAACTCTGCGGCCTTCTGCAACAATTTTTGGCATTGACGAGAAGTTTGAGTCCATCAAAACAACTTCAGCGACGTTTCTTGCAGCCTCAGAACCTTCAGCCATAGCAATAGAAGTATCGGCTTCTCGTAGTGCCAAGATGTCGTTGACACCGTCTCCGGTCATCGCTACAGTTTTGCCTTTTTTCTTAAGGGCTTGAACTAGTAGACGTTTTTGAGTTGGATTAACACGACCAAAAATAGTGTATTCTGTACAAATATTTTCAATTTCTTCGTCTTTGACATTTTCTAGTGAGATGTATTTATTGTAGTTTTCAATTTCAACGCGTTCAGCGATTCTTGAAACTGTTAGCGGATTGTCACCAGAAATTACCTTAATGTCGACACCCATAGTTTTAAAGAATTTAATAGTGTCAAGTGCGTCTGTTCTAATTGTATCTTCAATTACGATTAAAGAAAGTGGAGTAACATCTTGCGGGATTTTGTCGCCAAGTGGTGCTTTGGTGTAGCCAAACACGAGCACTCTAAATCCTTCTAAGATATATCTTTCTACATTGTCGTTAATTTGTTTAAACTTAGACTTAATGATGTATTCAGGAGCACCTAAATAAAATGTGCCGACCTGTTCAAACTCAATTGCTGAGTATTTACGACTACTTGAAAAAGGAATATAGGCATTGTGTTTTAAAGCAAAGTTATTGCCAAAACGTTCAATTAATGCGGAGTTCGTTGGGTTGTCTGAGTTATCAATATTTAAAAAAGCCTGCAGTAGTTGTTCATTTGAATACATAGACTCAGTTTGATTGAAGTCCATTGACATTTTGACAGACATTGAACCATCGGTAATTGTTCCTGTTTTGTCTAAGCAAAGTACGTTAATGCGAGCCAGAGTTTCAATACAGTATAAGTTATGTACCAAAGTGTTGTGTTTAGCAAGGCGAAGAACACCTACAGACAAGGCAACAGAAGTTAGTAAGAATAGACCAGTTGGAACCATTCCGACCATTGCACCTGCTGTTTTTTCAACAGCATTTTTATAAACTGCTGAATTGCTAAAATCTAAATGGTTTGTAGAAAAGTAAAATAAAGTAAACCCGATTGGAATAATTAAGACAGTCAAGATTGTAATTAGCAGTTTAAGTGATTTAAGCAGTTCAGATTTGTTTTTTTTAACTTTTCTAACTTGGCTAGTAAGTTTTTCAATATATACATTTTTACCAACTGCGACAACTTGGGCAACACCAGTTCCAGAAACTACGAAACTTCCTGCGTAAAGTGCTGATTTTTTGTCTTTAACGATAGCATCAGACTCCCCCGTCAACAGCGCTTCGTTAACTTCAAGACCCCCGTCTGAAACCAAAACGCAGTCACACGGAATTTGTCTACCGGGTTTTAAAATGATTAAATCATCTAAAACAATTTCTTTTGACTTAATTTCTTTTTGACTACCTTCTCTTAAAACAGTAATTGTGGGTTGTTGCAAGATAGTTAATTTTTCAATAGTTAATTTTGCTTTAATTTCTTGAACAATCCCGATTATTATGTTAATTGTAGTAACCACTAAAAACACCAAGTTTTGTGGTTTTGCACCGACTGTAATTAACCAAACTGCAAGCGGGTACATGATTAAGTTAAATAGTGTAAAAATGTTGGTAAAGAAAATCGCGAAATAACTTTTTGAAGTTTTAGTTTTAGAGTTGTTAGCCATGCCAAGAATTCGTCTATTTTCCGCTTCTTGGTCAGTTAAACCAGTTTCAACATTGGGGTTATAGCGAATGACTTTAATTTCTTTTTTACGTGGTTTTTTTCTTTTCTTTTCTTTCGGTTTAATTTCTGCGTAGCGCTGTTTTAGTTCATCTGGAATTTCGTGTAGTTCAGCACTTTCTTCAACGATAGTTACAGTTTTTTTAATTAAACCTTTTTTACCCTGTTTTGCTTTATTTGTGTTTTTTGATATGTTTTCTAATATCGAATTTTCACTTTCTATAATTTCATTAGTTATGTTTTCTTTTACGACAAGAGTAGGTTCTTTTTTAATTTCGGTTTCTACTTGAGTTTTTTCAACTTTTTTGTTTTTTTCCATAGTGTCCTCTCAGTTAGTTAAATTAGTTCTTTTTTATTTAGACTTGTTCTAAGTTCATCTGCTTTCTTAAAGTCTTTGTCAAAACGGGCTTGTTGCCAGGTTTTATATAATTCAAACTCTGAGTCTGTAAACTCGGGTAGTTTAATTTTAAAACCTAAAATTTCTAAAACTTTGTAAACAGAGTAAATTACAGAAGCGTTAGTTGAACTAGTTTCATTGATATTTAGTTTCTTTACAACTTGTTGTAAATCACTTAAAGCAAGCGGAGTTAAAAAGCCATCCTCCATACATTTTGCGAAGTTATCTAAGACTTCTTTGTCAAATTCCTTAAACTCAAAACCATCAACACGATGATTAAAAACAAGAATTCTTAATTTACGCTGTAGTTTGGTAAATACTGTTTGGTTTTCTTCAAGCAGTTCTCTTGAAAAGTTAATTGGGCTTTCAAAGTTATGAGAAAGTATTAAAAGTCTAAATCCGTTGGTTTGGCCATTTTCTATGATTTCATTTACGTTAATTACATTGCCAAGCGACTTAGACATTTTTTGATTGTCAACATTAACTCTACCCACATGCATGTAGTATTTACTTAGTTCACGTCCAGTTTCGCCAAGAAACTGAGCACGCTCGTTTTCGTGGTGTGGGAACTTTAAGTCAGAGCCGCCACCGTGAATAAAAAGAGTATCTTGAAATAACTCTTTATTCATAACAGCGCATTCTGTGTGCCAACCTGGTCTGCCTTCACTAAAAGGTGATTTGAATTTAATGCCTTCTTCTGTTTTTTTCCAAAGTAAGAAATCAAGCGGATCTTCTTTATCTTGGTTTACAGAAACCCTGGCACCCACTTCTAAGTCTCCGGTATTTTGATGAGAAATCGCACCGTAAGTTTTAATTGAGTTAACTCTGAAATAAACATTTCCATTTTTTTCGTAGGCTAATTTTTTTGAAATTAATGATTGAATAAAGTCAATTATGTGGTCAATGTATTTAGTGGCGTAAGGAATTGAGTCTGGAAACTCACAGTTTAAATCAGCTAGATTTTTTAAATACTCTTGGCTGTATCTGTGTGCAATTTCTCGTTCACTAACATTTTCTAAAATCGCTTTGTTAATGATTTTATCGTCAATATCGGTGATATTAGAAACATAGAAAACTTCATGTCCACGATATCTTAAATAACGAACAACTGCATCAAAAAAAATAGCAGGGCGAGCATTTCCAACATGAATGTATGAGTAAACTGTTGGGCCGCATACATAAATGCCGATTTTTTTGCCTGCTTCTGGATTAAAATTATCTATTTTTTTTGTTAAAAAATTATATAATTTCAAATATTTTCTCCGTCGCTCGTTATATACATTATATAACAAGAACTTAGAAATATTCAGCTTGGGGTAAGATTTTGGTTAGTTTATTGTTTAGTTTAATTAGTTTTAAAATTATGTTTCCGCCCTTAATATTTTTATAGTAATTACAAGCCAGTAAAATAAAAAAAGTTTTGTAAACTCCACTGATTTCCATGTCTAAAAATTCCAATAAATACTTAATAAAAATATCAGGTGCATCTTGATATAAAAGTAGTTTTTGAGCAAACTGCATGAGTTTAGAAATTAAGAAGTTATCGGGAATTTTATGTTTAAAAAACTCATTTATGTTGTGAGATATTGCCTCAATCTTTCGTTCATGAATATAGTATATAGTTTCAAAAAATAGCCTTACTAGTCTGTTTTCAAACTTTATATAACTTTTAAAAAATAAGTCTGGTATAAAGATACTGTGATAAATTTGTGCGTATAAACTAAAGAAAGCACCAACTATTTTGTTGTTGCTAAATTTACATTTTAAAATGTTTTTAACATTGTTTTCAAAATTTGTTTTGTCTTGAAAATTCAGATTTTTAATCAGTCTAACTGAATCTAAAATCCCAGTTAAAAGTGGCGAATTTAGTGCCGAAAAATAAAGTTCCAAATCATCAATTTCATTTGAGTGAATATGCTTTTTCTCACAAAACTTAGTCAAAACTTTTAAAAGCATAAACATCGCTTCAACTCTTTTATCTTCTGCACTAGCTACCCTATTTTCAAGAACTATTGTACAACCTTTAACATTTCCAGAGATAAACATAGTCAGCGCCGAAATCAGTTGATAAACCTCGTAGTACTTTGGAGAAAAGTCAGGTTTAGTGTAGTCACCTTTGCTTAAAATCAAAAGTGCATCGGTCAAGTTTAAGTTGCTCAAATAATAAAAACTATTAAAAATAGTGTTGTTTAAAATGTCATGATCTTTAGGGTCTGCTAAACTTTTTTCTAATTTTTTGGCTTTAACTAAAGAATTGATTAACTCGTCTATTTTGTCTTCAAACAAATTAAAGTTATAGATAGATATCTTGTCAGAGACAAACAGTTTCTCTATTTTTTTAATGCTTTTTTGAGTAAGCGTTGACTTGTTTCTCTCATAGCAAGAAATTGTTGAAATCGGTAATTTAGTCAGTTCACTAAACTCACTCAAGGTTTTAGAACAAAGCATTCTACAATAGTAAAGCTGTCTTTTGTAAAAGACTGCTTTTTCATTTTCTAATTTAGTTTTTAATTTTAGTTTTCTATTGTTTAAAAACATGTCTTTATTTTACTTTATTTAAATTAGTTAAAAAATTAGTTTTTCAAAAAAAAAGTGCAAATTGCACACAAATATTATAAAAAAGCATTAGTTTTTTGAAAATTACATTTTGTGTATTAGGATTGTTAAATAAAAATGTTTAGTTGTTAGGCTGAGCGTTTACTCTTTGCAAGTTAAACAAATTTTAAAAATAATCATTTAAATACACTGCTTTAAATGTTATAATTGATTTGTTTAGAGAGGTTTTAATAAATGAACAAAAAAACAATTTTAGATGTTGATTTTCAAAACAAAAAAACAATTTTAAGAGTTGATTTCAACGTACCACTTAAAAATGGAGAAATCACAGACGATAACCGTATCGTTCAGGCACTTCCAACAATTTCTTATTTACTTGAACACGGCGCTAAGTTAATTTTACTTTCACACCTTGGGCGTGTTAAAGAAGAAAAAGATATGCAAGGCAAATCTTTAGAACCAGTTGCTCGCAGATTATCTGAATTACTTGGAAAACCTGTTAAATTTGTTGCAGACTACCGTGGTAAGGCTGTAGAAGACGCAGTTAGTCAATTAAAGTCAGGCGAAGTTATCGTGCTAGAAAACACTCGTTTTGCAGATCTTGACAACAAAGCGGAGTCAAAAAACTCACCAGAACTTGGCAAATACTGGGCTGGACTTGGTGAAATTTTTGTAAATGATGCTTTTGGTGTGTGCCATCGCGCACAGGCATCTAATGTGGGTATTGCAAAACACCTACCTTGTGTTTGTGGATTTTTGATGGAAAAAGAAATTAAGTATCTTTCTGCTGCAATTCAAAATCCAAAAAGACCACTTGTGGCAATCATTGGTGGTGCGAAAGTTTCTGACAAAATTGAAGTTATTAATAATTTGCTTAAGATTTGTGACTATGTATTGGTCGCTGGTGGTATGGTTTATACTTTCGCGAAGGCTCAAGGCGGAAAAATTGGCAAAAGCATTTGCGAGCCTGACAAAACAGACTTAGCGCTGGATTTACTTAAACGCGGTCAAGGCAAACTTATCGTTGGTCGTGATGTTTATACAGGTAAAGAGTTTTCAAACGATACCGAAGTTAATCTACGTTCAGTTATGGATATTCCTGAAGACGAAGAAGGTTTAGACTGTGGTGTTGAAACCCTTAAACTATTTAAACAGTATATTGATAAAGCAAGCACTGTGATTTGGAACGGTCCACTTGGTGTGTTTGAACTTCCTGTTTTTTCAAATGGTACTTATAAAATCGCTGAGTATATTGCTGCCAGAGAAGGCGCAATGACAGTTGTTGGTGGTGGAGACTCTGCTGCTGCTATTGCCAAAGCAAACATGATTGAAAAATTCACACACGTTTCAACTGGCGGTGGGGCTTCACTTGAATTTTTTGAAGGTAAAACTCTGCCTGGAATTGAGTGCATTTTAGATAAGTAAAATCGTGATTAATTTAGGACAAAAAATTCATTATCTAAGAGTCAAGACTAATTTAACTACCAAGGAACTGGCAAACGACATTGGAGTTACAAAAGGTTACATTTCGCAAATTGAAAATAACCGCACATCTCCATCACTTGAATCTTTAGAAAAAATTTTAGAAAGGCTAGGCACAAACTTTCAAGATTTTTTTGGAACTACTGAACAAACTAAAGAACAAAGCTTAGTTGAAGTTTTTTCAACCGCAAAACTTGCAGAAAGTGAAGAAGTTGATGAGAACTTGCTGTACGCTAAGTTTCCACTACTCCCTACCAACTCTAGTTTTAAAGTTGAAATCGTGGAAATTCAGCCAAACGGACAAACCGAAATTCAAAAACCACAAGTTGGCGAAACTTTTGGCTATGTTTTGGAAGGCAGAGTTGAAATTTTTCAAAACGAAGAAGTTACTTTAGTTGAACGTTTTGAAACTTTTTACTTTCCTAACATTAAAGAAAACTACTTGAGAAATAAATACTCAAGACCATGTAAGGTTTTACTTGTTAAAACCCCAAGGTAGAAAAGGACTTTTTAATATGCGAAGAAAAATAATTGCTGGTAACTGGAAAATGTATAAAACCAGAGCAGAGGCGCTTGAGTTTATATACCAAGTTGCAGATAAAATGCCTGAAAGAACTGAAGTCGAAACTGTGGTATTTGCCCCAAGTCTGTATGCTCGCTGTTTAGTTAAAAGACAAGGTAATTTAAGAATTGGTGTGCAAAATATTCATCATTTTGATGAAGGCGCGTATACTGGTGAACTTTCTTTAAAAATGGTTGAACCACTTGGCTTTGAGTATGTTTTAATTGGCCACAGTGAACGCAGAGAGTATTTTAAAGAAAGCGACCTAGATGTTAATTTGAAGTTAAAAAAGGTACTGACAAGTAGTTTAACTCCTGTTGTTTGTGTTGGTGAAAACCTTTTAGTAAGGCAAAAAAACGAAGTTTATGACTTCTTGGCAAATCAAATTAAATCAGCATTTTCAGAAGTTAGCGCAAATGACGCTAAAAGGACAGTTATTGCGTATGAGCCTATTTGGGCAATTGGAACTGGTGAAACTGCAACCCCTGAAGTTGCAAACCAAACAATTAAAGGAATTCGCGAAGTTATTGAAAAACTCTACGGCAAAGAAGTAGCTGCTGAGATCAGAATTCTTTACGGCGGTTCTGTTAAACCAGAAAATATTAAAGACATTCTTTTAACTTCTGACATTGATGGTGCTTTAATTGGTGGAGCATCACTTGACGCAAGTAAATTTCTAAAAATGGTTGATGCTGCAAGGTAGCAACGCAAAAGAAATCGTAAAAAGAAATTATCATTTGACACACTCATTAAAAAATTTAAATTATACAAATATCCCACTATCTAAAAATTTCTTAATAGTTATATAATCGCTTTGTTAAAACAAAATAAAACATTTATTATTATCTAACCAAAAGCATCAATAATTTTTTGATTCGCAAAAGAAATCACAAAAGAACACATCAAAAAAAGCCTAACCAATGTTAGGCTTTTTTTGATTTTGAATTCTTAACTAAGCAATAATTTTAGTTACAGAACCAGCACCAACAGTGTGTCCACCTTCACGGATTGAGAACTTAGTTCCTTGTTCAAGCGCGATTGGGTGAATTAGTTCAACAG
>CAUTNJ010000003.1:0-35549 GCA_963539745.1 uncultured Acholeplasmataceae bacterium
ATACCTGAACTTAAAAATGGAGTTTGGTGGCTCAAGTTTTACGCTAAACGCCAAGGCTGGTGCGTTTTTAGTTGAAAACAACTTAAACTCAGCGCAAACTATTTTAAAAGCCACCAGAACTGCACTTGAAACTACTTTTTCTGAAAACTACGTAAGTAATTTTTTGTATGTAGGAGATGAATACCGTGTTTAGTAAAGCCGAGGCCAGAGCCTATATTTTGGCTGAACGAAAAACCTACACGGCATCAGAAAAACAGGAAAGAAACGAAATTGTGCTAAGCAAAATCAAAGCACATCCTCTATATCAAAACAGTAAAACTGTTGCGCTTTACTTTCCAATTCAGGGAGAACTAGACATCACTGCTTTAACTAAAGAAAGCACTAAAGTTTTTTTGTTTCCAGCGTTTGTGGAAAATGAACTGAGATATGTTTTGCCAAAACCCAACACTCAGTTTATTAAACGCTACAACTTTTTTGAACCTGCTGACTTTACTGTATACTCAGAAAAAATTGACTTGTTTTTAGTGCCATGCTTAGCAGTTAATGAACACAGCCAAAGACTAGGCTACGGAAAGGGCAACATTGACAGGTATTTTGCTGCTCTTAAATACTCGGCTGTCTTAATTCATGTAGCCGACCGCTTGATTTCGTTTGAAGCCGAAGCGCACGACGTAAAGGCTAAAGATATCGTCACTCCCTTTAAAAACACAGCACTAATTTTAGCAGCAGGTGCATCTTCTCGCTTTGGTGAAAACAAAGCCTTAAAAAAACTGATTAACTTACCAGTTTTTATGCATTCTGTTAACACTTTTTTAAAAAATGGCTTTGAGTGTATTTTGGTTGCGCAAAACGAAGTATTAGATACTTTTTCAAACCCCGAGTTTAAAAATCCAGCGGTATTTACGCTAATCGGCAAAGAAACCAGATTTTTGTCAATGAAAGTCGGACTTAACCAAGCAACCGGAACTTATGTTTATGTTCATGATGCTGCCAGACCAGTGATTTTAAGCCAAGACCTTGAAAATATAAAAACGGTCTTAGAAACTAAGCAAGGCGCGGTTTTAGCAAATCCAATCTATTCGTCTTTAAAAAACTACAACGGAGAAACCCTTGACAGAACCAACTATTTCACCACAATTACGCCACAAGCTTTTTTAAAAACAAAGTTAAAAGAATGTGTATCCGTTGCTAAAAAAACCGACTATCAAGATGAGTTTGAATTGTTTTCAGAACAAAGTGAGCCTTTTACCTTGTTGCTTTCTGAAAATAGACTACCAAAAATCACAACACCTGCTGATTTTTCACTGACTAAATCATACTTTTTGAAACCTGGTTTAGTTGGCAGTTCTTTTGACATTCACCCTTTTGAAAAAGGTGGAGAACTTACTCTTGCTGGAGTTTTGATTGAAAACGACAATCACTTTTTAGCAGTTTCAGACGGAGATGTGGTTCTGCACTCACTAACCGAAGCCATACTTGGCGCTTTAAATTCAGGTGATTTGGGTGATAACTTCAAAGAAACCGATAAAATCAATCAAAATAGGTCTTCTTTTGAATTTTTAGCGTTTGCTTTAAAGAAAGCAGGCAACCTAAATTACCGCGTGAAAAACGCAGATATTACTGTGATGCTTGAACAACCTAAACTAGGCCTTAAAAAAACGTTAATTTCAAAAAACCTAATGCAAGCACTTAACTGTCCTTTAGTTTCAGTTAAAGCCACTACTTTTGAAAAAAACGGACTAATTGGCCAAAGCCAGGCAATCGGTTGCCTGGCCACAGTACTTTTGGAGGAAAAACTATGTTAATTGAAACAATTTACGGTAACTTCACCCTGCTTAAAGACTACAGATCAGTTTTTTCACAAGAAGATTTCCAAAACCGATACTTCCCAGAAATTTACGATAAATTTGACTTTATTGTAGGTGACGTGACTGCAAACATGCTTAGACTAAAAGGTTTTACTAAAAAAGAAGGTAAGGCCAATTTTGCCTATATTCCTGACTACTTAAACTCAACTTGCAACTTTAACACTGGCTACTTTATCTTAAAACGCCTAGACACCCCTGAACTTTCTGAATACATCAAAACTAAAAAATCTGAGTTTCTAGCGAGTTTAACCCAAAAATACGCAGATCTTTTAAATAGTCTGCCCGACAAATGTACGAAGAAGTAAAAGCGTTAATTGACCGAGTAAAACCCTACATTCAAGCAGATGGCGGAGATATTGAACTTGTGGCCGTTGAAGAAGGCATTGTCTACGTTAAAATGCACGGCGCTTGCGTTGGTTGTAATTTAATTGATTCAACTTTATTTGATGGTCTTCTAGCACTTCTTAAAGACAATGTTGAAGGTGTAATTTCGGTCGTAGAGGTTTAAATAATGCAAAAAAACACAGAGTTTACTACCAGTAATTTTAAAGAAACCCAAAACTTAGGTAAAAAAATCGCAAAGTGTCTAAAAGCACCTGCGGTTATTTTGTTGTATGGTGATTTAGCGGCTGGAAAAACCACTTTTACCCAAGGACTTGCCAAAGGTCTTGGAATTAACACGGTTGTCAATTCCCCTTCCTTTACGATTATGCGTTCATACGAAACAAAGTCTGGCATGCCTTTTAACCACCTTGACCTGTATAGGTTAAACGGAGTTGGTGCTGACTTTGATTTGCAAGACTACATAGACCAAGGAATTTGTGTAATTGAGTGGCCAGGTCAGGCAACTGATTTGCTTCCAAAAAACCGAATTGAAATTAGTATTGAAAAACACGGTGAAAACTCGCGAGTTTTTCAAATTGAGGAAGTTGGCGAAAGCATGATGCTTGATTTTGCTAAACTAACTAAAGGTGAAAATAAATGAAACTAATTATAGACACATCTAACCACGCCCTGATTTTGTTGCTTATTTGGCCAAATGGGCAAACTAAATGTTTTTATGACCTAAATACTCACGACTTTTCTGCCAACACCGCAGAGCAAGTTAGTACTTTTTTAAAAGCCAATTCAGTAAAGCCAAGTGATTTAACTGCTGTGATTACCGGAGTTGGACCAGGTTCTTACACTGGAACCCGTGTTGCGACTACTATTGCAAAAACTTTGGCATACGCCTTAAATATTCCGGCTTACTCAATTTCTTCACTTGCTTTGTTTACCTCTGCTTTAAAGGAAGATAAAGCAATCATTTATAAGTCTGCTCGCAACCAAAACTACTATGTTGGGGTGTTTCAAGAAAACCAAGCCCTGCAAAGTGATGCTTTACTTAAAGAAAGTGAACTAAATGAACTAATTTCTAATAAACCCGACTTTAAAGCAATTGAACTAAGTTCAATCACTGAGTTTAGTGATGAGTTTAACTTAAAACTAATTGAAAATAGTTTAGTTTCTGTAGATGCATTTGCTTTGGAGCCAAATTACTTAAGAAAAACTGAAGCCGAGATTAACTATGATCAGAAAAATAACAGATGATGCTACTTTAACTTTAGTTTTGACTTCTTTAAAAGAAGACTTTGGACAAACCGAAGACCTTAAGTCACTTTCTAACCGCGAGGTTTATGGGTTCTTTAGTGAAGATACATTACTTGGCTATATTGTTTGGCTTAAAGTAGTAGATGTTGCCGATATTTTAAACTTGTTCGTATTTCCTGAGCACCGCAAATCTGGCAAAGCCACTGCTCTGCTTCTTGCAACAATTGACACACTTAAACAAGCCGGCATTAAAACTTTTTATCTAGAAGTTAAAAAATCAAACAAGCAAGCGATTTCTGTTTACGAAAAAGTTGGCTTCAAGGTAGTTAGAGAAATTAAAAACTACTATGAAAACGAAGATGGGCTTGCTTATATGTACGGAGAAATGATATGAAAATTTTAGCAATTGAATCAAGTTGCGACGAAACTAGTGCCGCTGTTGTTGAAAACGGCACTAAGGTGCTTTCATGCGCTGTTCGCAGTCAAATTAAGACCCACGCTAAGTTTGGCGGTGTAGTGCCAGAAATCGCGGCACGAGACCACGTTTTGGCGATTAACTTTGTTGTAGACCAAGCCTTGAAAGACGCAGGTGTTTGTCTTAAAGAAATTGATCAAATCGCGGTCACTCAAGGACCAGGTCTAATTGGTGCTTTGTTTGTCGGAATTAATGCCGCACAAAGCCTTGCCCTGGCTTTAGACAAACCGCTAATTGGAGTAAATCACTTAGTTGGACACGCTTACGCTGCGGCTATTGGCAAAGAACTTAAGTTTCCGTGTTTAGTGCTACTAGTTAGTGGTGGACACACTGAACTGTTAATTTTGCGTTCTCACCTTGAGTTTGAACATATTGGTCAAACTTTGGACGACGCAGTTGGAGAGTGCTATGACAAGGTAGCCCGAGTACTAGGATTTCCTTATCCTGGTGGCAAAACTATTGATGACCTTGCGCAAACCGGCAACCCTGAGGCTTTTTCTTTTCCAAGGCCAATTTTAAAACAAGGTTTTAACTTCTCTTTTTCAGGACTAAAAAGTGCAGTTATCAACGCTTACGCTAAAATTGAAGACAAAGCTAATTTAAACAAAGCAGATTTTGCTGCATCTTTTCAAAAAGCAGTGTTGGACACCATTATTTATAAAACTAAAAAAGCCTTGAAGAAATACCCAGATTTAAAACAACTAATAGTTGGTGGTGGGGTTTCTGCAAACAAAGGCCTAAGATCAGCGCTTGCCAAGGAAATCAAAGGAATTGAAGTTTTAATTCCTGAGTTTAAATACTGCACCGACAACGCCGCAATGATTGGCGCAGCCGCTTACTTTCAAGTCACTAAGTTTGGGGCGAACAAAGACCTGTGTTTAAAAGGTTACTCGGTTAATAACTTATAATTTATCTTGTGAGGACTTAAAAATGGAATCAAATTTTATTAAAACTATTATTGAAAACGACATAAAATCAGGCAAACACACGGAAATTATTACCCGTTTTCCGCCAGAGCCAAATGGTTTCTTGCATATTGGACATGCCAGAGCCATCGTTATTAACTTTGAACTAGCGAAAGCCTTTGGTGGGAAAACCTACCTGCGTTTTGACGACACCAACCCAAGTAATGAAAATATGGAATATGTAAATAGCGCAATTGAAGACATTAAGTGGCTGGGCTATGAGCCGGCTGCTGTCTTTTTTGCTTCAGATTACTTTGACTTTATGTTTGAAAAAGCCGTAGTGTTAATTAAAAAAGGACTTGCTTATGTTGACCGCCAAACTGCCGAAGAGATTTCTCTACAACGCGGAAACATTCAAAAACCTGGTACTAACTCGCCATACAGAGATACTTCAGTTGAGGAAAACCTACGTTTATTTTTAGAAATGAAGGCAGGTAAGTTCGCGCCTGGTGAAATGGTACTGCGTGCGAAAATTGACATGTCTTCGCCTAACATGAATATGCGAGACCCAGCTATTTACCGAATTACTAACCAAGAACACTTTAGAAAAGGCAAAGCTTGGTGTATTTATCCACTTTACGACTTCGCGCATCCTCTTGAAGACGCCAAAGAAGGTATAACTCATTCTCTGTGTTCTCTTGAGTTTGAAGACCACCGACCACTTTACAACTGGGTGGTTGAAAACACGGAATGTGAAAACCAGCCAAGACAAATTGAGTTTGGCCGACTAAACATTGAAAATACTGTGCTTTCCAAAAGATACTTAAAGGCTTTAGTTGAAAATCAGTTAGTCACAGGTTGGGACGATCCGAGAATGCCAACTATCAAAGGTCTGAAGAAAAAAGGCTATTCGCCTGCTGCAATTCGCGCCTTTATTTTAGGAGCAGGCCTTTCTAAAACCAACGCCGATTGCTCACGTGAGATGCTAGAAAGTTTTGTGCGCAGTGATTTAATGGAGACAAGCGCTAGACTAAACGCGATAATTGACCCGCTTGAAGTTGAAATTACTAACTTTCCTGAAGGCGAAGTTGAGACTATCAAAGTCCCACTACTTGAAGGAAAAGCAGAAAGAGACCTTTATTTTTCACGTCATCTTTATATTGATAAAGCCGACTTTCTAAAAGAAAAGCCAAACCGCCAGTGGAAACGCCTTTATGTTGGCGGTGAAGTTAGACTAATGAACGCCTACTTTATTAAGTGCGAAGATTTAGTTTTAAACAAATCAGGTGAAGTTAATAAACTGCTTTGCACATACGACCCTGCAACTAAATCAGGCAGTGGTTTTGATCTACGCAAACCAAATGGCACTATTAACTTTGTTGAAAAAACAACGGCTAAACCTGCTACTTTTTACTTTACCGCTGACTTGATTGACAACAGCAAGGAAGGCGATTTAATTGAACGTTTTAACCGTGTATCTTTGATTGAAAAACACGGTTATGTAGAACCTTTTTTAACCGAAGTTAAGACAGGCGATGTAGTTCAATTTATCAGACAAGGCTTCTTTTCTAAACAACAAACTAATGCAGACTCACTTGAGTTTGTTGAAACTGTTAAACTAAAGTCTAATTTCAAGAAGTAATGATAGATTACTTAAAGGAGTTAAACCCGCAACAAAAAGCAGCGGTTTTATGCGCTGAACCTAGTTATATAGTTGCAGGTGCTGGTACTGGCAAAACTAAAACTCTGACTACTAAAATCGCCTATCTAATTGATAAAGTTGGAATTTTGCCCACCAGAATTTTGGCGCTAACTTTTACTAACAATGCTGCTAAAGAAATGATGGAAAGAATCCAACTCATTCTTGGAAGTGAACACAAACTTAAATGGTGTTCAACTTTTCACTCGTTTGCCTATAAAATTTTGAGACTGCATATTGAAGATATACCTGGGTTAAATTACAAAAAAGATTTTTTAATTTTAGATGAGCAAGATGCAACTTCTTTAATTTCTGAAATTAAAAAACAAGTAGACGTCAACCTTAAATTAAGTAAAGGCACTATTCTTGAATGTATTTATAATTTAAAAACTTTTAATTTGCTTAATTTTCAACTAGATGAAGATAAAGAAAATGCAGTTGCCTTTATACAAACTTGGCTTGAGAAAAACCTAACACAAAATTTTGAAAGAAAAGACTATGTTTCTATATTCCAAATTTTTTTAAAATATTTTAAATATATTAAGCAAAATAACTCACTTTATTTTGACGATTTACAAATTTATTTATATCAGCTACTAAGAGACAACGAAGAAGTTTCAAATAAACTAAATAACAACTTTGACTATATTTTGGTAGATGAGTTTCAAGACACCGACTATATACAATTTCAAATTCTTAAACTACTCAGAAAAACAAATAAACAAATTTTTGTAGTTGGAGACCCTGATCAGTCAATCTATGGGTTTCGTGGTGCCAGATTTGAAAATAATTCAGACTTTTTGACTTATTTTCAAGCAAAAGAATTACTTTTATCTGAAAACTATCGTTCTTGTCAAAAAATCTTAGATGCAGCCAATAGGTTAATTGCAAAAAACACGAAGTCTACAAGCACTGAGAAAAAACTTTTTACTTCAACTCAAAAACCAGGCGATGTTTTTTTTACTCAATACGACAGCGATTTAACTGAAGTAAACGCTATTGTCGACACTATTAAAAAAGGTTATTTAAGTGGTAAAAAATACTCAGATTTCGCTGTACTTTTTAGAGCAGGTTATTTAACCAGACAGGTAGAAAATGCTTTAATTAAGTCAAAAATTCCCTATATGGTTTGGTCTTCTTTGGCTTTTTTTGAAAGATCTGAAGTCAAAGACACCCTCGCTTTTCTTTCGCTTATTTACTTAACTAAAGACAATTTTATTCCTTTTAAAAGAATTGCAAACAAACCAACCAAAGGTTTCGGTGAAGTTTCGCTTAATAAGTTATCAGAAGTCTACACACAAACTTGTGAAAAAATAGGCTACGCTGCAGATGTAATTCCCTTTGTCAAGGCTTTCGGTCAAAACTCAAAAAAATCAAACTACATAAAATACGCAGAAGATATAGAAAGATACCGCAAAATTGCTCAAGAAAAAACTAAAGTTTCTGAAGTTATTGAGCTGTTTTTAGACGAAGAGCACGGTGCTCAGTATGAAACTTATTTAAAAAAGGAAGAAAACTTCACCGATAGACTACACAATGTTTTAGAACTTGGTAGTTTCTTTTTAAGTTATGAAAAAGAGCATCCCAATTTAACTAAAGCGGATTTATTTAAAAAGGCTTTAGACGACATAGCACTCGCTAAACCTGCCGAAGAAAACATAGAAAATATGGTTGTCTTGGCAAACATTCACAAAGTTAAAGGTCTTGAGTTCAACACTGTTTTTCTCTATGGATTAAACGATAAGGTCTTTCCAAGCGCTACCGTGATCAATAGTTATTCACTTGAAGACTTAGAAGAAGAACGCAGAGTTTGTTATGTTGCAGTTACTAGAGCAAAAGAAAATCTGTATATTTCTGGAGCAAGCAGGCGTGCACTTTTTGGTAGAATTGATGAGTTTGAACCGTCAATATTTTATCTAGATATGCAACCCGAAAAACCGGAACCATCTTTTGATGAGCGAATTCGCAGTTATTTTGAGAAAGATGAAAAAGTTAATTATAGCTTTCAAGAAAGATATGAACGCAAACAAAAAATCAAAGAAAAACTGATTTATAGTAACGAATCTCTGGCAACTTCTGGAAATTTACAAATTGGCGACAAGGTTTCACATAGTGTTTTTGGTGCAGGTCTGGTAATCGGAATTAAACCTAAGTTTGTAATTGTTGATTTTGATGGAACACAAAAACTACTGAGCGCTTCTTTTTTAACTAAAATTAACTAAACTAGAAAAACAATTAAAAATAAAAAACGCCTCGTTTTTCCTACATCTAGGAAACGAGGCGTTTTTCATACTAGGCGTTAATTAAATTCTTATTAATCGTTTTTTTGCCTTAAAAATCTTGTGCTAAACTTCTAAAGTAAAACAATAAAAGACGACACATGTTTTAGCGTTTCACGCTATATATGAGCTATTTAGATTTTTAGTACGACAAGCAGGAATTTATTTGATTGTTTGCCATTCTTCTTTAGAAAGACATGTAATGTATTCTGTTCTCAATACTCCTTTAATAGCACATGCTACATTATAAGCAGTGTGATGGTATTTAAACCCGCATTTTTCTTGAACCCGTTTTGATTTTGTGTTTCCTTCAAAATAAGCGCACCAGATTTTTTCAAGACTCAATACTTCAAAAGCATATTGAATAATTTTTCTAACTGCTTCTGGTATCAAACCTTGTCCCCAGTATGGAACGCCTATCCAGTAGCC
Organism: uncultured Acholeplasmataceae bacterium; assembly: GCA_963539745.1. Taxonomy (GTDB): domain Bacteria; phylum Bacillota_I; class Bacilli_A; order Acholeplasmatales; family Acholeplasmataceae; genus CALISC01. The sequence continues at coordinate 9,246 of CAUTNJ010000003.1, forward strand.
AATTTCCGCTTCAGTATGAGAAATACAAAACTTGCATGCTTTATCTAGTTTGAGTCCAATACTACCAACAGGTTCACCAGTTTCTTTTAAAACTACAGCAAAGGTGTGTGGCGTAGACAATACACTTTTAATTATTTCGCGACTATTTTCCACACCGGTATGAGCCGGCCATCCCGCAATTGGTCCTACATCTGGATGACTTGCATATTTAAATAAAGAAACAGCGTCGCTTTCTTTCCATGGTCTAAGAATCAATCTATTTGTTTCAAGTTTCATTGTTTACACCTCACAGAACAAAATCAGAATAAAAAAAGGTTTTATACTCTTGCAACTATTCAAATTAGAGTAAATTAAATTTTAATATCCTTATAAATTTTTAGAAATTTATATCTTCTTCAACTAAGTTTTTGACCCATTTACCTTTCTTCACATACAAGTAAGAAAGGCCTAGTTTGGCGATTTCACCGATTTTAGAAATTGCTAAAATAGCAATTAAACCAAGTCCAAAAACAGACGAGTTTAAAAAGTAAATTAAAATCAAGGAAGGGAAAGTAATAATAAAGGTAGGAAGTTGGTCTAGTAAGAAAGAATCTAGAGCCTCACCACCTGCTCTTAAGATAAAGTAACAAGTCGCATTTACTCCATAGAAGGGAAAAACAAAGGAAAATATCAAAATTAAGTAGTATGAGTTTAAATAATGCACTTCTTTTGGACTAGTTAAAATTAAAAGAAAAAGTGGAGCGATTAAAACTAAAGCAATAACTACAAAAAACGCTAAAAATAAGGTAATGGCAATTAGTTTTTTCGCGGCTTCTTTGGCTTTATCTAAGTTGTTTCTTCCAAGTTCCGAGCCAATTAAAAGTGCAGATGCTGAGGCTAGTCCTGAAAAGAAAATAAAAAACAAGTCAACAATAGACTGAGCGTAGCCCATTTCTTTAATCCAAACAGGATTACCTTGGGTAATTAAAAAGAAAATAGCAACCATACAAATTGCCCAAGAAACTTCGGCAACTATGATACCAATACCTTTTTTAAAGTAAGTTTTAACTAAATGTTTAGTAAAGTAGATTTGACTAAAAATGTTTTTAAAAAGTTTACCTTTTGAAAAAACAATGGCTAGGGTCAATAAGGTAATAAACTCAAATAATCTTGATACAACTGTAGCAATCGCGCTACCTTTTGCACCAAGTGCCGGAATTGAACCTAGCCCAAATATTAAAAAGCGGTTTAAAACGACATTTACAGCAATAGAAACCAAACCAGCGACAATAGATGACTTGTGTCTGTCAATTGACTTTAAAAAGATAGAAATCATTAAATTACTAACTATAAAAATAGCCGAAAAAGAAATTACAAACGAGTAGTTAAGACCTTCTTTTAAAGCAGCTTGGTTAGCAGTGCCTGGAAGCAGACTTTTAATTAAAAACGGGTTTAAAAAATATAGTAACAAAAATACAAAAACCGAACTAATCGCAGCTATAATTGTGCCAAACTGAATACATCCCTTTAGTTTCTCTTGTTTGTTAGCGCCAAAATACTGAGAGACAAAAATAGAGAGACTAACAGCTACACCAACCGCAAAATAAAGCATGATAAAAATGAGTTTATTGGCAGCCGTAACTCCGACAAAAGAGTCGGGTGAAAAGCGGTTGACCATAATGGTGTCAATGTAGCCAGAAATTGAAAAAATCACTTGCTGAAAAATTGACGGAAGCATTATTAAGGCTGCTTTTTTATTAAACTCACGGTCTTTTAAATAATTAAAAAATAGTTTAAAAGGGTTTTTAGTTTTAGTCATTTTAAATACCTAATTATTTATTTAATAATCAAAAAAGGGTTCTTTTTAAAGAACCCTTTTAAGAGGAGGTCTAACTAAGGAGGCTGGACTTATCTGTTTTTGCCTTTTACAGCGTCAGACATAAATTTGCCTGCTTTAAACGCAGCAGACTTTTGTCCAGGTACAATAATGTCTTCACCAGTACGCGGGTTCTTAGCGTGTCTCTCCGCACGGTCTCTAACTTCAAAAGTACCGAAACCGGTAAGTGTTACTTTTTCACCAGTTGCCAAAGTATTGATGACAACATCTGAAAAAATATCGACAAATTCGCTTGCGCGGTCATAGGTGATTTTTGCTTTTTCAGCAACGATTGTAATGAATTCTGTTCTGTTCATTTTTCATCTCCTTAAGTTCAAAAATAGTATAGCACAATTGGTAAAAAAAGTGGTAAAAAAAGCCTTATAAGGCAAATAATTCAAAATTCACCGCGCAAATTATTCACTCTAAATTTCTCAATTGCGTTGTCAATTGAACAGTTTTTAAAAAGAATTTCGTAAGCCGTATAGAGTAGTGGAAGGTGCAGATTTTTGGATTTTCCGAAGTGATAAATTCCTTCAATATTGGCAATCCCTTCAATAGTTTGAACGGAAGTTGCAAGGATTTCTTCAATAGTTTCACCTGCTCCCAGTCTAAAACCACAAGTGAAATTACGAGATTTTTTAGAAAGTGCAGTTAGCATTAGATCACCGATTCCAGACAAACCATAGGCTGTTTCTTTATTTCCGCCATAGGCTTCAATTAACACAGCGATTTCAAAAAATCCACGAGTTAAAATGCCTGCTCGTACGTTTTCACCCATTGCCCGTCCATCCATAATTCCGGAAACTATGGCAAGCGCGTTTTTACCAACTCCGGCAACCTCGCAGCCTATTACGTCTTTAGTGCGGTAAGTTATTACATATTTACTATTTTCAATTAACTTTTGCACAGTTTTTGCAAACTCTAAATTAGCAGAAGCTGCTGTTAAAAAAGTGATTTTTTTAAGGATTAACTCCTCGGCATATGAAGGTCCAATTAATGCTGCATAATCTTTCAATAAAGCGGTTTTAATGCATTGTTTCACAATTTCAGAAACAGGCAATAAACTGCCTTCTTCTAGACCTTTTGAGGTGTTAATAAACGAAACTGGTTTCACTAAATAAGCACTTAGTTCAGTTAATACCGAACGGATATATTTAGATGGCAGAGAAATTATGAAAATTTCACTAAACTCAGCGCTTTCTTTTAAAGAACTAGTGGCTTTAATGTTTTTGTCAATTTCTGCTTTAAAAATTGGGTGTCTGCCTGCGTTAATTTCTGCTTTATATGCATCGTTTATTTCGTAAACTAATATTTGGTGGCCACTGTCTGCAAAAACTTGGGCTAAAGTAGTTCCCCAAGCACCACCGCCTAACACAGTTATTTTCATAGTTTGTCTGCTCCTTTTCTGCGAACTTCAAACTTAAGTGGAACACCGCAGAAGTCAAAGTATTTCCTAAATTCGTTAGAAAAATGGCGAATATAGGAAAAATGTACATATTGGGGGTTGTTGACAAACAACAAAAAAACTGTGGGAAAAGTCTTGATTTGTGTGCAGTAATTAAACTTAGCCTGTCCGTTGTTGAATTGTTTGGGTGGGTTTTTAAAAGTAATTTCGGCCAAGATATTGTTTAAGGTAGAAGTTGGTATTTCTCTTTGTGCGTTTGCATAAATTTGCTCAATTTTAGGAAAAATGGTGTGAACTTTTTTATTTTCAAGACAAGACACGAAAACAATTTCTGCATATTCAAGGAAATTAAAACGCTCAAAAAATTCGTGTTTAAACTCATCTTTAGTCTTTGTTTTTTCAACTAAATCCCATTTATTTACAACAACAAGACATGCCTTGTAGTCTTCTTTTAGAAGTCCGGCAACATGTTCGTCTTGAGTCTCAATGTTAGCCGCATCAATTACTAAAACCGCAATTTGAGCATCACTTAGCGCAGACATCGCACGCAGTACTGAGTAGCGTTCGTTGTTAGCCACAACTTTTGAAGGCCTGCGAATACCTGCAGTGTCAACAAAAACATACTCTTTTTCGTTGAAATGGTAAGTTACGTCAATCGCGTCGTGTGTGGCTCCGGCAATACTTGACTCAATTAGTCTTTTGTGTCCCACAATTTTGTTAATCAATGAAGACTTGCCGACATTAGGTTTGCCAATTATACAAACTTTTACCGAGTCACTTTGCACATATTTTTGCTCTTTTTGATTAAAAGTATTAATTTTGTCTAAAAGGTCACCAGTTCCAATTCCATGCTGTGCACTGACCGGAAATAGTTCAGAGCAGCCTAGATTGTAAAACTCATAAGTATCTAAAAGCATATTTGCGTTGTCTACCATGTTAACTGCGACTAAAGTTGGTTTTTTGTATTTCCTTAAAAGTTGACTAATTTTTAAGTCGTCTTTAGTCAGTCCTGCTTTTGCGGACACTAAAAATAATACCAAGTCAGCCTCAAGCATAGCCACTTCTACTTGGTATTTAATTTCTTCTTCAAAAGAAAGTGCGGTAAACTCAAGACCACCTGTGTCAATTAAAGTAATTTGTTTACCTTGCCAGGTAAGAGTGCCGTATAGACGGTCGCGAGTAGAGCCAGGTTCTTTGTCTTCAACTGCTTTTCTTTCGCCAATTAGTCTATTAAAAAGACTAGACTTGCCGACATTTGGTCTGCCGACAATGGCAACTTTAAAACTCATTTAGTAAGTTCCTTATTTGCCAAGTAAATCCCCAATTGTGAAAACTTGACCTTCGGCTTCTTTATTTGCTTCTTCTACGAGTTTTTTTGTCTCTAAATCTGAGTTAATTTTGTTTAATTTAGAAATAGATAAACTAAGTTCCCATTTAAGTGGGTTTAAATAAGTTACAATAGCCTGAACTGTTTCGCCAACTTGAAAATACTCATCTTGCGCTTGTCCTGCTTTTAGTCCAGACTCACTGTAGGAAATAAAGCCAGTAACTTCACCCATTTCAACAATCAGGCCACCGTTAAATGGTTTAATTTCTTTAATTTTGACTTCCACAGTATCGCCAACTCTGGACTTAACTCTAGACCAAGGGTTGTCAATAAGCACTTTTTTAGAAAGTGAAATTCTTTCGTTTTTTTGATCAATTTTAATAATTTTTAGCTCAATTTCTGAGCCAATTGGGTGATAAGCCTCAAAGTTGTCGTTTGGGTTGTGAGAGTATTCAGACTTATGTAAAAGTCCAGAAACTCCTTTGGCAAGTTCCACAATTAAACCAAACTGAATACCTTTAGTAATTTTACCCTTTACAGTCGTGCCAACTTCGTTAGTGGCAATGTAAGTTTGAAAAGGAGTTGCAAAAGTTGCTTTGTATGAAAGGTCTAGTTTACCTTTTTCTTTTGAAATTACTTTTAAGTGAACTCTTTGGCCTTCTTTTAAAACACTAGAAACTGATTCTACCGGAATATGAGAAACTTGTGAAATTCTGACTAAACCAACTAAATCTGAAGTGACTTTAGCAAGTGCTGAAAGCGGGTTTACTTTAATAATTTCGGCTTCCACTAAATCACCAATTTTAAGCGAGTTTAGTTGTTCTTGTCTTCTGATTTCTTGGTTTTTTTGCTCTTGCTTGCGTTTGTTTTCAGCAATTTCTCTGCGTCCGCAGACTACTTTTCTGAAGTCTTCTTCGTCTTTTAAGTCTAAAATCTCAACTTCCACTAAATCATTTACTTTAACGGTTTTCACAATGTCAAATCCGATTTGAGAACGAGGAATGAAGACTTCTTGGCTTTTAAAGTAGGCAACACAACCGCTTGGCAAGACTTTTGCGATTTTAACTTCAATGATTTCTTTTTGGTCAAACTTCTTTTTTAGTTCAATCCAGTCGTTTTCAGCAAGTAAAGGTAGGCAAGAAAGTAGAATTTGTCCGCGGTCTGCGTCTCTTTTGGTAATAACTGCTTTAATTTCGTCGCCTTTTTTAAGAATTTTGGCGATAAACCCAATACTTTTGTCAGTAGTTATGTTGTCAAGGTAAATTTTACCTTCTGTAAAATCCCCATAAGTTACGAGTGCTGAGTTTTCTTTGGCGTTAATTGTGTAAACAGTGCCAATTACAGTTTGTCCAACTCTAAAGTCTTGAACTGAATCTAGTAAATTATTGTTCATTTTTAATTTTCTCCTTATATAAACTTTCAATTTTGTTTGCAACTTCTTCAATTGTTAAATGCGATGTATCTAAAAACACGGCGTCTGCGGCTTGTTTTAAAGGTGCAATCTTGCGGTTTGTGTCTTTAAAGTCACGAACACGTAGATCTTCTTCAATTTCTTTAAGCGGCGTGTGGATATTTTTATTTTGGTTTTCTAAGAACCTGCGCTTGGCTCTGGTTTCAACAGATGCGGTTAAAAAAACTTTTAAATCAGCATCTGGCATCACAACTGTGCCAATATCTCTGCCGTCCATCACGACATTTTCGCTTGCAATTATTTCAGTTAAAGTGTTTAAAACAAATTCGCGCACACATTTAAGTGAAGACACTAGTGATACGTTTTTGTCAATTTCAGGAGTGTGGGTTGCGTCGGTTAAATCTGCGTCGTTTGCAAATATAGAATTATTTTTAAAACTTAAAGTTAAATTATTTAAAAAATTGTATTCCAGTTCATTGGCTAGGTTAATTTTTAAGTTTAAAGCAAGCACTGTAATTGCTCTAAACATTTGGCCTGAGTCGACGTGTACAAACTTTAATTTATTTGCCAAAATTTTGGCAATCGTTGACTTGCCACTGGCAGACGGACCGTCTATTGCAATTTTGAAACCCATTTATTCTCCTTAACTTTAATTTAAATTATTTTTTTAACTTTATAGTGCGTATAGTTTTTTAACTTCTGTTTTTTTAAGTGCTCTAACTGTTCTTCTAGCCTGTCCTTCTACGGTTAAAAAGGCAAACTTTGTGCGGTGCAGTTTTAAAACATCAAAGCCTTGTGCTTTAAAGATGTTTTTAACTTCGTGGTTTTTACCTTCGTGTATTGTAATTGAAACCAAAGATTGACCGGTTGCTTTATTGGTTGAAATAATTTCTGCACTATCTGGTTTGGCAAGGTAGCCATTTTCAATTTTGATACCTTTTAGTAATTTAGATAAATGATTAATGTTATAAATTCCTTTAAGTGAGGCAAGATATTGTTTTTTAACTTCGTTTTTAGGGTGAGTTAATTTATTAGTAAGCACACCGTCATTGGTTAAAAGAAGAGCACCAGTAGTATCCCAGTCTAGTCTACCAACTGGCCAAAGGTATTCATTTTGATACTCACTTGGCAAGTCGGTTAAGACAGTTTTGCGTTTTTTTTCGTCAATTCTAGTTGAAACTGTTTTAATGTCTTTATTTAAAAGTAGGTAAATTAGTTCAGGTTTTTTTTTAATTACTTCACCGTTTACCTCAATTTCATCAGACATAGACACTTTTGTGCCTTGTTCTGAGACAATCAGGCCATTTACTTTTACTCTTTTTTGCTCAATCAATTCCTCAGCCTTGCGTCTTGAGCAGTAGCCACTTTGCTGAATTCGTTTAGCTAAGCGAATTTCTGTTTCCATTTTCAAAAACTATAAAGTGTTTATTTTTCGCGAGAGACGTATGTGCCGTCTGAACTAGAGACAACTATACGATCACCAACGTTAATAAAAAGTGGAACTTTAACTAAAAGGCCAGTTTGCACAATTGCGTCTTTTGAAGCAGTTGTTTTGGTGTCGCCTTTGACACCAGGTTCAGTTTCAGTAACTTCTAAAGTGATTTTTTCAGGCAAGATAATACCTAAAATCTCTGAGTTGTATTTAATAATTTGAATTTCTAGACCTTCGTATAGGTATTTTTGTTCGTATTCAAGAAAATCACGAGAAATTTGGTGTTGTTCGTAAGTTTCTGAGTCTAAAAATACTAAATAACTGCCGTCTTCATATGAGTAGATAGCGTTTATTTTTTCAATTTGTGCTTTTTCAATTTTTTCATCTGGATTAAAACGAAAATCAGTAATGGCGCCAGTTCTTAAGTTCTTAAGTTTAGCGTTTACCATCGCTTGTCCTTTTCCTGGTTTGTGGTGTTGGAACCAAAGAACTTGGAAAAGACCATTGTTGTACTGAATAGTCATCCCATTTTTAATATCAGTTGCTGTCATATTTTTCACCTCTAACTCTTTCAATTATAGCAAATTAAAGTATTTTTGCTATTTTTCAGTGCAAAAATAAGTATTTAGTTTTTTAGCAAAAACACTCTTCAATGACTTAAAAAACACTAAAATTTTGGTAAAAACCGATAAAATTGGGTAAAACTCTCAGTTTTTAGTTTAAAGCATTTCAGAAATGTTAAGTTTACATATGATTTTATTTTTATATTCACTGCTTTAGGCATTTTTCCATTTAAAAAATAATAATTAGACTTTTACTTAAAAAAAACTATAATAGGTTTTGGAAGAAAAATATTCATTTATTTTTTAAAGGAGACTGCTAATGGAATCTTATGTTTATGTTATAGTTGCAATGCTTGCAATTTTAATCGTTATTGTACTTGGTTTAATTGTTTACTTAATTCGTAAAAACAAAACAAAACCGATCTACGAAATTGATATTTCAAATTTTGAGCTATTAGATAAAACACTTTTAAACTCGACAAAAGATGTCGAAAAAATAATTACTAATAAACTACATGAATTTGAAAAAGCACAAACTGAAAACAGGATAAATGAGCTGAAAGAATACAATCAATCAGTTGAAAAAATCAAATCACTTAAAGAAGAGATTACCAATTCTTTTACTTCATTTAAAGAGAACACAACGAAAACTATTAGTGATAACTTAGAAAAAAACTTTGTACAAACCAAAGAAACCATTCAAGACGTTACCCAAAGATTAACCAAAATAGATAGCGCACAAATTCAAATTACAGACATTAAAGAAACGATTGATGACTTTAACCGTGTGATGACTGACAAAAAAGCGCGTGGTAATTTCGGGGAGTTTCAACTAGAGGCTATGTTTAATTCTATTGTTGGCGAAACCAAAGACTCAATTTTTCAAAGGCAAGTTGTACTTTCTAACAAAAACCGAGTTGATGGACTATTGCGTGCACCTAAAGAAATTGGTGACATCCCAATTGACTCAAAATTTCCACTTGACAACTACCGCGCAATGATAAACGCTAATACACCATTTGAAAAAGAAAACGCTCAGAAAGCCTTTGTAATAGACTGTAAGAATAAAATTAAAGACATTTCAGAAAAATACATAATCAAAGGTGAAACAGCTGATTTTGCTTTTATGTTTATTCCAGCAGAAGCCGTTTTTATTGCACTACACTCCTTTGAGTTCCAAACGGTACTAGATTTTGCAAAGAAAAAGAAAGTTTACATAGTTTCACCGTCTACTCTTTTTATAGTCATTCAAGAAATGGTTAAGTTAAATAAACAAAGAGAAATTCAAGAAAACTTGAAACCAATTTTGGCGAAACTTGACGATTTAGAAACCGAGTTTACTCGTTTTAAAGATAGGTGGCAAAACTTTGTCAAAGTTTTAAAATCAGAAGAAAAGGCGATTGAAGAATTAAATATCACACAAGGTAAAATTGTTAAAAAATTTACCGAAATTAGCAGTCTTTCTGATCAAGGCAAACTGATTGAATCAGCTGATATAGTTGACAACGAAGAACAGTAAAATATTTTTCTATTCGCAATTTTTTTACATTTTTACACAAAATTGTTGATATAAAATGACTTTAGGTATTTTTAATATCCTGCATTCTGTTTTGGGCAAATGATAGAAAAAAATGGCGTAATTTCAACTTTTTCTTCACAAAATTACCTTTTTTCTCTTTAAAACTGTCTATTTAGTTAAAATTACTTTTAAACCAAACAAAATTTTAAATTACTTGGTATTTAATTTACCTTACTATATAATAAATGGGTATTAAATGTTTCTCAAAAAACATAATTTTTTAATATGAGGTGTAATTTATGGCATTAAAAGAAAAAAATGTTGAAAAAAAATCTCGTTTATTGCAAGTTTTAAAAACTGAATACCGTTGGGAGAACCTATTTTTAGGAATTGTTGCTATTTTTGGTAGTGCAGTTTCTTTAATGATTATCACTAAAACTATCACTATTTCTTCATCAATTCCAGTACTTGGCTCTGGCTCAAATGGCACAATTTTTGCAAGTGTACTGCTGGCTTTGTGTATTCTTTGTATCTTTTTAGTGGCATTTCCTTATTTCTTTGCTGCTTTTCCAGAAATCAAAAAAATTTCTTGGTCTCATGGCTCTAAATATTTTGACTACACAGTTCGCACATTTATCTTTATTATAATTTTTGCGTTAACGCTGTTCTTATATGATTTTGTAACTACTCAAATCATTAAAGAAATTACTGGTAAAATCAAACAATGATAAGAAAATCTGAAACTCAAAGACGCTGGTATATTGTTCAAACTTTTCCAAACCTTGAAAACAAGGTAAAAGAAGACTTAGAACGTCGAATTGACAGTCTTGGTGTACAGGAATATATTTTTAATGTACTTGTTCCTGAAGAAAAACGCATTGAAAAGAAAGTAGACGGCACTGAAAAAGAAGTAGTTGTCCAAATTTATCCAGGCTACGTGTTTGTTGAAATGATAGTTAGCGACTACGCTTGGTTTGTTGTCAGAAACACACCAAATGTTTCTGGAATTTTAGGCTCTGGGGGAAAGGGTAAAAAACCAGTTCCTGTGCCTGAATACGAAATGAAGCCGATTTTGGAAAAACAAGGTTTAATCGCTAAAGAAACTTACCAACATTTAGTCGGCAAACAAGTGCAAATTATAGACGGTTCTATGGCGGGCCAACAAGGAGTTGTGCTTTCTGCAGATGATGAAAAGAAAGAACTTGTGGTTTCAATCTTAGCGTTTGGACGTTCTACTGACTTTACTGTCTCTGTTGACTTAGTTAAAGAAATTAAAGCCTAAATTACTTTTTTCAAACATACTTATTTTGCCCACCCGGCTGGGTGGGTTTTTTAATAACAAAAAACACAAAACAAGGATTTAAAAATGCCTGAAATTCTAAAAGTTAAAAACCTAAATTTTAATTTTTCAAATAAACCGCTTTTAAAAAATGTCTCTTTTGACGTTAAAGCAGGCGAGTTTTTTTGTGTGGTTGGCACAAACGGCGCGGGTAAATCAACACTTGCTAGAATTTTAGTAGGATTAGAAGTTGCAAAAAGTGGCGAGATTGTTTTTAATTTTGATGGTTCTCCGCTTATTTTAAATGAAGAAAATTTAGCAAAAATTAGAGAAAACCTAGGTCTGGTTTTCCAAAATCCAGAAAACCAGTTTGTTGCGCAAACCGTGTTTAAAGAACTTGCATTCAATTTAGAAAATAAGTGTGTAAGTCGCCCAGAAATTGAAAAACAAGTTAAAAAAATTGCAAAAGACTTTGGTCTAGATACTCTGATTTCAGAAATGCCAACGGCTTTATCTGGCGGGCAAATGCAGAAATTAGCAGTAGCGAGCAGTTTAATTTCTGGCGCTAAAATACTAATTTTTGACGAGTCACTTTCAATGCTAGACAGCATTACTAAACAAAAAACCCTGAAGTTAATCAAAGACTTAAATAAAGAACAAAAAATCACGGTAATTTTAATTACCCACGACCCTGAAATTCTGATAAACTCAGACAGAGTTCTTAAAATTGACAATCAAACTGCTGAGGTTCAAAGTACTTCTGACTATATTTTGGGACTACCAGACGAACTACTTCCGCTTACTCTTCAGTTTTATAAAAACGCAGAAAATTCTGAAATCAAAAGATACATATGGCAACAGTTGCGAGAAATTTAAGTTTTAAATACGAAAAACACAGCGAGCATAAATTAAATAACATCAATTTTAGTTTCAGTCAAACTGGTGAGTTTATTGCGATAGTTGGAGAAACCGGAGCCGGTAAAACCACACTACTTAAACATCTAAATGCCTTGCTTAAACCAACTAGCGGCGAAATTGAGTTTGATAGCTTTAAAATCAAAGCGAAGCGACCAATTTTTCGTTCGCTTAATTTCTTAAGGCAAAAATACGCCCTTCTTTTTCAGTTTCCAGAACATCAATTGTTTGCAGAAACTGTTGAAAAAGATGTTTGTTTTGGACCAAAGAACTTTAAAAAAACCAAAAAACAAGCAAGTTCGCTTGCAAAAGCCGCGCTTAGGTTAGTAGGATTAGACGAGTCTTTTTGGCAAACTTCTCCGTTTAAGTTGTCGGGTGGTGAGATGAGAAAAGCGGCATTAGCTGGAGTTTTGGCGCTTAGTCCTGAGGTTATTCTTTTAGACGAACCAACGCGTGGACTTGACCTTGCGAGTGTTTTAAAAGTCCTTAAACTATTTAAAGACTGGCAGGCTAAAACTAATGGTACTGTTGTTTTAATCACGCATGACTTAGAAATTGCCTATAAATACGCAACCAGAGTTCTTTATCTTGAGTCTGGAAAGATTTTGGCAGACTTACCAAAATCTGAGTTTTTTTCTTTAAACAACGGTTTGCCTAAACCAAAAATTTTTAAATTGATAAACGAGGTCAACAAACAATTTAATACTAATTTTTCTTTTGAGTTAAATCCAGATTTAACTGCTTCTTTTAAAAAGGGTGAACTTAAATGAACGGGCAACAAGTTTTTGGACAATACCAAAATAAAGGTTCTTTTTTAAACAAAACTAATCCTTTTGTTAAATTGCTTTTAACTCTTGAGTTAATTACGATTACTTTTTTGTTCCCACTTACTGACAATATTTACTTAATATCTGGTTTAGTTGGCTTTGCTTTATTTACTTTGTTAATTTTAGCTTCAGCCAAAGTAAATATTTTAAAAATTATTAAATCGCTGACCGCGATTTTAACACTGTTGATGTTAACTGTCTTAATTAAAGTTTTGACATATTGGCCAGCGTCTGGCGAAAAAGCGCTATTTTTGGCAACTACTTTTTCGTTTTCTTGGCTAAATTTAACTTTAGTTGCTTTTTTTATTGTACTTTTAGGGTTTGCAACTAAATACATTAAAATAAATTTAGTGTTTTTACCGCTAGTTTTAGTCTTTTCATTTGCTTTATTTTACTTTTTGCCAAATTATGGGTTTTATTCATTTAAGGCGGAATTGTTTAAAAAACCTTTATTTGAATCTTTGTTTTTAGTAATCAGAGTAATTTGTGTGTTATTTTTAATGTCTGGACTAACAACAACTACTTCTCCGCTTGAACTGACCTATGCTTTAGAGAAATTATTTTATCCACTTAAGTTAATAGGCCTTAAAATCCAAACCTTTACTTTTGTTTTTTCTTTAACTATTCGCTTCATTCCAAGTTTAGGTAAGCAAGTTTACAAAATCACAGAAGCCCAAAAAGCACGCGGTTTTGATTTAAAAAGCGTCAACATTTTTAGAAAAATTAAATTTATCGTCGCGATTTTAATTCCACTTTTTGTCCATTCTTTTAAGGCTGCTTTTGACTTGGCAGATGCCTTGGATGTTCGTGGCTTTGACTTAGATAAACCAAGAACTGAGGCTATTGACTACAGATTAAAAGTGCTTGACTGGGTTTTGATTTCTTTCTTTTCACTGTTGACAATTTCTGCTATCGTGCTTAGAATTTTGGGTTTGGTATATGGAATTAAATTATAGATACGCGCTAATTTTGGAGTATAGAGGAACCACTTATTTCGGTTCACAACGCCAAAATACCCTGCCAACTGTTCAAAATGAAGTTGACAAGGCCTTAAAAAACATGACCCAAATTAAGGTCAAAACTCATTTCGCCTCTAGAACCGACAAAGGAGTGCATGCTGAGTTTCAGGTGTGCCATTTTGACATACCAGTTTTGTTTGACCTTGCTTATTTACCCCACAACTTAAATAAACGTTTACCTGAAGACATTAGAGTAGTTAAAGCGATTTTAGTTGACTTTAGTTTTCACTCAAGACATAGTTCTTCAAAAAAAACCTATATTTACAGGATTGCCAAAAAACCAGTTAACGCATTTAACTCAGAGTACTCAGTTTATTTTGGCAATCTAAATATTCGTGATATGCAAGAAGCGGTACCTCTTTTTATTGGCACTAAAGACTTTAAGGGTTTTGCTAAAACTGAGCCAAATGAAGATACAATTAAAACTGTGCTTGATTTAAAAATTACTGAAAACAAAGACTTTTACACCGTCAAAATCGTCGGAACCGGATTTTTAAGGTATATGGTCAGGTCAATTGTCGGAGTGTTGACTAGAGTTGGCAAAGGCACATTTAGCCCTGCAAGAGTTTCAGAGATTTTTTTAAAAAAAGACCACACGCTTTGTGGTAAAACTGCGCCTGCAAAAGGTCTAGTTTTAAAGAAAATCTACTATCCGCTAAAGTACGGAATAAAAAAATAATTTTCTTAATTTTTTAATTGACCAATTTTTGGCTTTGTGGTAATATTATTAAGTAATGCGGGCGTGGCGGAACTGGCAGACGCGCTAGACTTAGGATCTAGTTCCCTCGGAGTGCAGGTTCAATTCCTGTCGCCCGCACCATTTATTTAATTAAATTCAAAAAAAGTGTGCTTGTCACACTTTTTTATTTTAAAAAGGATTAACATGACTAGATTAGACCGAGTTTTAGCAAATTTAAAATATGGTAGCCGCAAAGACTGCCAAACCTATATAAAAAAAGGCCTAGTTTCGGTCAACGGTGTAGTATGCACAAAAGTTGACAGAAAAATTAAAGAGACAGACCAGTTAATTTTTAATGATTCTGAAATTAAATATCTACCTAGTTTTATTTTAATGTTAAATAAACCAGAGGGCTATATATCTTCAAATGTCTCTGGGATTTATCCGTCTGTACTTACTTTAGTAAAAGAACCATATAGTCGCTATGATTTAAAAATAGCAGGTAGACTGGACGTTGATACCACTGGTCTGCTTTTGATTACCAATGTTGGTGCGTTTGTACACAAAATCGCGTCTCCAAATTCCAAGGTTGTCAAAACCTATTTGGCTGAACTTAAAAACTCATGGACTGTCGCTCAAGCAAATCAGCTACTTAAACCCATGATTTTAAGAGACGGTGAAAACCAACAATACACAGCTAAAGCCTTAGAGGTTAGGTTAATTGACAACACACACGTGGAAATTAAAGTCGATATGGGCAAATACCATCAAGTTAAAAACATGGTGCTGTCTTGTGGAAATGAAGTTCTTAAGTTAACTAGGTCGGCAGTCGGTTCTTTGGCTTTACCTAGTGATTTGGAGTTAGGTGAATATCGGTTAGTGGAACTCGTTGACATCATAGACTAGAAAAATACTTAACTTATCACCTTAATTTTGTTAAAATTAAGGTGTAAGGCAAGTTAATTTTAACAAAATAAAACTAAACAAAATTTAAAAAAGGTAAAAAATATGGACGAAAATCAATTAAATAGCCAAGAAATAAAAGAAATAAATCCAGAATCTGCAACTAAAACAAAACGAATTGGGGTAATTTTAAAGTACAGCAAACCATATACTTTAAAGAAACTAAAAAACCTACACCAAGTAAAAATATTAAGAATATCTGAGAAACACGAAACTTGTTATCTTTACATGGATGAAAGTTTCTTTAAAAAATTTGTTTCAATTATGCGTCAAACTGGACACATTTGGGCAGAAAAATCTGAGATTTTTCAAGACCAACATCTTAACTTTGACACAGATGTTTTTGAGGAAGACGACGAAGTTTGCGGAATGGATGTTTCTGACATTGATTTGCAAAACATCCCTGAACTACAGGAACTTGAAAATCAGTTTACTTAATTTACGGATAAAGAAAGGTGGTTTGAAATGAAAGACAAGAAAAAACAAATTTATTTAATTTCGGCAATTGTAGCCGCTGCAGTTGTTTTAATAATTTTAATAACAACTTTAGCAGTTGTTTTAAAACCTAAAACGAACAAACCAATCAAGCAAAACGGAACTACTTACAAGATTCAGCATATTTTTCAAGGACTTGCTGGCGAGATTGAAGAAAAAATAGTTGAAGAAACTAAGGGTGCAGAAGTTGGCTCAAAAGTACAAATTACACAAGACAGCCGCAAGAAAGAATACGATAATGGTTTTGAAGTTGCTGACTTTGCAGAAGAGAAAAAAATAGAAGCAAACGGTTCAACTGTTTTTCAAATTAGATATGGTCGTAAATTATTTGAAGTTAACTTTGAAGTTAATTTCAATAACTCAACTTTTCCAGGCACTACATCTAGTACCCCTGAAACCCAAAGAATTAAGTTTGAAGCAAAAGTCCAAAAACCCACAGACCCAGAAATTACTGCGAGCGGCAAAAAATACCGCTTTGTACATTGGCAAGAAAAATCTCAAATGAACGGAGTTTATTCAAAGCAAACGCCATTTGATTTTAGTAAACCGATAACTAAAAATACCACTCTAGTTGCTTATTTTGAAGAACTTTTTTCAATTTCATATCAAATTGAACTAGAAAAGGCAAACGGAGAGTTTGAAGAAAAAACTGAGACAAAACGCTGGTTTCAAGCAGGTGAGGTGCATACTGTTAACTTCCCAAATCCAGATGAACGAGTATACGGCGAAGTTATATACGATAAAAACTCGCTAACTGTTTCCCCTGAAAGCAGCCAAAACAAGGTAAAAATCACGGTAAAACGCAGACTACACAAAGTAACTTTAGAAGTTACTGGCGCTAACTTAAAATTACCCCAAAAACAAGTTAGACACGACGACAGAATTTGGGAAATTGATGTAACTAGTATTTACCAAGCAGGCTATTATATTAAAAATATTCAAATGGCCGCAAGAGACTACACTTTAGCCAGCCTTCAGGCTGTGTTTGTAACTCAAGACATGACCGCAGTTTTTTATTTAGCAAAAGACATTGCAGGCAAAGGCAAATACCCACAGTCTTTGGTCTATCCAGATCCAAGCAAGTTAACCTTAATGGAATCCTCAATTAGAAGGACACAATATCAAATTGGCAAAAAAACCTACAAACTAACTTTTAATCGTTACTTTTACCGTGATGAAGAGGGAAATAAATACGAAAAGTTTGACGGAAATTTCTATAAGTTTGAAGAAGTTGAGTTTATCCAAATTCCTGGTAAAACTACTTTGTTTACCAAAAAAATCATAGATTTTGCACCCTACACTTTTACACTTAGAGAAAATCCTAAATCCACCACCTTTGAAAATTCATTTTTACACTCGCTAACTAAAGACATTGCTTTAGTTTTGGGCTTTGAAGTTGGTGTGCCTAGTTATAAAGACACAGATAGATACTCAGTTAAGTCAGTGTTAAACTCAAATAATTTTGCTGCTTTGGCAAAAACTGCAACCGAATACGCAGTTGCTGTATACGTTTCAAGCGCCTACAGGCAACTTGATGACAACATCGACTCACAACTGCCATACGGCGTTAAAGGAATTGATAAAATCGTAGACTCAGGCTCTAAAACTTGGTGGCTGACTACTCTAGTTGAAAACAAAACCGCACAAACTTACTATATAGACAAAGCAGGTATGCTGAGTCAAAAAAGACAAAACTATCTTTTTGGCTTAGTACTTTGCAAAGAGTAAAATAACCATTTGATAATCCCAAGTGTGTCAAGTCTTTATACTTGACGCACTTTTTATTTTGTGTTAAACTTAATTGTATTTAAATCAATAAAGGAGTAAATTATGGCATTAAAAATTAGACTTCAAAGATTCGGTTCAACTAAACGCCCATTCTACCGTATTGTTGCTGCAGAAAGCCAAAGAGCACGTGATGGTAAGTTCTTGGAAATCGTTGGAACTTACAACCCACTTTCTGGTGTAGTTGAAATTAAACAAGAAGTATACAACACCTGGATTTCAAAAGGTGCTAAACCAAGCGACACAGTTAAATCACTTTTAAAGAAACAAAAATAGTTGACGACGGAGTTTCAAACCATGGTTTTAAATTTTGAGCAAATTCTAGCCAGCTTTGTCCGTCCTCTGTTAATCTATCCAGAAGCACTTGAAATTAAAGTGTCAGAACAAGATGTTTTAGTTGATATTTCTATGCTAGTTGAAGAAGCAGATCTTGGTCGAATTATCGGAAAAGGTGGTAAAACCGCCGCCGCTCTTCGCCAACTTCTGTATTCAATTGCCACTAGAAACGGCAAAAAAGTAGCTCTGGAAATTAAAGCAAAGTAACTTAAACTCGTGTTTTTAATTGGCAAAGTAATTAAACCTTTTTCATATAAAGGTTGGATTAAAGTGGAAAATCTCTCAGATTTTCCACGTTTTTTAATGCACGAAATTGTCTATATTGAAAACAAACCCTTTGAAATTGAACAAACTAAACCTGGCACTAAATGTTTACTGGTTAAACTAAAAGAAATCAACTCAGAAGAAGAGGCTAAACAAATTGCGCAAAAAGAAATTTACAGCAATGTGAGACCTGAACTAAAAGATAGTGAGTTTGTTTGTGCTGATTTGCTAAATAAAGTAGTTTATTTTGAAGGGCACGAAATCGGTAAAGTCAAAGAAGTTTACTTTTATCCAAATCAGCAAGTTTTAAAAATTGAAAAAGCCGACAAAACTCACCTTCTGCTACCTTTTGTTAAACACTATATAGACGCGGTTGAGGAAAGCAAAATTGTTGTTTTAAATTTAGGTGAAGTGATATGAAGATAGACATCATTACTATTTTTAAAGAAGCCTATAGCAGTTTTTTAAATACATCTATTGTAAACAGAGCAATTCAAAGTCGGCACTTAGAAGTTAATTTACATAACTTACGCGACTTTTCTTTAGATAAAAACCAAAAAGTAGACGACACAGTATACGGAGGGTCTGTTGGTATGCTGATGTCAGTTGAACCAATACACCGCGCAATTTCTGTTTTAAAACAAAACAAAAAACCGTTTGTTGTTGCGTTTTCTCCGCAAGGAAAACGTTTAAATCAAAGAGTTCTAGATGAACTTGCAAAAAAAAAGCACTTGATTTTACTACCTGGCCACTACGAAGGATACGATGCCAGAGCACTTAACTTCATTGACCTTGAGGTTTCAGTTGGTGATTTTGTTTTAACTTCAGGAATCTTACCAAGTCAAATTTTAATAGATGGCCTAGTTAGGCTGATTCCAGGAGTTATCAATCAAGACTCGGTTAGCAAAGACACCTTTAAATATAACTCAATTTTGAAATACCCTGAATACACTAAACCAGCCATATACGAAGGTCTTTCGGTACCAGATATACTGTTGAGCGGGAACCACCAAAAAGTTGATGAATATAATTTTACCCAGGCTGTTTTAAACACATTAAAGAAACGCCCCGACTTAATTAAAAACAAAACCTTTGACTTACAAACATATAAAAAAATTAAAGCAATCTTTGATAAAATAAGAGAACCAAAAAAGTAAAAAACCTGCACACTTAGTGCAGGTTTTTGTTTATAAACTGGTTTAAATAGTCTTATTTGGCGATTTAACTATATTTCAACTAGTCAGTAACGTCAATTATTCTAAGCGTGTTAGTGCGGCCGTGAGTTTGAGCCCAGCCTGAAGTTAAGATAATTGTTGCACCTTTTTTTAACCCAAAAGCCTTTGCTCCATCAATCGCTTTGGCATCGTATTTTAAAAAGTCGTTAACGTGATTAACAACTCGTGGGTATACCCCAAAGTTAAGGGCAAGCTCACACGCAGTTTTAAAGTTATCAGTTAAAGCAATGATTGGCACTTGTGGTCTGAACTTACAAATTCGGCGAGCAGTACCGCCGGTTTCTGTAAACGCGACAATCGCTTCAACTGAAGGCAGAGATATAGAAATTTGGGCAGCGGCAACTCCAATTGAGTCGTTGATAGTTTTCTCACCACTTGGAATTAAGTTCTCAAGATTTTGTTGATACGGAAAAATTTGCTCAATTTCAGTAGCAATTTGGACCATTGTTTGAACAGCTTCTACCCCGAACTCTCCAACTGCAGTCTCACCACTTAGCATAATAGCGTCAGACCCGTCTAAAATAGCGTTTGCAACATCTGATGCTTCTGCCCTAGTTGGACGTGGGTTTGAAATCATAGATTCAAGCATATGGGTAGCGGTAATTACGGGTTTTCCAAAGAAATTGGCGCGTTGAATCATTTTCTTTTGATAAATTGGAACTAAAGGAAATGAAACCTCAACACCTAAATCTCCACGTGCAACTAAAATACCAGCAGCCTCTTGCAAGATTTCGTCTAGATTTTGATACCCCTCTTCATTTTCTATTTTGGCAATCAATGGGATATTTGGGTTTGAAGTGTTTTTAACTAAATCTTTAACTGCTAAAATATCTTGTTTAGAGCGCACAAAAGAAAGAGCTATCAAATCAGCACCGTGTTCAATTGAAAACAAGATATCTTTTTTATCTTTTTCAGATAAAAATACTTGTTTAATTTTCGCACCTGGACAGTTGCAAGACTTGTGGTTTTTCAAAAAACCAGTGTGGTGTACAGTAGTTAAAATATCGTTATTTTTATATTTTTCAATAACGTCAAAACGCATTTTGCCGTCGTCTACTAAAATATAGTCGCCAACTTTAACTCCTTTAAAAAGCTCAGGACAAGAAATGTGGAAACGTTCTGAGTTTCCTAAAACTGACTCTTGTGTAATTAAAATCTTTTGGCCTTTTTTAACTTCAACCTTTCCGTTTTCAAAGTTGCCAGTTCTAATCTCTGGACCTTTGGTGTCCGTCATGATGGCCAAATTGTAGTTTAGTTTAGCTCTAACTGCTTTTAAAGTTTTAAAAGTATTTTCGTGTTCTGAGTATTCACCATGTGAGAAGTTAACACGTGCAACATTCATTCCCGCGTCAATTAAGGCCTGAATTTTTTCAGGGCTACGAGAGGCTGGTCCGATTGTACAAATAATTTTAGTTTTTCTAATCATTTTTCACCTGTTTCTAATGTATATTATATACTTATTAACTTTAATAAACTATTTTATATTGAAAAAAAGCGAATAAAGCCTAGTAGCCAATTTCCATATGCGCAGTTTGATCGTAAATATTTGAAATAGCGCTTTCAATATAATTAGGCGGATAGTTGTATTTTTTTAGACATTCTTTAATTTTGACTCTCATTCTAGATTTAGTTGACTCTTTGTATTGCCAGTCAACATCTGCAAAGTCTTCTATAACCTCTTTAAGTTCAAATGCAATTAGTTTCAAGGTCTCATCGTTTATTAGTTTTTTTACGTTTTTATCTTTTATTAAAGCATCATAAAAAGCACGTTCTCTTCCGAAAATACCAAGGTTTTTTTGCTCTTTTTCATCTTCTAAAATTTCTGCAGCAAACTCAGTTAAGTTTGAGATGACAATTTCTAAGTCAGTTTTGCTATCGCGGTCGTTATATTTTTCTAAAATATGTCTCAGTTTTTCAGAAAAATCTTGTGATTTTAAAAAGTTATGCTTGCGGTATTCAGAAATTGCTTTTTCAAGCAATTGCTTAGCAATTTTTATCAATATAGAAGGCGAGTTTTGGCGTCTAAGTTCTTCAATTTTCTCACGTGTAAGCAGTTCAAATACGCTTTTTTGATTTTCTTTTTTTGCATTTATAACTTCAACACTATCTGCTTGGATTGCTTCAAGTAGCAACTTAGAGACATAGTCGTCCATTTCGCTATTTGAAACAATTGTAATACTTGAGTTTAGTTTTAGAATGAATTGTCTAATTGTCAAAAAATAAAGAATATCTCTACGCTCGCTATCTGAAACCATGCCACTACATAGCTGATATGCTGTTTTAATTTTGCGAGAAATATTGTTTAAAAACTCATCTTCAGTTGTTCTGTTTGAGAAAACAAGTTCGGCACCTGCTTGGACGGCTTTGAATTTTTTTGAAGCGTCTGTTGTAAAGAAATCTGACTTGTTGATTTCTTTAAATTGCTGGTTTAAAACAGCAAGATTTGTCTTTAAAATATCTTGATAAATAGAATCTAAAATCAAACAAGGGTTTTTTCTATCTCTGTCTGTGTATTCAAGCAATGCATTATCTAAATCATTTTTAAGGCCAATGTAGTCAACGATAAGACCGTTTTCTTTACCCGAGTATATTCGATTTACACGCGCGATTGCTTGCATTAAGTTGTGTGCTCTTAGTTTTTTAATGAAATACATCACATCTAAATCTGGAACATCAAAACCGGTTAACCACATATCGCAAACTATTGCAATTTTGTATTTAGAGTCTGTTTTTTTAAATTCCACACCAGCCTCGTTTCGCCAAACGGAATTTTTAAAAAGTTTGCGGTCTGCTTCTGTGTCCTTATTGGACTCAGTTACTACCAAAATAGTTTGTTCTTTTAAGTCAGGTGCCACTTCTTTAGTTATTTTTAAGTAAAGTTTTTTAGCCGCTATTCTAGTTTGACAAATTATCATAGCCTTGCCGTTTAAAAAATCTTTTCTATTACGGTAATGGCCAATAATATCTCTAGCAAATGTCTCAATCAAGTCATCGTCTTCTAAAATTACGTTAATTTTAGACATTGCTGATTTAGATTTTTCAATTGAAAAATTATCTGCTTGTCCTGTAATTTCTAAATCGTTATAGTAGTCATCAATTTCCTTTATTATAGTTTCATTTAAACTAGCATGTGCACGTCTGGACTCAACCGAAATGCCAACAGTTGAACCATCTATGACAGACTGCGTCATGTCATAAACGTCTATGATATCTCCAAAAATATCGGTGGTTCTTTTGTCTTTTGTAGAAATTGGTGTACCTGTGAAGCCAATAAATGTTGCATTTGGCAAAGCATCTCTGATGTATTTTTCAACACCATATTTAAAATCTGCGAATATTTGGTCAATTTCTTTTTTTCTTTTAAGTAGTGCGGTTTCATAAAGCCCGTAATGTCCACGGTGAGCCTCGTCTGTCATTACAAAAATATTGGTTCTTTCATTTTTCGGCAAATCATCCTTGTCAAATTTGCCGACAGTTGTAAAAATTATGCCGCCTTGTTTTAGTTTTGCCAATTTTTTAACTAAATCTTTTCTAGATTTAGCAATTTTTGGTTCAGTGCCAAGATATTCTTTGGCACACGAGAAAGTTTTTGAAAGTTGAGCATCCAAATCTATTCTGTCGGTCAAGATAACTATAGTAGGAACTTCTAACGCGGGTTCTTTTAAAAGTCTATGTGCAAGCATTAGCATTGTAAAAGATTTACCTGAACCCTGAGTATGCCAAATTATGCCGGCCTTGCCATCACCTTTTGGTTTTTTTGCATTATAAATTGATTTAAGGGCTTTTTTTACTCCAAAATATTGGTGATACTGAGCCATAATTTTAATGCGTTTTTCACTTTCACTTTGAATGAAAAAAATGTTGTATTTAATAAAGTCTAAAAGTCTATTGGTTTCAAAAAGCCCTTCAATTAGTGTATTTATTTTTTTTGTATATTTATCGTCATAGCCTTTTTCGCCATCTACACTTTTCCATTCGTTAAATCTTGAAATGCCGGAAGTTAAAGTGCCGATTTTTGCAGTTGTTCCATCAGAAATTAATAAAAAAACATTGTAGTTAAAAAGCGTGGGTATATCAAATCTATAGCCGCCTGAATTAGTATCTTGACCAAGTTGTTTAAAAGCACAAACAAGATCGGTTTTTTGACCATTTGGGTCAAAAGATTTTAACTCCATTACAATCAGTGGAAGTCCATTTATGTATACAATTACATCAGGTATTCTCACGCTATTGTGTTCCTTAAACTTTACTTGTCTGCAAACTTGAAAAACATTGTTTTCATGATTTTTAAAATCAATAAAACTAATCAAGGGGTTTATTTTACAATCTTTTGAGTCAATCGTTACACCATTTATCAGGTATTTGTGAAAGGCATAATTCCTTTCTATTAAATCAGGATTATCAAAGTTGGTAATTTTATTTATTGCTTGTTTTAATATATCTTCTTTGTATGCTAGAGTATGATTAATTTTTTTAAGGCAATCTAAAAGTAAGTCTTGATTGATAAACTCATTTAGTTCTTTGTTTTTCAGCCAATTGTTGTTTTCCTTATCTATAAGTTGATAACCTTTTTCTTCAAGTAGTGAAATTATTACGTCTTCTATTTTTTCTTCGTTTATCATTGTTTACCCCTCAACATATAACAATAATTTATAAAATTTGTAAAACCTACTTATTAGGCTAAAAAAGTAAAAATTTTATTTGTGTAGTTTTTTCTTTAAGATTATTATTTTATAAATTTGTGAATAAAACACTCATATATAGTTTACTATACATTTTTTAAAAACAATAGTTTTATAGAGTTGTTATAGATACGTTTAGTTTGTTTTGCGATGTTATTCAGTTCTCCTAATTAACACTATCGGAAGTGTTGATGATTTGATTGAAAATTTGGAAAAACAAAATGATTTACTGATGTATTTAGGCACATGCAAAGTAAATAAATTAAATAGTGAACATGAATTAGTTTACCTTTCAAATATTGTAAATTTTGAAAAAGGTTTAGAAGTTGGGTCAGCTAATTACTTTGAAAGTAATAGAGATTACTTGATTAGATATATTAGAGTAAAAGATTTGATATCGCTAAGTGATACCTTTGTTGATAGTAAAATTACCAAAAAAATAGCGAACTCTGATGATATTTTGGTTGCGTTTGACGGTGCACCAGGAAGGAATAATATAGGATTAACAGGTGCTTACTCATCAGGAATATATAATTTAAAATGTCTTGATGAGAATAAAGGGCTAGTATTTTTTGAAATCAACAGTGAAATGAATAAGAATATAATTTCAACAAACTCGTGTGGAACAACAATTCTTCACGCTTCAAAGTCTATCAAACATTTAATTTTTGCGAATATTGATAATTTGAATAAAAAAACTCTAAATAAATATTTTAGGTTGCTTTTGCAAAATAAAGAAAAAATTAATATACTAAAATGTATAAAAGCAAGTCTACTTAATAAATATTTTAAATAAACACCATACCTTCTTATATGGAGGTATTTTTAATATGGTTGAATTTAAATCTTTCCTATTACATCAAAATTTATCGAAAAATACAATAGAGTCTTACATTTCATCAGTAGAGCTGTTTTTAATTAAACACCGTTTAATTACAAAACAAAATCTGCTTTCCTTTAAAGCAAATCTAGTAGATAACTTTAAAGCAAAAACAGTAAATTTAAGGATTCAAGGAATCAATAAATATCTGGAATTTTTAGGCAAAGAAAAACTTAAACTTAAGTTCATTAAAGTACAAGCAAAATCATTTTTGGAAAATGTAATAAGCGACGCTGATTATGATTTTTTAAAAAATAAGTTGTTAAAACTTAAAAATTATGATTGGTATTTTATAGTTAGATTTTTAGGAGCAACTGGTGCAAGAGTATCCGAACTTATTCAATTCAAGTATGAACATTTAACAAGAGGCTACATAGATTTGTATACAAAATCTGGCAAAACCAGAAGAATTTTTATTCCCAAAAAACTCAGAATAAAGGCTGTTGAATACTACCGTAAAATTAGTAGAACTGCAGGTTATCTTTTCTTAAATAAAAAAGGTAAGCAAATCTCAACGAGAGGAATTGCTCACCAGTTAAAAGTATTTGGAGAAAAATTCGCCATGAATTTAAATGTAATATATCCGCACTCTTTTAGACATAGATTCGCTAAAAACTTTTTAGAAAAAAGAAAGGATATAGCCTTATTGGCTGATTTAATGGGGCATGAATCAATTGAAACAACTCGTATATATTTAAGAAAAACTAGCGAAGAACAACAAGAAATAGTTGATACTATCGTTGATTGGTAAAGTACTTATCTAAAAGTATTTTTTTAATAGTATTTAGTTCTTTTATTTGCATTTTCAAATTTAAGATAATTTCAAAAAATATATCATATTTTTTGAAATTATCTATTTCTTTTAACGAATTTTTCACAATTAGACTTTTTAAATCAACAATAGATAAATTTTGTTGTGCAGTTCCTTTACCCAAGTTTATGATGTTGAATTTGTATTTTTTAACATAGCAATAAAGATAAGCTTTTGATATACAATTTAGTTTTAATACGCGTTGATTTAAAAAACAATTTTTTTCGTCAACAATACCCGCTCTGCCGATGTTTCCTGTCATCGTTAAAACAATATCCCCAGGTTTTAGTACAAATTTTTTATCCGCTTCTCCCTTCTTTAAAAAGAAGGTTTTATCAGCATTAAACCCAAATTCAGTAATATTTTTTATTGTTATGAGTTTATATTTAGAACTTTCAACATAATTATTACTTTTAAAAGAGTAGCCATTAAATGTTTGAAAAACATCTTCAAAAAAAGATTTTTCGTTTGACTCAAAATCAGAAAATAAACATAGAATAAGATTTTCTATATTAGTAATTTTTCGCCTGTTATGTTCGATCAAATCATCAACACTTCCGATAGTGTTAACTATGTGCTGCTGTTGAGTTCTTGAGATTATAGGAATTACTAAAGACTC
>CAUTNJ010000004.1:0-34327 GCA_963539745.1 uncultured Acholeplasmataceae bacterium
GAATTAGCTCAAACTTTGGGCATATAGTGTCCGCAATTGGGAATTCTTTAATAAACTATGAAATTTGTGTTTTTGCTTTGACAAGTTTATGTATCCTAAAATATTAGCGTAAAAATATCGCTTTAAATTTTCACACCTATTCTGCGTTTTCTTTTTTCTAAATATGTAATTAGAAAGTAGTTCTACTCGTTGTTTGAGATTAGACTTAAAACAGAACAAAAAAATAGAATTTAAAAATTAAATTTAATTTGATATCTTGAAAAAAATAATTTAACGAATTCTCAAATTCCGCATTTTAAAATTCAAAAACAATTTCGTTGTGCAGAAGTTCTGGAGCATCTAAATGCTGCTACTTCTATCAGGCTGAATTTACATACCATGTTTCATTTGTACTACTTATTTTTTTAAATTTATTTTATTTTAAATATCCTAATCCTTCAACAAAATCAGCGCCAAAACATAAAAAAATTTTATGTCAACTATGCTTATAAACTTTTTTTTAATCAAAATACATATTGTTTAATTAAAATAAACTATGAGAATTTCATTTGAAATATGAAATCAGTTATTTTTTGATACAGCGAATATCAATAAAATGCAAAATGCTTTGTTTAAAAGTTATTCCATTCAAGAATTGTTGTATTAAAACACTATTAAACATAAATATAAATAAGTTTAAAAAGTTTAATATAAATAAACTAAGCAAATTGTTGAAATCTGATTATTGTATTTTTTATTTGCTCGTAATGTTATATAATATATAAGTATTACGGAGGAAAAATATGCCATATATTATTGCTGTTCATGCACGTGAAGTTCTAGATTCACGTGGTAACCCTACTGTAGAGGTTGAAGTAACTACAGACTCAGGAGCGTTTGGTCGTGCTCTTGTTCCATCTGGTGCATCTACAGGTGCACACGAAGCAGTTGAGCTTAGAGATGGAGATAAAAAACGTTTTCTTGGAAGAGGTGTGTTAAAGGCTGTTGCTAATGTTAACGAAAAAATCGCACCAGAGCTAATCGGTCTATCTTGCCTTGACCAAATGGCAATTGACCAAGCAATGCTTGATTTAGACGGAACTCCAAACAAGGCTAATCTCGGTGCGAACGCTATTTTGGCAGTTTCTATGGCAACTTGTCGTGCTGCTGCTGACTTTCTTGGTTTAGATCTACACTCATACCTTGGAACTTTCTTTGCACATACTTTACCTGTACCAATGCTAAACATCTTGAACGGTGGAGCACACGCAGACAGTAACGTTGATTTCCAAGAGTTCATGATTATTCCTGCTGGTTTTAAAACCTTCAAAGAGGCTATAGTTTGTGCTGCCGAAGTTTACCATAACCTAAAAGCAGTACTTAAGAAAAAAGGGCTTGCAACTGGTGGCGGAGATGAAGGTGGATTTGCTCCAAACCTAGAGTCAAACGCTGCGGCTTTTGACTTAATTGTTGAGGCTATTAAACAAGCTGGCTACAAACCAGGTAAAGATGTATTTTTAGCAATTGACGCCGCTTCTTCTGAGTTCTACGATGAGGCTAAAAAACGCTATGTTTTCAAAGCAACCGGGGAAGAACTTACTTCAGACCAATTAGTAGACTTCTATGTTTCTCTAGTTGAAAAATACCCACTTATTTCAATTGAAGATGGTTTATTTGAAGACGATTGGTCTGGCTGGAAAAAACTAACTGAAAAACTTGGTGACAAAATCCAATTAGTTGGTGACGACTTATTTGTAACTAACGAAAATCGTCTAGCTCAAGGTATTGAAAAAGGTGTTGCTAACTCTATTTTAGTTAAAGTTAACCAAATCGGTTCTATTACTGAAACTTACCGCACTATTGAACTTGCTAAACGCTCAGGTTACACTACTGTAATTAGCCACCGTAGTGGAGAAACCGAAGATACTTTTATTGCCGATTTAGCGGTTGCTTTAAACGCAGGCCAAATTAAAACAGGTTCTATGTCTAGAACCGACCGTGTTGCTAAATACAACCAACTAATTCGTCTTGAAGAACTACTTGGCGACCAAGCAGTTTACCCAGGACTGGCTGCATTTCCTAAACTAAAAAAATAAATTTTAGTTTAATTATTTAAATAAACATAAAAATTTAAGTTAAAAGCCCTTTGTTTTTGCACAAAGGGGCTTTTAATTGTCAAAATAAGGTTAAAAATGAAAATTATCGCAAATAATAAAAAAGCATATTTCGACTTTGAAATCATTAAAACCTACGAAGCAGGTATTGTCTTAACTGGTTCTGAAGTCAAGGCTCTTCGCGCCGGTAAAGTCACGATGACTGGCGCTTTTTGCGATATTACTAAACATTTAGAGCTTTATTTGCGCGACATGAAAATTGGGTTTGCTAAAGAAAACCTGGCTAAGTTTCAACATAATGAAACTAGCAGTCGCAAACTACTTTTACACAAAGCCGAAATTATTCAAATTAAACAAAAAGTTTTTGAAAAAGGGCTAACTTTAATTCCTTTAAAAATCTACTTTAACCAGGCGCTGGTAAAGGTTGAAATTGGTCTGTGTCGTGGTAAAAATTTAAGGGATAAAAGACAAACCATTAGAGAGCGTGACTTGAAACGTGAAAACACTAAATTTAAGTTAAAAATTTAACAAAAGGTATTAAAATTATGAAAAAACTTACAGGCAACCAAATCAGACAAATGTGGCTAGATTTTTTTAAATCCAAAGACCACTATATATATAAGTCAGTTTCGTTGATTCCAAAAAACGACAAGACTTTACTTTGGATTAACTCAGGTGTTGCATCACTTAAGCAATATTTTGACGGCACAATGATGCCGCCATACCCTAGAATTACCAGTTCCCAAAAATGTATTCGTACAAATGATATCGAAAACGTGGGGCTAACTGCTAGACACCACACTTTTTTTGAAATGCTTGGCAACTTTTCAATTGGCAACTACTTTAAAAAAGAAGCAATTGCTTTTGCTTTTGAGTTAATGACTTCACCTAAATGGTTTGATTTTGACTTAAATAAGCTTTATTTTACATATTACCCTGCAGACCTTGAAACTAAAGAAATTTGGCTAAGTTTAGGCGTTTCTGAGAGCAAATTAGTACCCCTTGAAACCAATTTTTGGGAGATTGGAGAAGGACCTTGTGGCCCAAATACCGAAATTATCTACGACAGAGGAGAAAAATATGACCCACGCGGAGAAACGGCTTTGCGAAACGACTTAGAAACTGCTCGCTATGTTGAACTTTGGAATATAGTTTTTTCTTCTTTTAATGCAGAAACTGGCAAAAAACGTGAAGACTACAAACCACTTCCGCATAAAAATATTGATACTGGTGCTGGATTTGAGCGACTTTGTGCAATTATGCAAGATGTGGAAACTAACTACGACACTGACTTGTTTGCGCCAATTATGCGGGCAATTGAAGAACAAACTAACCATAAATATGTAGGTCAAAAAGAGTTTAAAATTATTGCTGACCACTTAAAAACCGTGACTTTTGCGGTTTCAGATGGTGCTGTGGTTTCAAATGAAGGCAGAGGATACGTGCTTAGAAGACTAATTCGACGTGCTGTGAAAGCAGGGCGTAGACTTGGTATGCAGAAACCTTTTATTTACCTACTTGTACCGAGTGTAATTGAGGCAATGGGCGAGTTTTACACTGACCTTAAAAATAGTCTTGTTGTTGTTCAAAACATTTTAAAACAAGAAGAAGAGAAGTTTTTAGAAACTATTGAAGCCGGTGAAAAAGAATTTTTTAAACTTATTCAAACAAAGAAATCAATTTCTGGCGAAAGTGCATTTAAGTTATACGACACTTACGGTTTTCCGTTTGAGTTAACTAAAGAGTATGCTGACGAAAACGGTGTTGAAGTTGATGAAAATGGTTTTCATCAGTTTCTTGCAAAACAAAAAGAACTTTCTCGCTCTGCTCGCCAAAACTTTCAGTCAATGAAAGGACAAAACAAAGAGTTTTTAGAGTTTAGTGAAAAATCTGAGTTTATAGGCTATGAAAACTTATCCTCTGAATCTAGAGTAATCAAAGTTTTTAAAGAAGGAATTGTTCTTGATAAAACTCCTTTTTTTGCTGAAACTGGGGGTCAAGTTTCGGACCTTGGAACTATTGAAAAAGCAGAAGTCAAAGGCATGCTTAGACTGCCATTTGGCCAGCACTTGCATGTTGTTGATTCTATTTTTAAAGAAGGTCAGGTCGTTAAATGTCAAGTTGACGAAGCACACCGCACGCCCACTATGTATAACCACAGTGCAACGCACTTAATTCATCAAGCCCTAAAAGACGTGCTCGGAGACTATGTTAACCAAAGAGGTTCTAAAGTTTGCGCGCCTTACCTAAGATTTGATTTTAACTGCTACAATTTTCCAAAAGACGAAGATCTTCTGAAAGCCGAAAAAATCGTAAAAGAAAAAATTAAAAAAGGTCTTAAAGTTAAGTATGAATACACAGACTACGACACTGCTTTAAAACACGGCGCAATCGCCTTGTTTGGCGAAAAATACGACAAAACCGTTAGAATGGTTTCAATGGAAAATTACTCAATTGAGCTATGCGGTGGTACTCACGTTAAAAATACAAGTGAAATAAAAGATTTTGCAATTACGCAAATTGAATCAATTGGTTCTGGACTTTACCGTATTTTTGCGGTTTCTGGTACAAACTTGAAAGCTAAAGTTCAAGAATACGCTGCGCATTATTTCAATGAAGCTGGCGTTATTTTAAACAAAGTTCACGAACTTAATAATGTTTCTCTTAAATTAGAGTTTGCAGAGAAGCCAGAAATTAAAGGCTCATATCAAGATATTTTAAATGCGAAAGGCTACCTACAAGAAATCAAAAATCAAGCCTTAAAATACGAAAAACAAATTAGTGAAATTAAAATTAAAAATGCTTTAAAATCGCTTAATAATGCGACTTCACAAAATTATATTTTTAAATCATCAGTAGATGCAAAAATAGCAAAAGATGTGTTTATGCAATATGTAAACACACAAAAATTAAATAACTGTATCATGGTAAATCAGGACAATGAAAAAATTAACATATTTGTGAAATCAGACGAACAAAAAGCAGTTTGCTACATTAAAAAAATCAATTCTATTCTTAACTCAAAAGGTGGTGGGAGACCTGATTTTGCAACTGCAGGTGGTGGTGATTTAAATAAAATTGATCTTGTTTTAAAGGAGTTTAGCAAAAATGATTCTTGGAATTGATCTAGGTTCAAAAACAATGGGTTTAGCGATTTCTGAGTCTCATATAATTGCCAATAACTTAGAAACTTTTCGCTTTGAAAACGAAGACTACTCGCTTTGCATCGCTCATTTAGTTGAACTTAATACAAAGTACAATTTCCAAGAAATAGTGCTGGGCTATCCTAAACATATGAACGGAGATGTCGGGGTACGCGCTAAAATTTCAGAAGACTTTAAAGTCTTAATTGAAGAAGCACTGCCTGGTGTCAAAGTAATTTTAGAAGATGAACGTCTTTCTACTAACGCTGTTTTTGGGGTTTTCAGACAAAGTAAAACTAGCGTTAAGCAAAGAAAACAATTTAAAGATGAACTTTCTGCTGTCGTAATTTTACAAAAGTATCTAGACCGCAGACAAAGTATTTAAACCAAAAAGGTGATATTTATGGAAAACCAAGAAAAAGTAATTTCTCTAAATGACAAAGTCATTGATGCTTTAAAAAAAGACAAATCCCGAGAAGTCAAAATATCGGTTGATGGAAAAGAAGAGACTTTTATTGTAATTTTTACAACAACTCGCGAGTTTGCTAGAGAAACTAAAAACTACGTTGCTTTACTTGACCAAGAAGGCACTAACTTAATTTTTGCTAAATACAGTGAACTTACCCAAACTGAGGCTAACCTTGAGTTTAGCGGAAGTTTAACCGACATTGAAGACGTTGAGGAATACAGACAACTTACCGAAGTTTTCCTTGAATACATGTCTGATTTGGAGCATGAATAGTCTAGAGTTTAATTTAGTTAAAAACGACTGCATTTTTGCCCAAATCCCGATTTTAAAAGACAAAGCAGTTTTGTATATCAATGAATTGATAAAAAAACAAAACGTTAAAAAAATTTTAGAAATCGGAACAGCGTATGGCTTTAGTGCTCTTAGTTTTTTAAAACAAAACAAAAATTTAGAAATTACAACTATTGAAAAAAATCCCAATAGTTTTGCAAAAGCAAAACACAATTTTTTTATTTGCAATGTTGAAAAACAAATAACTGCGATTTTAGCCGATGCGATTGATGTTAACTTTAAGAGTGAAATTTTTGACCTGATTTTTATAGATGGTCCGAAGGCTCAATACTTAAAATATTTTGAAAAATTTCAAATTAACTTAAAAAAAGGTGGGCTGATAGTTTGCGACAACATCTCTTTTCACAAACTAAACCAAGAAACAGTTTCTAAAAATACAGCTCAATTACTTAAAAAAATAGAATTTTTTAAAACAGAAGTTTTGAAAAACAAAGCGTTTAAATCTGAGTTTCTAGATATAGCAGACGGGATTTTAGTATCTAAAAAACTATGAAATACCTAATATATCCACTTGACTTAAATAAATACGAAAACGTAGACGCTACGCTGGTTTTACGAACTGAGTTTTCATATAAGTGCTATCGCCGGTTTTCAGTTAAAGAAATCAACGCTTATTTAAAAAACCACAAGGCTTTCGTTGACCTTTCTTTTATGGCCTATGACCAAGATTTTCCTTTGCTTAAAAGTTATTTTAATCAACTTAAATACAAGGAAAACATCATTGCCTACATTGTTGCAGACTTGGGAATCGCTCAGTTTTTCAAAGAACAAAACTTATTAAGCAAGTGTGTATATAACCCCGAAACTTTAATTACCAACTGGCAAGAAGTTCAAACTATTTCTGAACTTGGTTTTTTTGGGGTCTTTTTGGCTAAAGAAATTACTATTGCAAATATTTGCGAAATTAGTCAAAAAAATCCAGAATTTAATTTGTTTTTTCAAGGACACGGTAGATTCTCCATGTTTCACTCAAAGCGTCATTTACTTTCTATTTACAACAAAAAATTTAAACACAACCTGGATTTTGAAAACCGCGCAGACTTATTTTTAAAAGAAAAAAACAGAACAGATAAATTAAATGTTCTTGAAGATAAATTCGGTACCTATTTATTTCGTGGTAAAACCACACAAATGTTTAGTTATATTGAAAAATTGGAAAAATGTCTTAAATATTTTGCGATTGACCCATTATTTTTTTCAGATGAATACGCAATAGATGCCCTTAGTCTTTATCAAAAAAATAATATTTCAGATACTGATGTTGAGGAGTTTAAAGCAAAATACAAAGATCTACAAGACACTGGTTTTGCTGAAACTAAAACGGTGTATAAAAAATGAGTGAATTGCTTGCACCTGCTGGTGATATTGAAAAACTAAAATACGCGCTAATCTACGGAGCAGATGCTGTTTTTATTGGTGGACTTGAGTTTTCTCTCCGTGCGCGTGCTTCTAACTTCACAATTCCATTAATTCAAGAGGCTTGTGAGTTTGCGCATTCTCTTGGCAAAAAAGTATATGTGACTGCCAATATTTTGCCACACAACGAAGATTTACAAGGCCTTAAAACCTATTTAAAAGAACTGGAAAAAGCAGGAGTTGATGCCATTATTTGTGCGTCTTTTGCCATTATTGAGGCTGCGCGTAAATACACTAATTTAGAGATACATCTGTCAACTCAACAAAGTGTTATCAATTCTCGCACTATTTTGTTTTGGAAAGAACTTGGAGTTAAAAGAATAGTTTTAGGTCGTGAACTTTCAATTAAAGAAATCAAGAGCCTTGACAGACATGGACTTGACATTGAGGTGTTTATCCATGGTGGAATGTGCATGAGCTATTCAGGCAGATGCTCACTTTCAAATACCTTTACCGGCAGAGATGCCAACCGTGGTGGCTGCGCACACAGCTGCCGGTGGGAGTATTTGTTGCATTCTGGCGAAGAGCAAATAAAAGCAGAGCCGGTTTCTTTTTCGGCGATGGACTTAAACGCCGTTCCGCATATTAAAAGTTTAGTATTGGCAAATGTATCTTCACTTAAAATAGAAGGTAGAATGAAGTCACTACACTACATCGCTACTGTTGTGAAAACTTACCGACAAATGCTTAAAGAAATTTATGAAACTAAAAAAATTAGTTCAGTTAAAAAATATAGTCAAAAACTAAAGGCTGCTGAAAACAGATTAAGTGCGACTGGGCACTTGGATAATTTGCCCGCTGAAACTAAAGTACTTTTTGACCAAAATACCACCAAACCAAACCAGGCATTTTGTGGACTTTACTTAAACCAAGAAGTGAAAAAAGGTGTTTATTTATTTCAACAAAGAAACTACTTTTCGGTTGGTGATAAAATTGAGTTAATGGCTCCATTAGGCAAAGAAAGAATACTTAAAGTTTTAAAGTTATGGAACGAAAATTTTGAAGAAATCCAAACCGCTAATCACGCAATGAGTAAAGTTTACGTAAAGTTAAATGCTAAAGTTGAACCGTATTCTATGATTAGAAAGAAATGATTGAAAACTCTTTTATCTTAACTAAAAAATTAGGCAAAGTTTTAATTAAGTTTAGACAAAACTTACTAAGAAGTTACTTAACTTGTGAAGGAATACAACCTATTTTAGTTTTTCCAAGCGCTTATAAACATTTATACAATGTTGACGAAATCGCTTTAAGGGGCGAAAAAATGGTAAATCGCTCAAAAGTCCAAAGTGATGTTTTTTACTTGTATCGCCAGTATAATTTAGAAGTTTCTCAAAAAAACAAAGTAATGATTTTTGGCAAAGTCTATAACTTTTTGCCAAGTGTTACTCTACAAAAAAATGTGTTTGGATTTGACGGCGCTTTAACCTACTTCTACAGTGCTAAATATAGAACTCTGCAAACTGCAAAAAAAGAGTTTTACGCTAAACTGTTAAAAGATTTTCTTTTTAAGTTTTTAAACCGCGCGAAAGAAAGTCTTCCAGCGATTGCTGATGAGTATAGTTTTAAATTAGTCAAAAGTTACTACGGTAAATGTAGACACCACACTGGCACTAAAACCGAAATTATTTTGAACCCGATTTTAATTTGTTTAAAAGAAGAACTTGCTATTGAAACTATTTTGCATGAACATTTGCATTTAATTCATGCAAATCACGGAAAACGCTTTAAAGTAGCACTCGGTAAATTGTCAATTTTATTTTTAGGTGAAGTTCAAAAATCTGCAGTTGTCTTCCCCTCACTGGTGTTTAGCGAAAAACTTTAATTAGTATTCCAGTTCCTTGGTTTTTAAGAACTCAATTTTAGTAATATTTAGTCTGTCAATCTCGCTAAATCTATTGATTATCAGACAAATTAAAGCAAACAAAATTGGCGTAAAAATCAAAGTTAGACCGAGGCGCAACAATAGACTTAAATAAGCAAGTTTTCCAAAATAAAACCAAGTGGCAAAAGTATTTATCAAAGTATAACCAAGATAGCCAAAAAAGGTGGCTAAAAAAATCGTTAGTTTAGTAATTCTTTTAAAGCAAATAATTGAATAAAGCAAGGCCCAGAAATAAGTAGCAAATCCATAAATTGGCAGATAACCAAGCGAATTTAAAAACCCAAATAGCAGGTCATAAATTACAGCAGAAACTAATGCGTATCCTGGCCCAAAAGCGATCGCCACTACGGCTAAAGCAACGATAAAAAAAGGTACTCTAAACATGCCGATTGGCACGATGTATGAGTATAGTGTGTTAATTGCAACCGCACTTGCAGTTAAAACAGCGGCAATTGTTAGTTTAATAATTTCTTGCTTATTTTTTGTGATTTGCATGTTTAAATTATAACTTTTTTTCGCCTTTTTTTCAGATAATAACAAGGTTAAAATCACTTATGTTGTATAATGTTTAGTAGTTAACAAGGAGAAAAAATGGCCAAAAAAAATGCATTAACTCAAGAAGGGTACGATAAATTAGTAAGTGAACTTAACGAACTTAAGTTCGTTAAACGCCCAAAAAATATTCAAGCAATCAAAGAAGCGCGTGCTCAAGGAGACTTGTCTGAAAACGCCGATTATGATGCTGCTAGAAACGAACAGGCGCAAATTGAACACAAAATCAAAGAACTGGAAAACATTTTAAAAGATGCAGTTATTATTAAAAATAACCGTGACGATATTTGTACGATTGGCAACAAAGTTGAACTTAAATATCTACACAACTCCACTGTTGAAAACATTCAACTAGTTGGTAGTCAAGAAACTGACCTTTTTGGTGGCAATATTTTAAAAATTTCTGTAGAAACTCCGTTGGGCCGTGCTATTCAAAACCACAAGGCAGGAGACAAAGTTTCTTTCAAAGTTTCTGAAAACAAGAGCTTGAATGTAGAAATTCTCAAAGTCTACCAATAATGTCTAAATACAGGTTTACTGCATATTTAGAAAATATTTTTAACCTTCCTTTAGCAGAACTTAAAAATCAAGGTATCGATACTTTGATTTTTGATTTAGACAATACTTTGCTTTCGTATAAAGAAAGCATGTTTTCTAGTGAAACTATTAGTTTTTTTGAAAAATTAAGTGTTGACTTTAGATTGTTTATTTTTAGCAATTCTGGCAAATCTAGGCAGCTTTTGAATAATTTATCTAACACTAAAGTTTTTTTTAACCTAAAAAAACCATTTACTAAAAACGGTAAAAAGATTTGCAAATCTGAGCAAATTAGCGTAAAAAACACAGCGTTTATCGGTGATCAACTACTAACTGATGTTGTTTTTAGTAATAAAATGCAGTTTAACTCTGTCTTTTTAGTTAAATCAATAGACAATAGAAGTGAAAGATTTTTGACTAAAATCAACAGGTTTAGAGAAAAAATTATCTTTAGTATTATTCGTTTTTTTAAACCTGACTATTTTAAAAGAAACTTGCTTAGATATTATTTAAACACTAACTTTAATGCAAA
Source organism: uncultured Acholeplasmataceae bacterium (assembly GCA_963539745.1). Taxonomy (GTDB): domain Bacteria; phylum Bacillota_I; class Bacilli_A; order Acholeplasmatales; family Acholeplasmataceae; genus CALISC01. The sequence continues at coordinate 10,979 of CAUTNJ010000004.1, forward strand.
AATTAAATATTTAAAAAAAGCCTTGAAAACTAAATTAAGCAACGACAAAGAAAGATATCTACACTCACTTTCCACCGCTAGGATGTGTAAGCAACTAGCAAAACACTGGCAAATTGATAAAAAGCAAGCGTATTTAGTTGGTTTAGTTCATGATTTTGCGAAGCACGTCAACGCAAACGAAGCACATTCCTTAGTTAAGTTTGCGTATCCTGGTTTAAAAAATACAAACAGTCAAAATTTACTACACGGTCCTGTGTCTGCCTATATTTTTTCTAAACTAATTGACTTGTCTGCTGACGAAATTAACTCAATATTTATGCACACAACTCCAACTCCAGAAATTTCTACACTTGGTAAAATCCTTTTTATTTCTGATAAAGCCGAAATGAGAAGAACTTTTTCGGACCTTGCAGAAATTAGAAAAGCAATGTGGCAAGATTTAAATAAAGCCTGTGTACTTGTATTTGAAGGGGTTTTCAAAAGTTTAAAATCCCGAGGCATTGCGCCTGAGCAAATTCAAATTGCTGCTTACAATAAACTAAAACAAGAAATTAAGTAATTTAAAAGGAGTAAAAAATGGACTCACTTAGATTAAAAGAAATTAACCAAGACTTAAAAGATATTGACGTCAAGGATGTTAAATACTACAATTTTACTGGAATTCATCCACTTTTTGACATTGCAGTTATTGGAACTGCCTCAGAACGCCAGGCTTTAGCCTTGGTTTCAAGAGTTAAAAACTACCCTGAGTTTAAGTCAGTTGAAACCGGCTCTGGCTGGACTTTGATCGCCACAGAGCAAATCTGGATACACATTTTTACTAAAGAAGAACGAGAAACCCGCGGTCTTGATGATGTATACGCTCAATACGAGGAGATATTTTAGTTATGATTAAGGCTATCAAAACTGTTTTTATAATTTTTCACTTTGTTTTAATCGGTACAGTTATTTGGTTTGTATTAGTTAAAACTAAAGCACTTGAATATAAACTACCTTTTAAAGAAGACGAAATTCAGGCGGCTTACTACTACGATGAAATTAAAGACTTAGATAAAGATGTTTTTTCAGATTATTTGCACATCAACCCAAAACCAGAAAACCGCGTGGTTGCAAATAAAGATGATGACAAAATTAAGTTAAAGTTCATAATTAGCGCGGCTTTTAATTCAAGCAAAGTTGTATACAGAAAATTTCCTTTATATAAATCTCAGCCAAGCGGCACCAAAGAGGCTGTGGTTTTTGCTAAAAACAACTCAGAGTTTATAGTCATAACGAGAAAAGCAGTTTACGAGATAAGTGTAATTGGCGATAAACACACTAAAAAAATTTACAGAATTATGAATTTAGGTGATACTTTTAAAGAAATTTCAAACACTTTTGCCTACAAAATTACAAAGGAATAAATCAAAACGCTTGGGTTCCAAGCGTTTTTAATTTACTAAAAACTCGTTTAATTTGCAAATGCAAATCATTTGCAAATTAAATTAATTTAGGCTAAACTTAAAGTGCAAATTATTTTTTTAAAAAAAATAATTAAGAAAGGATTAAACTATGAAAAAAATATTATTTGCTTTATTTGCCCTAGTTGCTTTATTTGCTTTAGGCAGTTGTGGACATAATGGTGAAAAACACCACCACGGCCCTCATAGCCACCATCACAACAAAAAAATTATGCATTTCCACCATTTAAAAAACGAATACAAAGTTGGAGATGAGTTAAAAGTAGAAGCCCACAGCTTCAAAAAAGAAATTAAAGAATATCGTTGGTTTTTGAAATTAAAAGACGGGAAAACTGAAGAGTTTGCACAAAACACCAAAGATTTTACTTTAAAACTAGAAGCAAAACACATTGGCGCAGTGCTACACGTAGAAGCGCTTGACAGTGCTAAAAAAGTTATAGACCAAGCACACAAAGCGCTTAACGTTAAAGCAAAAGAAACTAAACAGTCTTATAACTTTGCTTTAAAGCAAAATTTAATTTTTGCGTAAATAAGTACTTAAACTCAAAAAAATCCAGTAAATTGGATACACCTCGGTGCACCTGCTATTTACTGGATTTTTTTAATTTCGGCAATAATTTTAAAAAGTTCGTCTTCTGTGTTTAATTTACAAACGGCTTGTCTGAGGTCAGTAGAAACTTTTAGATTTTTTAAATAAAAAAGAATAGCACCGCGCAGTAAAAGAAAGAAACGCCTTTGATCTTTTTCTTGATTTTTAAGTAGCAAGTAGTGTTTTAAAATGATTTCAGAGACAGATACAGGGGTTTTTAAATTAAAAGACTCAGTTAAAATTTCTTTAAAAACTAAAGGGTTTGCTAGCGCTTTTCTGCCAATCATTACAGCATCTACTTTACAATATTCAAGCATTTTTTTAAAATCTGCTAGATTTGAAACATCGCCATTGCCGATTACTGGAATTGAAACAGCTTCTTTGATTTTTTTAATTCCATCAAGGTCAACAACGCCTGAATATCCCTGTTCTTTTGTGCGGCCATGTACCGAGATAAAAGAAACACCTGAATTTTCAAGAATTTTGGCAACTTCTTGGCCGTTTATGGAGCTTTTGTCAAATCCTAGCCTGATTTTGGCAGAAACCGGGAGCGAAACAGCTTGAACTACAGCCTCAGTAATTGCTTTAAGTAGTGGCAAGTCTTTAAGTAAATAAGAACCTGAATGCCCACGGTCAGAAATTTTGGGAGCAGGACAACCAAAGTTTATATCAATAAAATCAAAGTGGTAGTTTTTTTCAAGAATTTTTGCAGCCTCTGCCATAATTTTTGGGTCGTTTCCAAAAATTTGGACACCGATCGGGTGTTCACTTTCTTTAAAGTCAAGCATTTTAAGTGTTTTTTCGTCACCGTGCACCAAGGCGTATGAGGAAATCATTTCGGTGTAGAGTAGACCAGCACCCGCTTCTTTACAGATTTGTCTAAATGCAGAGTAGGTGTAGCCAGCCATTGGGGCTAGTGCTAATTTATTTTTGAAGTTTAATTTCTTAAAAATATTCTGCATTTTTTGAACTTATATCCTTTAGTTAAAATTTCGTTTGCAAACTCAAAATCAGCCTGGTTTGCTTCTCTGACACCATTTAACGGGTAGTTTAACCCTAAGTCTGTCCATTTTTTTGCGCCATGAGTGTGGTATTTTAAAACTTCTATTGCACAAACTGAAGAAAGTGAGTCTAGAAAAATACGCAGTTCGTGCAGTTGAGTTTTAAATAAATTTATCCCTGGAATAATTACTTGTCTGATTACAATGTCTTTTTTTTCCTCGTTTAAAAAACGAGCAAACGCGTAAACGGGCTCAAGTGGTCTGCCGGTTAACCAAAGGTGTTTTTTTGGATCTGAGTGTTTTAAATCCAGTAAAACTAAATCAGTGTTTTTAAGAATTTTTTTGTATTTTTCTTTATCTTTTTCTAAAAACAGCCCAGCAGAAGTGTCTAGACAAGTTTCTATACCTTGGCTTTTGGCAACTTTAAACAAAGCCTCTAAAAACTCCAGTTGAAACAAAGGCTCGCCACCACTGACAGTTAATTTTGGAGTAGTTCCATAAAACAATTTATATTGATTAAACTTCTTTATAATTTCTGAAACCGTGTAGGTTTCACCTAAATTTTTATTCCAAGATGTGCGGTTGTGGCAAAACTTACAAGCCAGTGGACAACCTTGTAGAAACAAAACAAAACGCAAGCCTGGCCCATCAAAAGCCCCAAAAGGTTCAATTAAGTGAACTTGGCCTTTAACTTCAAACAAAGCCTTATCTAGTGGCATGAATTGTTCTCGCAATTACCTCAAGTTTTTGTTGGTCAGTTAACTTAGAGAAGTTAACTGCGTATCCAGATACCCGAATAGTTAAGTTTGGAAACTTATCTGGATTTTTGTAAGCCTCTATTAGTTTTTCTCGGTTAAATACATTGATATTTAAATGATATCCTTTGTTTTGAAAGTAACCATCTAAAATTGAAACTAAGTTAGTTTTTCTGACTTCTTCGTAGTCAGGTAAATTACTTGAACCCAAAGACTCGGGCAGCAGTTGAAAAGTATTTGAAATTCCGTCTCTGGCAAACTCAAATGGTATTTTGGCAACAGAAAGCAGTGAGTTTAAAGCACCAGTATTATCACGGCCATGCATAGGGTTTGCGCCTGGCGCAAAAGGTTCGCCTTTTTTGCGGCCATCTGGAGTAGAGCCTGTGTGCATACCATAGACTACATTTGAAGTAATTGTCAAAATAGACATGGTAGGTCTGGCGTTTAAGTAGGTTGGGTTTGCAGCGATTTCTTTCCAAAAATCTTTAACAACAGCAACCGCTAGTTCATCTGCTCTGTCATCTGCGTTTCCATATCTTGGCCAGTCACCAGTGGTTTTAAAGTCTTTAATTAAGCCAGTGGCTTCGTCGTATATAGGTTCAACGCGTCCATATTTAATTGCAGAAAGAGAGTCTGCAACCACTGAAAGTCCAGCGATTCCAGTTGCAAAATTACGAGTAATTTCGTCGTCAAGTAGAGCCATTTGCATAGACTCATATGCGTATTTATCGTGCATATAGTGAATGATGTTAAGAGCGTTAACATATAGTTTTGCAACTTCTTTCATTGCCGCTTTAAAGGCCTTGTAAACCGCTTTAAACTCAAATTTACCATCTTTTAATAATTCAGTTTTAGGAAGAGTTATAACTTGTTCTCCAGTTATTTCATCTCTACCTTGATTAAGTGCGTAAAGCAAAGTTTTAGCTAAGTTAGCACGAGCTCCAAAAAACTGCATTTCTTTACCAACTGCCATTGGCGAAACACAACAAGCAATTGCGTAGTCAGAGCCATGGCATTCAGATATTGAGTTGTCGTTTTCATACTGAATAGCCGAAGTTTCAATTGACACTTTTGCACAATACTTCTTAAAGTCAATAGGTAGCTTTTCGGACCAAAGCACAGTTAAGTTAGGCTCCGGATAAACGCCTAGATTATAAAGAGTGTGCAGCATTCTAAAAGAAGTGTTTGTAACAAAAGACTTAGTAGCCCCGTTCATTCCAGCGATAGACTCAGTTACCCAAACTGGGTCTCCTGAAAACACAGAGTTATATTCAGGAGTGCGGGCAAATCTAACCATCCTTAACTTCAATACAAAATTATCGATTAACTCCTGTGCTTCAGATTCAGTTAGCCTACCTTCTTGTTTGTCTTTTTCAATGTAAATGTCAAAAAAAGTAGAGACTCTACCAAGCGACATTGCAGCCCCATTTTGTTGTTTGATTGCCGCTAAATACGCAAAATAAGTCCACTGCACTGCTTCTTTTGCAGACTGAGCAGGCAAAGATATATCAAAGCCATATAATTTTGCCATTTCTTTTAAGTCAGCAAGCGCTTTGATTTGCATCTCTATGTTTTCAATTTTTTGAATGATTTCAGGAGTATAGGGAAACTCAAAACTTGCTTTGCTTTTTTGTTTTTCTAAAATCAAACGGTCAACACCGTAAAGCGCGACACGGCGGTAGTCGCCAATAATTCGGCCGCGCCCATATCCATCTGGAAGACCTGTAATAACATGGTTGTGTCTAGCGATTTTAATGTTATCAGGGTACACATCAAACACACCTTGGTTGTGGGTTTTTCTGTATTTTGTAAAAATTTCTTCAGTGTCTTTATCTAGTTGATAACCATAAGAAGACAAGGCTTTTTTGGCAATTTTAATTCCACCTTCTGCAAACAAAGCACGTTTTAAAGGTTTGTCGGTCTGCAGACCTACAATGCATTCTGGGGTGGTTTTACTATCTCCAAGTAAGTAGCCAGGGCCGTATGCCAAAATATTTGAAGAAATTTTACATTCTGCATCCAGAATGCCTTTTTTGGTTTCTTCGGCCAAAAGTTCATTTAATTTTTCAACTTGTTTTAAGGTATTTGGAGTTGGACCCGCTAAAGTGAGTGTGAATTTTTTTGCCTCAGTGTAGTTAGCCTGAATAAAATCAGCAACATCAATTGTCTTTTTCCAACGGTTTCCTTTAAAATTTTCATAGTATCTCATAGCACAAATATTTTACCATTTAAAAATACAAAAAATTGCATATTTGCTTAGGATTTTTAGGTAAATAAAATAAAATTTTTGTTAAAAGTATCTATTTTGTTGTTATAATTATTTTGTTAGGTGTCTTTTTAAAAGATGTGTTAAGGAGGCAATATGATAAATCCAAATTTAAAGAAAATTTCTAGAATTCAGGCTCAAGAAGTACAAAACTATTCGTTTGAAGAAAACGTTGTTCCGAAAACTACTTTTAAATCTCTGTTACTAAAAAGTTTATTTTTCGTTGGACTGCTTTCTGCTTTTGCTTTAGTTGTATTTTTCTTAGGTTATTATTTTATTTTTAGCAATACATCAGGTCTAACGCAAGATCAAAGAAAATATAATTTAATTATCTTTTCTATAGTTTCGCTTAGTGCTTTTGGTTTGATGTTTTTGTTTTCGCTACTAGGTAACTTTGTTTCAATTGCTAGATTCTCAGTTTGGGTATACTCAATTGCATCAGGTGTGTTTATTGGTGCAATTACTTTAGTTTTTGAAATGATTTTAAGAGGCGTTGGCATCATTGCACTTAGCGCAACTGCTTTTGTGTTTTTAACAGTGTTAGTTTTAAACTTAAGCAATTGGGTCAGAGGAACTCGTAAGCTTTTCAAAGTTATGATGTTTCTAGGACTAACTGTCCTTTTAATGTCTTTAGTTAACTTAGTACTTTGGTTAGTTTTCAGAAATACCGACAATCAACTTTACAGCAATTCAACTTACCTTTGGTTGCAAATCGCGCTAAGCACTGTCTACATCCTTTATTTAACAATTGTTTTAACCTTTAGTATTGAGGGTTTACGCGAAGTTGCACAAAACGACTGTCTTGACAAAGGTTATTCTTATGTTGCAATTCTAGGATTGATTTCTACGCTTACTTGGATGTATATTGAGTTTTTAAGACTTGCTGCAATTGTTGCACTGATTTTTGCATCCAAAGCAACTGACTAATTGTATTTTTAAAGATATTTTTAGAAAACCTCTAAGGAGATATTCCTTGGAGGTTTTTCATTTTTAACTCACTTTTAAGTATTTTAAGGCAGCACGATTAAATATATTAAGATGAATGAGCAACAACAAAAAATCATTGAAAGCAAAGACCAACACATTTTAGTCTTAGCCGGTGCTGGCAGCGGAAAAACTTATACACTAATTCAAAAAATAAAGACAATTAAGGAAAGTGAAAATAACGCAAAAATATTGTGTTTAACATTTTCAAATCTGGCAGCCAAAGAACTAAAACACAGGTTAAACGAAGAAAGTGTCGGTGTATATACTTTTCACGGTTTTTGTTTTAATTTAATTAAACCGTATATTTCTGACAAACAAGTCTTGTTTGAAACTCCACGTCTTTTTAGTAAAAGAGAAATTCTAGAGGTTTCTCTCTACAAGGCTAATCCTGACAAAAAACCGAGTAGAACTTTAAAAAAATACAAAGAGTTTCTTGATAAAAACGCGTTAATTGATTTTGACGATATGCTTTTACTTTGTTTAGAAAAACTAAAAAAGAAAGAAATTAGACAAACTTACGACTATGTACTAATTGACGAAGTTCAAGACACAAACCTAGTTCAGTTTCAGATTTTAAAACATTTAATTTCTTCTGACACTAAAACTATTTTAGTTGGAGACATAGACCAAGGAATTTATAAGTTCAGAGGGGCATCTTTTGATTTAATTGAAAAATACCGCGAATCATATTTGCCTAAAGTTTATATGCTCACACAAAACTACCGCTCAGCGCCAGCAATTGTGGAATGCGCAAATAAGTTAATTGAAAAAAATAAAAAAAGACCTGAAAAAGTACTTTTTTCAGGTCTTGAAATTAAAGCAAATATTAAAATTTATCTATACTCTGAAATTTCTGATTTTCTTTTAGAACTAAAAAAATATTTAATCGCTCAAAGAAATCAACAAGTTAAAGTAGATGAAATTTGTTTGTTGGTCAGAAGAAACCAAGAAAGAGTGCAAATTGAACAAGAACTAAGGCGTGGCTTTCGTTTTTTTGAATATCTGCCGCAAATCTACACAGTACACGAATCAAAAGGACTTGAGTTTCAAACGGTTTTCATAGTTGGTCTTAACGAAGGGGTATTTCCAGATACTAAAACTAATGCATTGCTAGACATTGAAGAAGAAAGAAGGCTGATGTATGTTGCGATTACCAGAGCCAAGCAAAACCTTTTTTTAGTGAGTTTTGAGTTTAGCCAAAAAGGCACAAAACTCAAACCTTCTAGATTTTTAAAAGAAATTTACTAAGCCTATTTGTCTGGCAAATCATCAAGACAACCAAGGTCTAAGAATTTTTTATAAACAGTTTTATTAACACCAGATCGCGCTTTAAAGTCTTCTTTTGAAGTATAAAGTCTATCTTTTCGTGCGTTTACGGAGTCAAACGCCGCTGCATCTCCAGTTCCGTCCATTGTGGCAAACGGCATTTGCAGAGTATTTCCTTTAATGTTAAAAGTTTTAGCACTAGACTCGTTAACCACGAGTTTTGAAAAACTAAAGCCACGCGCGCAAAACTCATAGGCTACTTTTAAAGTAACTAAAAGTTCTTGGTCTTTGGCCTTAATTTCGTATCCCAGTTGCTCAAGTTCACGGATTTTGTTGCCAATCGCGATTTTGCCGCTGGTCATGACGGTGTAGTCAAACTGAACTGCGCGTTTTGAAAAAAAAGCAGAGTAGAAAAGCAAAGGTTTATGTAGTTTAAACCAAGCAATTCTGATAGCCATAATAACGTAGGCAGTGGCGTGGGCTTTTGGAAACATATAATTAATTAGTCCGCATGAGTAAATATACCACTCAGGAACACCAAAGACACTTAGTTGATTTGCGTACTCAGCCCATTTTGCAGGGTTTCTGCGGCAATTTCCTTTACGAATAAACTCCATAGCGTTAAACGCCAGAAGTGGTTCAACGTTGTATTTAGAAATCAAGGTTATCATGATGTCGTCGCGACAACCAATTAAGTTTTTAAAAGGAATTGAGCCAAACTCAGGGTGGCCGTCTTTTAAGACTTTTCCGTTATTTAGCCACACGTTTTCACCATGTGAAAGCCCAGAAATTTTAACCAGTTCCGCAAATGTTGTGGGTTTGGTTTCAGCCAAGATTTGCGAAACAAAAGGTGTACCAAACTCAGGTAGAGCAGTTGAAGCGGTTGCCGGCATAAAAGGTGCGTTTGAGTAGTCTACGTTTAGAATTTCATTGCCAGAAAACATTTTATAAACATCAACGTCGGCCATTGGAATATCTCTAACTTCGCTGAACGGAAACTCAGTGGGGTTGGCCTTGACGTAGTCAAATAAAAACTTAATCATAGTAGGATCGTCGTGTCCCAAAATATCTAGTTTTAGTAAGTTTTCTTCAAAAGAGTGGTAGTCAAAGTGAGTCGTACGCCAACTTGCTGTGGTGTCGTCTGATGGAAATTGCACAGGTGTCACGTCAAAAATTGAGTAAGGTTTTGGCACTACGACAATGCCACCTGGGTGTTGCCCTGTGGTTCGCTTAACTCCAACAATTTTTTTAGCCAAGGCTGCAATTTTGGGTTTACGGATTTTCATTTGCTTATCTTCAATGTAGCCCTTGACATAACCAAATGCGATTTTTTCGGCAACTCCCGATACAGTTCCTGCTCTAAAAGCGTGGTCTGCTCCAAGCAAGGTGCGAACATACTCGTGTGCTTGTGCTTGGTATTCACCTGAGAAGTTAAGGTCAATATCAGGGGTTTTGTCGCCTTGAAAACCAAGGAAGGTTTCAAACGGAATATCGTGTCCGTCTCGGTTAAGTTTAGAGCCACACACTGGACAGTTTCGTTCTTTTAAGTCGTATCCATCGTCTACTTCGTTTAAGTCTTCTTTAAACATTTCGTCAAACTGAGTAGAGGCGTAGTCTTTCTTTAAGTCTTCGTTGAACTTAAAGACCTGGAAACAACCTTTTGGACAAAAGTAATGCGGAGGTAAAGGATTGACTTCAGTTATCCCTAAAATTGTTGCCACAAAAGAAGAACCAACAGAACCACGGCTACCTACCACGTATCCGTCGTCGTTAGACTTTTTGACAAGTAAATAAGACATGTAGTAAATTGAGGCAAAGTTGTTTTTGAGAATGGTAGTTTGTTCTCTTTTTACTCTGTCTAAAATAAAAGGGTGAGGGTTTTTGCCGTACTTTTGCTCTAAGTTTTTAGAAATTAAACGCTTAAACTCACCTTCTATTGAAGGAATGCCTTGATCTTTAAAGTAGTCATCTGAAAACGAATACAGTCCTTCTGGAAAGGCCTGAATGTCTTGAATAAAGTCAGCTATCTGATTTGAGTTTTCAACCACAATTTCCTTGATTAGTTTATCGTCGTTTAAAAATGCAAACTCAGCACTTAGTTCATCTGTTGTCTGAAAAAAGTAGTCAGGTGTGGTTTCAAATTGCGCAAGTTCATGGCGGCCTCCGCCAACTAAAGGAGTTCTGATAAAAAACTGATAATAAATTTGGTCTTCTTTATTTAAGTAATGTGGGTTGCTTGATGCAACTACGGTTTTCTTTAACTTTTTGGCGTGCGAAATTAGTCTAGAAATTGCGTTTTTAATTGCCTCCATCCCACCTGCTATGTTGTCTTTAAGGTGCGAAAAGCAACTAGGTGGATAAACTAAAACGTAGTCATATTTTAAAATATGTGAGTCCAAAACATCGTCGGTTGAGTTTAGAGCATCAAACCAAAGTTCACCTGCTCCGTTTGCACCAATTAACAGCCCTTCTTTGTATTTTTCAAACTCAGAAGCAAGTACACGGGGTCTTTGGTGAAAATACTCAGTTAAAGCAGAAGTTACTAACTTAAATAGATTTTTATAGCCGGTTTGGTTTTTAACCAAAAAATCCACAGCAAACGGCATTTGGTGTAAGTAAGTTTTACGGTGGTTAATGGTGGTTTCAAGTTCATTGAAGGTTTTGATGCCTTTTTGTGCAAGGTCTTCAAGCATTTTAATAAACATTTGACCGGTAGCATCGGCGTCATCTATCGCGCGGTGGTGGTTTTCTAAGTTGATTTTAAAGAAACGAGAAAGAGTACCTAAGTTAAAACGCTTAAGTTGGTCTGAGTAGTGATATCTGGCTAAGTTAAGAGTATCAATGTACAGTACATTTTCGCCAAATGAATAGTTTAAAACTTTGGCCTTATGAAGGACATTTAAGCAGTCAAACGATGCGTTGTGGGCAACTAGCACAGAGTCTTTTGCAAACTCTATAAAGTCTTTTAAGACAACTTCAATTTTAGGTTGTCCTTTTAGCATCTCGTCGGTAATGTTAGTTAAGTTTGAGACAAACTCAATTAACTTTTCTTCAGGGTCACAAAACGCCTGAAACCTGTCAATGATTTGACCGTTTTTGACTTTAACTGCACCGATTTCAATAATTTTGTCGTTAACTATAGAAAGTCCGGTGGTCTCTAAGTCAAATACAACGTAAGTAAGGTCTTTAAGTAAGGTGTCTGAATCTCCCTTTTTAATGTAAAAAGAGTCGTCAATGTATGGCATTTGCACACCGTAAATTGGCTTAATTTCGGCTTTTTTACAGGCTTGCGCAAATTGTGGGTATGCATAAATTCCGCCAGAGTCAGTAACCGCGATGGCTTTGTGTCCAAAAGACTTAGCCAAGGCTACGTAGTCTTTAATCTCACCCACTCCGTCCATATTAGAAAGTTTAGTTTGAACATGTAGTTCAACTCGCTTGTCTTCTGCTTTGTCTTGGCGAGTAAACAATGTGCTTTCTTCATCTTCGTTTTCTTTGTTGACAATTTCAAAGTTTTTAAGCATCAAAACAACGTCGGCAGCATAAGTGTCGTATTGAACTTCAGCAATAATTTTTAAGTTAGTGCCAGGTTGAATTTTTTCAGCCTCTGTGATTTCTTGGTTGTATAGAAACTTCTTGGCCAAAATAGCATCTGTTTCGTCTTCTAAAGTCATTTGAAGCAGCGTGTATTTACCATCTTTGAGTTTTCTAATTTCTGTCTCTACTACGGTAACGTGAAACTTATAAACCAGACTTTCGCCTTGATTTTGTTTTTTTGTAACTTCGTAGTTGTCATAAGGAATTTCTTTTAATTTCTTTAAAGAAAGGTCATCTCTAAAGGAGTAGCTACGGCGTCTTGAATAACCTTGATTTGAACGCGCAGTTTGGGTGTATGCTTGGTTTGAACCAGTTTGAACGTTTTCGGACTGAGTGTTTAATTCAAAAGTGGTTTCGCTGGCTGGTCTTTTTTGAAAATTAAAGATAAAAGGTAAGCCGAAATAGTTAGAAAAAGCATTAAATAAAGTTTTGCTTAAGTTCTGTTTAATAGCCCAGTTAAGCGTATTTGCGTCAACTGTGATGTCAATAGTTTTGTTGGTTTCGTCAACTTTAAACTCAGATTTTAAAACAACTTCAAGAAAGCGTTTATTTACAGGATCGTTGGTATTGAAACTTTTTATTTGAGCCTGAAAATAACTAAGAAAGTGCACATCTAATTTGGAGTATGTTTCGTAGGTAAAAATTAGTTTTGTGTTTTTTGGTGCTCCCGCGTTTTGCAAAAATTTAAAAGTTTCTAGGTTAAATGAAAAAAAATCAGAATAAGAAATTACTTCTTTTAACCTAATGGTGACTTCTAGTTTTTCGTCAGTTTGCTTAAAATTAACAACGGTTGGCGAAAAGTCAAAATTCTTTTCAAAAAAATCTTTTATACTCATTATTTCCTACTCCTGAAAAATCTTTAAATGACTTGGCAAGTCTATCAATATCATACTGCAATTTTGGCTTTTTTTCAATTTAAATTAAGATAAAAAAGCAATTTTAAATCTGAATTTAAATTGCTTTTTTGAAACTAAATTTAGACTAAAAACGGTTTTTAAGTAAATCAATTATGATGTTGTTTTTTAAATCGTTTAAGTTAAAAAGTTCATTTAGAACTTCGGCTGTATCTTCTAAATTGTTCTTTGCAGACTTCCACCCTGCTCCGTCTGTGAACCAAACAAACTTAAAGCCTTGTATTTCTTTAGCAGAGGTTGCTAGGTTTTTATAACTTCTTGCGGTTTCATTTAACTTAGAGCCGCCACTTGAATAGAAGTTACATTCTATAGCAAAAATTTGTGAGTTGTAGTTGATGACAAAATCAAAACGTTTTTGAGTTTTAGCGAGCTCTGTTAGTCTAGATAAATCTAGACCAAACTTCTTTTCAATATCTGTTTTATTCATTTCTCTAAAGTAGGTATCACCAAGTTTTAATCCCGCTTTTTTTAAATATGACTCAACTATATTTTCCATACTTTTGCCTGTGCGGTTTTTGCGAGCATTGGTGTCAATTCCAACTTCTACACCGTAAACATAGTCAATTAAGTTATTTACAATTTTGTTTTCAAGCAAATTAAATAAACCAGTTTTCTCCATAAAATCAGCGTATTGTTCTGCTGTGTAGTTAATTTCAGCGAAATCAAATAAGTAGTAGTCTTCGGCAATTACCTTAATTTGCTTTTCGCGTTTAGCGATTAAAATTGGAATTGCCTTTAGCACTTCTGGATATTTTTTAACTAAGTTAATAAAATCTGTGCGGATGTTTTTAGAGCCAATTAGTGAGTTTAGCAGGTTTAGCTCAATTTTAATTTTTTCAACATTTAAATAAACTTTATCAAAGTCTGTGTAGTAATCCCAAGTGGCGACAGTGTCAATCATAGTATTTAGCCATTTTTCAAAATTCTTTTTCATAAATTAAACCTCGCTCTTGTAATTTGTAATTATGACCTCTTCAACTTCTCCTCTTTTTTTGCCGTTTGAATTGATTGTTCTTTTGGCATTTACTACATGCAAATTAAAACCCTTATAAATTTTTTGAATAAAAGGTGTGTTGTGATTGGAAAGCATTACATTCACCCCTTTTTTTGTTAACCACAAAACCAGGTTTCTTAGTCTGATTTGCTCAGCCTTGTCAAATCTTTCTTTACTGTAATCAACAAACCCATTTTTGTTTGGAAAAACATCATAAGGTGGATCAAAATAAACAAAGTCGCCTTTTTTAGCGTCTGCTACAGCCTTTTCAAAATCAAGATTAGTCACCTTTATTTGACTTCTTGAAAAGTATTTTTTAATTTCTAAAAAATTATTAAAATTATATAAGTTTACATTTAGTTTTTTGCCAAACGGAACGTTAAAATAACCAGATTTGTTTACCCTATATAGACCGTTAAAGCAGGTTTTATTTAAATAAATTAGTCTAGCTGCTTTTAGATAAGGTGGCTCTTTTTCAAACTCATTTTGTCTATCTAGTTCTCTTATTTGATAGTAAAAATCTTCAGAATGTTTAGCCTGGTATTCATCAAGCGCATCAATAAATCTCTCAAAATCATTTTCTGTTTGAAAGCAAGAATACGCAAAATACAGGTCTTTATTTAAGTCATTTATTATCGCCTTTTTGGGCTGCAGACGAAAAAACAAGGCGCCCCCTCCTATAAAGGGTTCAAAATAAGTGTTAATTTTAGTTGGCAAAAGTTGCACTAATTTTTCTAATAGTTGAGTTTTGCCACCAGCCCATTTCACAAAAGGTTTGGGTGTGGTTTGGTTAGTAAAATCAAATAGTGTCGGAATTTCTATGTTCAGTGCTTTGGCGATTTTATAGATTGTTTCAAGCGAAACATTGACCTCGCCATTTTCAATTTTAGAAACTTGTGGTCTTTCAATACCACTGCTTAAAGCCAAGTCTTCTTGTGTCAAAGACTGGCTTTTTCTTAACGCTAATACTCTTTCGCCAAAGTGTTTTTTAACAAGTTTTATCATACCTATATTTTAACAAATTTGTGTGTCAAAGTATACAATTTTACCAATTAAAAATAAGAAGACCTGGTCTGCTTATTTACATTTTATTTAATTGTTAAAAAAGTTTATGTTTTATTGTTTTAAGTGTCTTTTAACTTTAAACTCGCCCCTGTTGAAAAAATCATTTTCCATTATTAGCTCAAAATCATCTGAATAAAAACAAATTATCAAACCAATAAGAATAAATAAATCCATCTTGACTTTACCGTTGATTTCAACTCGGGGTAAGAAGTTTTTATCGCAAATAATTTCATTCAAAGCAACTTCTGGGTTAGCATCTAATTTGCTTTCTAAATACTTTTTAAAACTTTGTTTTTCATCATTAGTGAAATTAACTTTATCTAAACGAATTAACTTATTTGAACTTATCGCCATATACTGTTTTTTTAACATATCAACAAACTCAAAAACAGTAGTTCTTTTTAAATGAGTGACTTGCGGAAGGATAAACTTATTGAGTTCTATTATGTCAATAATTTCTTTATCCTTAATAAAATCAGCAACTAGTTCGTTATATTCTGGAAAAACTGTTTCTAAATTGCCAATTAAAGGTCTTTTAAATGCAAAGTCTTTGGCAAAAAACTGTTTTGCTAAATTAAAAATGTCATAAGGGCAACGGATTTTGTGCCTGTAAATAAACTCAGGCATTTCTGCTTTGCATGCCAAAAATATATGCTGATCTGTGCGGTAGCCAATTTTGATTGCTTTTAAAGATTTTTCAATAATTGCTTTTAAATTTTTGAGTTCTGTGTCAGTTATTTTGAAATTCTTAAAGTAGATATAGCCGCGATTCCAAAAATAAATAAAGTTTTTAGTCTCTGAAATCTCTGTTGAAAATACGCTTTTGGCAACTCCTTTGAACTCATTTTCAAATTTTGTATAGTCAAAAAATTCGGTTTGCGAAATCAACCATGCTTTAATTTTGCTACGCAAGGTTTCGTTGCCACCAAGTGGTAGCAAATAATCGCGCTTGCCTTTAAATAACTGATTTTCATAGTGAGAAAGGGCGCCCTTAAGTTGGTATCTGCTAGTAATATTGAAGTCTTTTAGTTCGCTTTTAAAAATTTTTAAAATACCTGAATACGAAATTGGATGATTTTGATTTTGCAAGTAGTCGGATATTTTTTTAGCAAAATCTAAAGTAATTTGAGGAGAGTAGTTAACGTGCGCGTAAGTTCCACGGTCTACTAATTGCACGTTGCTTCTTTCAATTATTGCTTGAACAGTATGGTAATACTTATTGTCAGGCTTATCTGTTTCTTCAAACAAAATATTGCCAAATTCAGCAAGAGAGCACTCGTTGATGCGTTTAATATCGTTATAATCAGAACAGTGAAAACCATTTTTGAAATACTTTTCAATTAAAATTTCTGTTTTTTGTTTTTTAGATAAGTTAAAATTGTATCTAATATAGGTACCTTTTCTTAAATAAAAATTATTGGAAACATAAGTTTTTATACTATTTTTTGTCATTTTAAAGTTCGGCACAAGTTGTCTAATTTTTTTGATTTTTAAAAGCAGGTCTTCTTCTTTAAAATAATGTTTAAAGACCTGTTTTTCAACCTCTAGGAATTTATCTAAATGTTCTTTTGCTGAAAAAAAGCCGTGAAACTCATCAAGATATCCTGTGCTAGTTCCCACGTTTAGGTTTTTGAGTAAAAAAGAAGTAGCGGCGTAGTCATATTTAAGTTTGTCTTTCAAAGATATAAAGTCAAAAAAGTAAGTGCGCTTTGTAAAAACAAACATAAAGTCTATTGATTTAAATGTAAAGTTTTTTAAATAAAATGCGTTAAATTCACTAACCATTTTATCTATCCTTTGTCTTACTCTTTCTTTAGTTAAATCAAATTTCTGACCAATTTCATCTAAAGTAAGGTGGTTTCTTTTTCCCAAAAGTTCAAAATCTGTGTAACTGTAGCCTCGCATCGCACCAATAAATAACTCAATAAATAAGTAGTATTTATCAGTTGCTGAAAAAAATAAAATATTTGCAAGTTTATTTAGTTCAAGGCCATATTTAAAAAACAACTCCTCAATTTTAGCGTCTTTAATTTCTTGAATTAGTTCAACAAAATTGCCTTTATATGAATCGTTAATTTCAAACATTTTGAGTAAATTAAAACATTTTTCTTCGTTTTCGGGCAAAATATACTTAGCGTAATAAGGAATTGCTTCGCTTAAAATTAAGAGTTCTTGAAAAATAAAATGTGGATTGATAGTTTCACTGGTTTTGTTTAAAATACTTTCTCTAGCAATTGTAAAGTCAAATAAGTTTTGATTTATTCCGCAATTATTTTTTTCTTTATTTTTAGTAGCGCCAATAATATCCGCAATTTGAATATCGGAAATTTGTTTTCTAGTTTGAGGGGTGATTTCGGTGTTTAAAAGGTCTGTATTCTGGCCAGTTAATGATTTTATTAGCTTAGAACCATTTTCTAAAGATTTTAAAAACAAGTGATCGTCTAGTGTACAGAGGTTTTCATACTTTTTAGTTTTCTCTGAAATTAACTTAGTTTCGGCGTCTATTTTAAAATCCCATTGAAGAATATACTCAAATTTCTTTGCTTTCATTGGGGAATTAAAACTCTCTTTAAATCTGCTATAAAGCGTAGAAACTTTTTTACCAACAAATTGTTTACAGAAAATATAAAAATATTGTCTAGACAACCAAACATTTTTTCTAATTTCAAATAAATTTGTCTCTTTAAACTCAAATAAATTCACAAACACACCTCTGGCGTCTAGCATTATTTTAAAAAAAAAAAATACTCAAGTTGTCTTGAGTAAATTATTTTTAAAAATGGTGACCCGTACGGGATTTGAACCCATAAATGCATGCGTGAAAGGCATGTGAGTTAACCGTTTCTCCAACGGGCCAATACTAAAATAGTATAGCCTGATTTTTAAAAAAATACAAGCAATAACTAGTTTTTTTAAAAAATGGTGCCTACATAAAGAATTGAACTTTAGTTTTAGCATTACCATTGCTACGTACTACCACTGTACTATGTAGGCATTTTTAGACCGACTTAATTATAGCGTATTTTAAATATTTTTAAAATTATTTTGCTAACTTGCTTGTTTTTTGCCTAAGATTTGCTCTTTGGCCTATTTATGTATTATTGCTTTATAAGGCTAAAATAAAAAAAATTACTCAGGTGTTTTTTCAACTTGGTTGCTAAAAATGTTGGTGCCTTTTTCTTTACCTTTAATCAATTTTAAAATGTTTTTACGATGTTTTAAAAGCACTAGACAAGAAAGCAGAAATACAACTGCAAGTTCAAGTGAGTAGCTTAGCAAACTTTCAGACATTTGTCTGTAGATTAAGTTAGGGCTAAATATTCTGAACAACAAAAGTGCGATAAAACTAAAAAATACAGCCAGCAAAGAAGCAAGAGACACTAACTTTTTAAACAAAAAGAAAACTGTTAAAAAAGTAAGGACGTAAATTAAACCGACTAACGGAAAAGCGACTAGCAAAAACCCAAATAGCGAAGAGATACCTTTACCACCTTGAAAGCCTAAATAGACAGGATAAAGATGTCCAAAGACGGCAGACAAACCATAAAGTGGATAGATATACACTAATGTTGCTTTAGTTTTAACTTGAACTAAAGACTCAAACATGTCTGCGTTAATAAAGTAAAGGATTAAAACAAAGGCTATAAAAAGCGCACCTTTTAAAACATCTAAAAGAAAAACTATAAACGCTAGTTTAAAGCCAAGAACTCTGGAAACATTGGTTGCGCCAATGTTTCCAGAATGCATTGTTCTTATGTCTGCGTTTTTAAACTTCTTGCTAAAAATTAAGCCAAAAGGAATTGAGCCAAATAAATAAGCAAGTAAGCAAAGTAATATAACTAAAAAAACGTTTAGGTAAGCGTTCACAAATTAAAATTAAAAAGGGTTTTTAAACAGCTTTACTCAGTTTAAATTAAGTTCAGAAAGGTAAGTTAAGAAACGAAGATTTTTGCTAACTTTGGTCGGAATTTCACTAACTTTTAGTGAAACTACCTTGGTTTCTTTGCCAAGGTATGAAATGTTTTCTTTAAAGGTGAAAACTAGTCTTGGTGTGCCTTTTTGCATTTTTGGCTCAACTTTAGCGATATTTTGATTTAAAAAGGTAAAAAGTACAGTTTCTTCCTTTGCTTTGTTTAAAGTAACTAATTCTACTCTGTCTGCCTTGATTTCAAAAGCAGCGTGTCTACATACAGAAGTTTTGGCAGCAAACGAAAAAACATCGCGTTCTTTAAAGTGGCTAAGCAGATTTTGCACTTCGTTTTGCTGAAAGCGGTTATACAAAATTAGCGTAGAAATTAAAAAAACTAAGAAAAAGAAAGTAGGGATAATTGAATACACCGATTCTTGGCGAGAAATTACGATGTAAAGTAAAACTGCCAAGGTAGAAAGTAGGGCAAGTAAACTAAATAATAAAGCAAGTAGAAAAAAGATTTTTTTATTTCTCATCATCAAACTCCTTATTTGATTTAATGTCTTTGCGTTTTAAGTGCGGAAACAAAATAACGTCGCGAATTGATTGACGGTTGGTAAGTAACATAATAAAGCGGTCAAGTCCAATACCCAGACCTCCAGTTGGTGGCATTCCGTATTCTAGGGCTTCTAAAAACTCACTATCTAGTTCACAAGCCTCTGTGTTGCCGGATGCTCGCTCTTTAAGTTGCGCCTCAAAACGTGCGCGTTGGTCAAGCGGATCGTTTAACTCAGAGTAGGCGTTGGCGTATTCTTTTCCAACAATAAACACCTCAAAACGACGAGTAAAACGAGGGTCTGGTCCTTTTTTGGCCAGTGGTGAAATTTCAACTGGGTGTCCATATATAAAAGTAGGTTCAATTAGTTTGTCTTCTACGTATTTTTCAAAAAATGCGTTTATAATATGCCCAATTTCAAAATGAGGTTCAACTTTGATGTGGTGACTATCTGCAAGTGTTTTAGCGGTCTCAAAGTCTTTAATTTCGTAAAAGTCAACATTTGTATATTTTTTGACAGCATCAACCATATGTAGACGAGCAAAAGGTTTTGCAAAGTCCAACGCAAACTCACCAAACTGAACCTTGGTTGTGCCAAGGACTTTTTTAGCAACTTCACGAAAACTGGTTTCACAAAGTTCCATCATGGTGTCTAAGTTAGCATAAGCCTCGTAGACTTCCAGGGTCGTAAATTCAGGGTTATGAGTTGAGTCCATCCCTTCGTTTCTAAACAGACGAGCGATTTCGTAGACTTTTTCCATCCCACCCACAATTAGTTTCTTTAAAGGAATTTCTTGGGCAATTCTTAAATAAAACGGCATGTTTAGTGCGTTGTGATGAGTTACAAAAGGACGAGCTGCCGCCCCGCCAAGCGTAGGGTGTAAGACAGGTGTGTCTACCTCTATAAAGTCTTTTTTGTCAAAAAAATCGCGAAAGGCTTTAATAATTTTTGGACGCATGAAAGAAACTGCTTTAATTTCTGGATTAACTATTAAATCAAGATAACGTTTGCGTCTACCTTCTTCAATGTCTTGTAGACCGTGGAATTTGTCAGGCAGTGGTTTTAAGGCTTTAGTTAAGTAAGTGTATTTAGAAACTCTTACAGAAAGTTCGCCGGTGTGGGTTTTAAAAACTACGCCGTCAATGCCAACAAAGTCACCAAGATCTGTTAACTTCCAGGCCTGAAAATCAGTTTCCTTGATGTTGTCTTTGCGGACATACAACTGAATTTTGCCAAAGCGGTCTTGAATGTGCATAAAACCGGCTTTACCTTGTGCGCGGTTTAAAACAACGCGGCCAGCGATTTTGACTTTTTTGTTGAGTTTTTCCAGATCTTCACCAGAGAAATCTTGGTATTTTTTAAATATTTCTTTAGTGTTAGAGTTTGTTTTAAAAGCGTGGCCAAAAGGATCAATTCCAAGTTCCTTTAACTTTATGACTTTATCTCGTCTTGCTTGTTCTTGGTCAGTTAATTGAAGTTCTTGCATTTGCTTACTTAGCCTCGCTTTCTGTATTAGTTTTTTTAGCAGTAGTTTTTTTAGGTTTATTTACGTTTTCTTTTACAAGTTTTGTAAAGTCAGGAGTCTCTCCTTTTTGCATGTCTACTCGCTCAAGGTGTCCGGTTTCGTGAATTTCGTGAATGTCTTCACGAGTCAGAGTTTCCACTTCTCTTAAGTAATAAGCAATTGCTTCAAGTAGTGGTAGATTTGCCAAAATTAAAGATTTCGCTTTTTCGTGACATTCATTCATGAGTTTTCTGATTTCAAGGTCAATTTCATGTGCTACTGTATCCGAAAAATTCTTTTCACTAAAGTAGTCTCGGCCTAAAAACACTTGAGACCCGGCTTTTTCGTATTGGACAAAGCCGAGTTCAGACATTCCGTATTGTGTGACCATCGCACGCGCGATTTGAGTGGCTTTTTCAAAGTCGTTATGTGCTCCGTTTGTAACTGAGGCAAACTTAATTTCTTCGGCAACTCGACCTCCTAAAAATCCGGTAATTGACTCAGTAAGTTGTTCCTTTGTTTGAAAGAAAGACTCTTCTTTTGGCATCATTAAGTTGTATCCTCCAGCCTCGCCACGTGGAATTATGGTAACTTTTTGAACTTCGTTTGCAGACTCTAAAAGCAGACCAATCACGGCGTGTCCGGCCTCGTGGTAAGAAACGATTTTTTTCTCGGTTTCCGAATACTTGCGCGAAACTTTGGCAGGCCCCATCATTACGCGGTCCACACCTTCGTCTAAGTCTGAAATGGTAATCTCAACTCGGTTAGCGCGTGCTGCAAGCAAGGCAGCCTCGTTCATTAAGTTTTCAATGTCAGCCCCAGAAAAACCAGGAATGCGGCGAGCCAGGTCTTCAAGATTAACCTCGGCTGCTAGACTTTTGTTTCTAGAGTGCACGCCAAGGATTTTAGTTCTACCTTTTAAGTCAGGCAGAGACACGGTAATCTGGCGGTCAAAGCGGCCAGGTCTAAGGAGTGCTGGGTCCAGTACATCTGAACGGTTAGTAGCAGCCAACACAATAATTCCGGAATTGGTTGAAAACCCATCCATTTCTACCAAAATTTGGTTCAAGGTTTGCTCGCGTTCATCGTGTCCGCCACCAATACCTGAACCTCTTTGGCGTCCAACTGCGTCAATTTCGTCAATAAAAATGATACAAGGCGCGATAGACTTCGCGGTGTCAAATAAGTTTCTAACACGTTTAGCCCCAACTCCGACAAACATTTCGACAAACTCAGAACCAGAAAGTGAAATAAAAGAAACATTGGCCTCACCTGCGACAGCCTTAGCCATTAAAGTTTTACCGGTTCCAGGAGGCCCAACTAAAAGCACACCTTTTGGAACTCTCGCGCCAACTTTGGTGTATTTAGCTGGATCTTTTAAAAAGTCTACAATTTCTTGCAGTTCGTATTTTTCTTCGTCAAGTCCAGCAACATCTTGGAAAGTCACGTTGGTTTTCGCGGTTTTAACGTCGCTGTTGACAATATCTAGGTTTTGCTGATTCATTGATTGGTATGATTTGTAAATTAAATACAAAAACAAACCGCTAATTACAAAAGGCAATGCCGACAAAATAAACGAAAAAATATTGAAACTAGACTCAAGAACGTTGCTATAAAGTATTTTTTTGTCAGTTGAGTTGTAGTACTCAACAATGTGTCTAATTTCACTGGCCTGTGCGCGGTCAATTCGCTCGTAAACTGTGGCTCTGATTTGCTTGCCATTTTTTTGGTATCTAAAGTCAATGTGCAAGTTGCCAGCAGCGGTTTCACGAATACTTAAGTGAGTTACTGAAAGGTCTGATTTAATTAGTTGTTTTTCTAAATATTTCTTAAGCGAGTCGTCAAACTTATCGTAGCCAAGTGCGACGTTTTTCGCACCCAATTGAGTTTTTAGTTCCGCGTAGGCCACTTTTACTTTTAAATTATCGTAAATTCTTCTGCTAATTCTAATTACAAAAATTACAACAATTACAGTAACAATTAAGTTAATCCAAAAACTTTTGTTAGAAAATAAATTGAATTTTTTAGGTTGTTTATTTGGTTTATTTGGTTTCATTTATCAGTCTTATCCTTTCTGCTCACTTAAAACACTTGGTTTTAGTAAAGCAATGTAGGGCAAATTACGGTAAAGTTCTTTGTAGTCCAGACCAAATCCAACAATGAAAAGGTCAGGGATTTTAAAAGCAGCGAAATCAGGCTCAATTTCTACTTTTCTCTTCGTGATTTTGTTTAAAAGTACCGCTGTCTTGACGGATTTTGCTCCGTTTTTAAAAAGTGTTTCTTTAATTAAGTTAAGAGTTATTCCTGAGTCCATAATATCGTCAACTATCAAAACATCTCGGTCTTTGACATCTGGCAGCAAACTAGAGTTCAGCAGAACTTTGCCAGTTGATTCAGTTCCGCCAAAATAAGATTTTGTAGACATATACTGAATTTCGCAGTTGATAGATAAATTCAAAGAAAGCTCAGTTAAAAAAGGAACCG
>CAUTNJ010000005.1:0-28666 GCA_963539745.1 uncultured Acholeplasmataceae bacterium
TCAAAATAAGTGTCTTTTGCTTATTTTTATAGTGTCTGTAATTGGGAATTCTTTAATATAAATATCTTGTTAAAGTGGAAAAAAATTATTAATTAACTCTTAGTTAAATATCTTATAAATACTCAAATAAAAAGGCCTTTTTAGGCCTTTTTATATTACTTAAATTTAATTTATAAATCTAGTTTTTGTCCAAACATGCAAACCGGTTTAACTAATTGCAAGTAAAGACTATACATAACTTCATTTAAAGAAGTGGTTTTTATATTTCCAAAAATTTTTTCAACAAATTGAGGGTTGTCAATAAAAGGGTTTCGGTTTTTTTGATATTGAGCTAAAATATTGTTTCTTCTTTTTTCAAATTCGTTAACCGGATCTTGTCTGTGCCATTTTAAGAAAGTCTCTAGTTTACCAACCTTTTTAAGTGGAAAATCATAACGAAGAGCCATATACAGACAAATTCTAGCAATATCGCCGACGTGTTCGTCACCAGGATAGTAGGTGCTGCCGTTGATTGCTTTATTTTCACCACTTCCTTCTACAAACGGATAGTTGGACCTACTTGAGTTGGTTTTAATATCGCAGGCTCTCAGATTATGGAGTTCACCCTTTGCAATACCGTGTTCTCTTAGTTTAGAGTTTGGCACAACGTGTTCGCGGTTCCAACCATCTTTTGAGTCTAGGCGATATTGATATCTTGGACTGTCTCCAGTATACGCTAAATAAAAATATCCAGGGTTTGCAATAGACTCATCTGCTTTTCTGAGTGCTTCTAGTGCTGTGTCATAAGAAGTTGCTGGTTTGTCTATAATTTGTTTAAGTCTAGCGCGAAGAGCATCGCCTTCCAGACCTTTTACAGAAGAATAATAACCATTGACTTCATCTAAGCCTTCCTCTGGTCCGTTGTATTTATATACAGCCTTTAACGTAGTGTCTTCGGTTAACTTAGCATTGAAATTAAAAATATCGTCACTTCTGCCAGTTTTAGACCAACCTAAAAATTCGTAGTTTTGTTTAGTTGGACTGCCTGGGTTTTTTACAGTTTGTCCAACTTCAATAATTTGCGGTTGAACACCTCCTGCAATAGTTCCACCGTTTAAATCAAAGAAAACATTGATTTTCCCGCTTTCGTTAACATGTGGTTTAAACTCAAAACTTTCTGAAACCGAGCATTGAGGTTGGTTGTAAAATGAAAATACTAAGTTAGTTAAATCGTAAGACTTACCTGGTTTTAGGTTTTCAAGCAGTGCTGCCCATTTGGATTTATTTACTCTGCTGTCGTATCTAAAAGCAAGTGTTTTGCCGAAAAACTCAAAAACAATGTTGATGTTTCCGTATTTTGAATCTTTTTCAAAACTTTTAACCTTTGCGTTAGTGACGCTAACTAGCGTACTTTGTAGTCTAGCCTGGTGTTTAGCAATGTCTAGTTTAGTTATGTCTAGGGCTGTTGGAAAAGGTTCTTCTGGATTTGTAATTTCTTTAATTTCAGTAATTTTTGAAATTTGAACTAAACCGTTGTATACAGTGCGAGTTCCAGAAACTTGAACATACTTGCCAACAAGTGCTTGGATTTGACTAAACTTAACTGAGTCGTTTTTACCTGATTTTAAAGTAATTCCGCCGGTACTGTCTTGAAGAGCCACTCCAAAGTTTAAGTAATAGGCTACGATCCAGCCAATTACGGTAACTTTTTCATTATCCTTTGCTTGAACTGCTTTAATTACAGGATGCTGGTTTTTAGGAGTTGGATTTGGTTCAGGCTCTGGGGACGGAGTTGGTGGGTTAGGATTTGGTTGTGGGTTTGGATCAGGGGTTGGTGAAGGTTCAGGCAAAGTGTTGTATATTTTGGCAATAAAAATCTTAAACAACTTAGTAAGTTGTTGATTTTTATAACTAACCGTAATTTTTACAATTAAAGTGCTGTCTTCTGATTTTTTGTTTATCTTAATAGTTGAGTTTTCGTAACTTGCAATTTCGTTGTCGTTAAACTCAACCTTAATGTCTACTTTATATTTGTTTTTAAGTTCTTCTAAATTAGTTTGAATGTTTGTGTTGACTCTTTTATTAGAGTAGTCCTTTAAACTAACTTCGTTCATTATCGTATTTAAATTAACTTTTTTACAACAATAGAAAAAGAACGACAACATCGCAACTAACAGTAAAACAAATGCTTTTTTCATAAATAAAAACCCCTTTTTACATCTGCTTAAATATTTTACCACTTATACTTTCAAAATGTAAGCGTTTACATTAAAATTTTTAGCAAACTTAAAGGGAATTTTTTTTGAAAAAAATTTATTCTTTTTTTAATTTTTCTTTTAAATCTTCTAAGACTAACTTAAGTTCGGTTATCATGTAAAGAGAACCAGCAATTAAAACTAGATCGTATTTTTTGGCGAAAACCTCTAGTTTTAAAATAAAATCTTTAATTGATACTACACCAAGCGGACGCACACCTTGGTTAATAAACTCTTTAGCAAGTTCCACTGCAGCTAAACTTCTATCGGGTTTTATAGTAACTTCGCTAGTCACCACTGTTAAATTTTTAATCTTAATAATTTCTTCTACCATCTTGTTGTAGTTTTTATCTTTCATACAAGACATTAAAAACAACACAGTTGAACCTTGTGGCAAGGTATCTCTTATAAACTGAGAAAGTTCTTTAAAAGCATTTAAGTTATGTGCACCATCTATCATGACGTTTTCTTTTATAAACTCATATCTACCTTGATATTTAGTCTCACACACCGCATCTACGTTTTTATCAAAATCAGTTTTAATAACTCCGCGGTCATTTAAATGCTTCAACACGTTTAGTGCTAAAAATGAGTTTTGAATTTGCACACGACCTCTGGCCTCTAACTTAACTAATCTGCCTCCATACTCATAACTACAAACGTTGATGCCAACATTGGCTTTATTGATTTCTTTTAAGTTAACTATTTCTAACTTGGCATTTCTTTCCTTGCATTTGTCATGTAAATAGTTTTCAAGAGCCTTGCCAAGCGGCAAAGCAACGGCTAAACCGTTTTCGCGAATTGCATCGGCTTTATGCTCTAAAATCACACGGCGGTTTTTGCCTAAAAACTTAGTGTGGTCCAAATCTACTCTGGTAATTACCGTTGCTAGTTTATTTTTAGTTGCGTTAGTAGCGTCGTCTCTACCACCTAGTCCCGCCTCTACTACAGCATAGTCTACTTTGTTTTTAGCAAAATGAATTAGGGTAATTAAATACTCAAGTTCAAAACGAGAAATTTCAACACCATTGTTGTCAGAAATATTGATTAAATGCATCAAGACATTTAAAATCAGGTAAATTTCTGAAAACGTGATTTCTTTGCCAGATATAGAAATTGAGTCAATTAAACTCTTTACGTAAGGCGACTGAAATAAGCCGACTTTATAGCCATTTCGCTCAAGGGCTTTAGAGATATAAAGTGAAGTGCTGCCTTTGCCGTTAGTTCCAACTACATGAATATAGGGAATTTGATTTAAGAACTCTAAGTTCTTTAAAAAATAATTCATACGTTCTAGTCCCATATTAAAGTCTGCTCTAGTCTCAAGATAGTCAAGTACGTATTTTTTTGAAACTTTTTCAGCCAGTGTTTTGATTGAAGTTTTCTTTTCAGGATCTAGTTTTTCAGCCTCAATTTTGCAAATTAAGTTTAAGTGAATAGGGTCTGTTAATCTAACTGGGTTTGGCAATTTAAAAGTAGGTAAGTTAAAAATAATGTCATCTGCGTAAATAAAGTTAAGTTCAAGCCAAGATAAGTTTTTAAGTTCCCCACTTTCTGCTTTGCCTTTTAATTGGTTTAAGAAAATAAAGAGTTGAAGTGGTGTCAAAGCAGTCTCTAAAACATAGGCCAAAGTAAAGTTGTGTTTAGGTTGTTCAAAATTAGCAGGAGTAACTTTGACAGCAGGAGATTTGGCAATTATTTTAAGGTTATTGGCCAAAAAAATAGATTCAAGTTCTTGAGTTTTTTTCTCAACATCAATAAAATCAAGTTGTGCAGTAATATAGGCTTTCATTTAACCTCCCAAGAGTTGCAATTATTTTAGTAACTTAGCCTAACAAAAAGACTTTGCAACTTGTTAGATTATACAATAGAGTAAGTTAAAAGAAAAGACCAAAAATGAACTTTTTGGTCTTATTTTGCTAAACTTATGCTAAAAATTTTTGGTTTAAGGTGTTAATCTTGATTTAAACTAGTGTTTAGACCTTGATTGGCCATGTAAACTTGTTTAAACACAAAAAATATTTTTAGTTATTTTGATTGTCTACTTAAGTTTGTTTATTTTTTTTAAACGCATCTAGTGTGTTTTTAAGAAGTGAAACTACAGTAAGTGGTCCCGCTCCACCTGGTACAGGTGTTAAGTGGCTGGCGACTTTAGCAACTGAACTAAACTCAACATCGCCAACTATTTTGCCATCAACCTTGTTGATACCAACATCAATTACTACAGAGTTAGCCTTAACCATACTACCTTTAATAAAATTAGGAATACCTACGCCTACTATTAAAATATCTGCGTTTCTAGTGAAAAACTCTAAGTTTTTAGTGTGGCTGTGGCAAACTGTAACAGTTGCATTTCTGTCTTGCAGGATTTTGGCAACAGGTTGCCCAACAATTAAACTACGCCCAATAACAACGCAGTTTTTACCTTTAATTTCGGTATCAGTGCTTTCAATTAACTCAAGTACACCTCTAGCAGTAGCAGGCAAAAACCCTGTTCTGCCTTCAAAAAGCAGGCCTTGTGAAACTAAGCCAAAGCCGTCTACATCTTTTTCTTTAGCAACTGTGTCTAGTATTGCAAACTTATCAAAGTCTTTTGGCAATGGTAGTTGCACAATAATTCCTGAATACAAAGGATCTTTATTTAATTTTTGAATTTGGGTAATTACTTTATTTTCAGGTTCAGTTTCAGAAAACGAAAAGAGAGTCGCCTGAAAACCTAGGTCTGCGGCTGTTTTGATTTTTTTATTAACGTAAATCTTTGAAGCAGGATTTGAGCCAACCAATACAATTGCCAGACCTGGCACTAAATTAGTTTGTTCTTTTATTTGTTTAACTTCTTGCTTAAGTTGTTGTTTGATTTGTTCAGAAATTTTAATTCCGTCAATTATCTGCATTTTCAGCCTCCTTTTCTAGGTGCTCTAAAAATAAAATAGTTTCTTTAGTCCAATCAGCTAAATTGTCTGTCTTTAAATACACAAATGTTGAGTTTAAAGTAGACTTTAAACGCACATTTGGACTTTTAACACAAAACGCAAACACTGGTTTCTTAGACATTATAGCATTTGGGCTGTCTTTAAATTCTATGCCTACCTCTTTATTTGCAAGCGAGATATTTAAAACATCTAGTCTTTGTCTTAGGTTTTTTAAAACTACGGATAATACATAGTTTTGCTCAGATTCAGGAACTACGCCGAAAATATCTTTAAACTCAGCAAGCAAGGTTTCCGCTTCTTTAAAAGAAGTTAGTCTTGCGATTTTTTTGTGATAAGCAATTCTTAAGTTTTCGCTTTCTATGTAGGTCTTGTCAATGGATTGTGAGTAAATGGAAGTTTTGGTGTCAGTTTCTTCAAACGCAGGTTTGCCAGTTAACTGCTCAGAAATTAACTTTAGATACATTTGTGTACCCACACTTTCAATGAAGCCAGATTGTTCTTTTCCAAAAATATCGCCGCCGCCTCTAATTGAAAGGTCTTCTAAAGATATGGCAAATCCAGATCCTAGATTTACAAAGCGTTTAATGGCGTTTAGTCGTTTTTTGGCGTCTTCTGTCATTTCTTTGCCTTTTTGATAAGTAAAGTAAGCATAAGCGATTTTGTCACTTCTGCCGACTCTACCTCTGAGTTGATAAAGTTGAGCCAGGCCAAAGTGGTCGGCGCGTTCAACAATTAAGGTATTGGCATTTGCTATGTCAATACCAGCCTCAATAATAGTAGTGGTTAAAAGCACATCTATTTTGTGTTCAACAAAATCACTTAAAATGCTTTCAGTCTCTGCT
Organism: uncultured Acholeplasmataceae bacterium; assembly: GCA_963539745.1. Lineage (GTDB taxonomy): Bacteria > Bacillota_I > Bacilli_A > Acholeplasmatales > Acholeplasmataceae > CALISC01. The sequence goes on from CAUTNJ010000005.1 coordinate 6,010, forward strand.
TTATTTAACTTGCTATGCACATAGGCTATTTTAGCCTCTGGAACTTGGGCTTTTAAGGTCTCTAACTTTTGTTTAATTTTGGCAATATCGTTAAAGAGGTAAAAAACTTGGCCTGCTCTAGAAAGTTCTCTTTGAACGATTTCTTTGACAATTAAGTCTTCATGCGGAAGCACATAAGTCTGCACAGGATAGCGGTTGTTTGGAGGTGTTTCTATTAAAGAGTAAGACTTTAGGCCAGAAAGAGTTTGTTCAAGAGTGCGGGGAATTGGAGTTGCAGATAAATAAAGTGTATCTACATTTAAAGTAAGTTCTTTAATCTTTTCTTTGTCAATAGCACCAAAGCGCTGCTCTTCGTCAATTATAAGTAAACCTAAGTTTTTAAATTTAATATCTTTAGAAAGTAGACGGTGGGTGCCAATTGCTATGTCATAAATTCCCGTGCTAAGTCCATGTATGTATTTGGTCTGTTTGTTTTTTTCAACCAAACGGGAAAGCACAGCGACGTTTACCCCAAACTTAGTTAGTCTGGTTTTAAAAAGTTCAGTCTGTTGACTGGCAAGTATTGTAGTTGGACAAATATAGGCAACTTGCTTGCCCGAAATTATGGCTCTATAGGCTGCTCTTAGAGCAACCTCGGTTTTGCCAAAACCAACGTCGCCAATTATCAGTCTTTCCATTGGAACAGGTTTTGCCATGTCTGTAAAAACCGCTTGAATGGCGGTTTCTTGGTCTTTAGTTAACTGAAAGTTAAAGTCATTGGCAAGTTCTTGCTCAAGGTCAGGCTCTCCTTTAATTTCGGTGCCTTGTGAGTTATGTCTGGCTTCATATAGAGCAATTAAACGGCTGGCCACAGCCTTTGCGTTTTCATAGGCTTTTAGTTTTGCGGCTGTCCATTTTTTTGAACCCAACACACTTAACTTAACATCAGCACCAGGTTTTGCGTATTTTAACACTAAGTTAATTTGTGAAACTGGGACATATACTTTTTCTGAGTTGGCGTACTCAAGCAACAGATAGTCTTTTTTAAATCTAGATATTGTATTGGTAGTTAAACCTAGATATTTACCAATTCCAAAATTAACATGCACAACGTATTCATTTATAGTAAGTTCATCTGGGTTTTCTAGTGTCTTGGTGTTGCCAAGCAAAGCCTTATATCTAACTTTGGGTTTAGAGTTTGAGTTAAACAAAACATACGAAGAAAATACAGCAAGTTTTAAAAAAGGATCTATAAAACTAAGGTGCGTGCTGTCTTTAACTAACCAAACATTGACTTCTTTATTTTCAAAACGTTCTGAAAACTTAATTTCTTTTTCTAAAAGAAATTCAGTAATTCGGTTTTTTTCTGCATCTGTTTTGTAGAGTAAAACAGTTTGATATTTTGTTAAAATATCTTTATTGTAGATATAAAACTTTTCAAAGTTACCTGCGTAAAAATCCGGCTCAAATACATATTTTTCACTTAAAAAAGCGTTAGTAGTATACTCTAAAGTCGCTCTGCTAAGCGACTTTTCAAAGTCATATAGAAAATTGTTGGTAATTAAATTACTGCCGTTGTAACTAGTTTTAAACTGAGCAATGTCGTCTTTGCGTTGAGTGTTGTTGATTTGGTATTTTTCTTTATCTACAAATATCACTTCGCTGGATTTACCAAAATCAAAGATAGTATTGTTACTTTCAGTAAAAAAACCTAAATACAAACCTAGTGAATCTAACTCAGTTCTATTAACTAAATTAAGCATATCTTTATTTAACTTTTCTTTTTCCTCAAGGGACAAGTTTAAATTACTAAAGTGATTCTTGATTTTAGACTCCGCTTGTTTTAACTCGTCATCTGTGTAAAACAGTTCAGTTGCTGGAAAAAGAGAGAGTGACTCAACTTTAGTTTTTGAAAGTTGAGTATCTAGACTAAAGGTTTTAATTGTTTCAACTATGTCGTCTGAAAAGTTTATTCTAATTGGATCTGCATATCCGAGCGGATAAATGTCAAATATATCTCCGCGAGTTGAGTAAGTCTCTGGTGCGCTTAAAGTGTACTTTTTTTGATAACCAAAAGTTATTAGTTTTTCAGCCAGAGTCTCTGGTTTTAACTCCATACCTGGTTTTATAAAAACTTGGTTTTCTTGGTACTTGTCTACACTAAAAAGTCTTTTAGTTAAAGCAAGGTCATTAGATACTACTATTTTTCTTTGGTCTTTTAAAAGTGCGTGAACTGTGTTGACGCGTTGACTTAAAAAGTCTTTTGAAGAAAAGGCCATAATTTGAGTAATCAGTTCATCTACCGGAAAAAACAAAACCTGCTCTGGGTCAAAGATATTAGAAAGATAGTCAAAATAAAGTTGGGCCTGATGTAGGTTTGGCAGAACCAAAAACACTGTCCCTGTGCTATTTAAATAGGTTTTAACAGTAAAAAATGCATTATAAGAAATGCACTCAGATACAGAGTGTCGGGCATTCTTATATGCATTTTTTAAGAAGTTAAGAAGTTTTAAATCAAGCATTTATATTGTATTTAGAAGTTATTTTGTGAAACACAACACCAGAAATAAAAGCAAAAATTGCATCAACCGCAACAGGATAGACTTCTTTAGTTAAAGTATCTTGTTCTGTTTTCGTGAAATTAGCTAGAACATAGTCTTTTAAATCAACGTCAATATTTGGCTTACCGCAACCAATCTTTATTCTTTTATACTGAGTAGTACCAAGTACTGCCTCAATGTTTTTCAGTCCATTGTGTCCGCCAGCAGACCCAGATTCTCTTATTCTAACTGAGCCAAGTGGTAGGTTAATGTCGTCAACTATCACCAAAATATCTGCTGTATCTACTTTAAAGTAGTTTTTAACTTTAATCAAAGCATTTCCAGATAAGTTCATGTAGGTAGTTGGTTTAATCAAAATAATATTTTCGTGGTTGATTTTTTCTTTTAGCTCAAAACATTCAAATTTTGAGTTAAAAGTAAACTGTTTTTGAAGTTGTGTTTCAATTAAATCAAGTATTTGAAATCCAATATTGTGTCTAGTTTTTTCATACTGCGCACCTGGATTTCCAAGTCCAACAATTAGTTTCATCTACTCTTCTATTTTTTGAAATACAGGGGTTACGGAAACGTCGTTAATGATATTTAAAATTGCTTTACCAAGCATTTTGCTCATGGTCAATTGCACAATTTTTGCAGACTCTTTAGCCTCAGGCTGCAAAGGAATAGTGTCTGCCACTATTACTTCTTTTAGACAAGAATTGTTGATTTTTTCAATTGCGTTGCCAGAAAAAATCGGGTGTGTAGCGATCGCATATACTTCTTTAGCACCTGCTTTTCGAAGCGCTTCTGCACCTGCTACTAAGGTACCAGCGGTGTCTATAATGTCGTCAAGTAGGATACAAGTTTTTCCTTTAACATCGCCAATAATATTCAAAATTTCGGCAACATTTGCACGAGGTCGGCGCTTGTCAATAATTGCAATTGGCGTCTCATTTTTAAGTAGTTTAGAAAAGTTTCGCGCACGCGCAGCCCCACCGTGGTCAGGTGAAACTACAACTACATCTTTTAGTTTCTTTTTGTCCATATGCGCAGCAAAAACAGCGGCTGCTGAGAAGTTGTCAATCGGAATGTCGAAAAACCCTTGGATTTGGGCAACGTGCAGGTCAATGCAAATTAGTCTGTCAATTCCAGATTTTTCCAGTAGATTTGCCACTAACTTTGCAGTAATTGGCAGTCTAGACTGATCTTTTCTGTCTTGACGACAATAACCGTAATACGGCATGATTACAGAAATTGGTCCAACTGAGGCTCTTTTTAAAGAGTCTACAAAAATAAATAATTCCATTAAGTTTTCGTTAACTGGGCGGCAAGTTGGCTGAATAATAAAAGTATGGCATGCTCGCACGCTTTCGTCGGCTGACAGACAAACTTCACCGTCCTGGAACTTCAGTGTATTTACTTTAGATAAAGGAATGTTTGTATATTTTGAAATTTTATCTGCAAGGTCTGGGTTTGCAGATAGAGTAAATAGTTTAATTTTTTTACCATTGATAATTGTTTCCATATGTAACCTTCTTATTTGTTTTTTAGTTTAAAAAAATAAAAGTAGGTAGACCCTACTTTTATTTTAAAATTATATTAAATTAACTTATTTAGCTTGAACTTGAGCGTTGTATTCTTTTAATACAGCGTCTGTTAATTCTGCTCTAAATTCACTTACAATAGGGTGTGCAATGTCTCTGTTTTCACCAGTGTTGGTTTTACGAGAAGGCATAGCGATAAATAGACCTGACTCTCCTTCAAGAACTTTTACACCGTGAACAACGAATACATCGTCAAACACAACTGAAGCAACTGCAAGAAGTTTTTGTGAATCTTCAAGAAGTTTAACTTGAACTTTAGTAATTTTCATACTTAATTTATATCTAGAGGCAATTTATTTAAGTATTTAGTGTTTGCTCCAGATCCCTTTCAAATATTTACTAAATACAAAATAATTATATAATATTTTTTTGAAAAATAAAGAGAAAAAACACACTGCTAAGCCATTTTGTTGCTTAATTTTCGTGTTTTTGACAAAAAATCTGCCTAAATTTTGTATTTTTGGTAAGTTTTTTTAAAAACTCTAGATTTTGTAGCGATTTAGTTGGATTTTTAGTGAGTTTTTGGACTATTTTAATTTGAACCTCTAAATGAAATCCAGAGCCTATCTATTTCTTTTTTCATGTTGTCTTCGTGTAAAAACAACTCATCTTTATCGCCTTTTTGTGCAGTTAGTATTTCAAATAAATTTTCGTATTTTGGTTTGATTTCAATATCTGTGACTTTACCGGTTTCAAAAAACTTATCAATTTGCGTCTCAAGCAAACGGAGATTTAAACTTTTGTCTGCTAAATCAAAAGTATCCATTAACTGTTTCTTGTGAACTGACTTAAGCGGAGAAACGTAGCCAATTTCTTCTGCGTTGTCTTTAGCATTTTCAAAATCTAGCATGAAGTTAATAAAATCATAAGCGTTGTCTAAATTCGCGGTTTTTGGAATTTGCAGACCGTCTATAAAGAAGTTAGTGCCACTTTTGGGTTTTGCGAACTTAAGATTTTGATTGACCTTGCCGTCTTGGCCTTTAATGATGTTTAGAGCGTCTCCAGAATACGCGTTAATTAAATCAAAAGTGCCGTCTGCCATTGCGTCAAAAATCTCGTCGGTAATAAAGCGCATCTCTGGGTTATTTTGAATAGAGGTTTTCAAAAAATCCATGGCAGCACTAATAGCAGGTTGGTTTTGTTTTTGATTTTTGTCAGTATCTAAAAGCGGATTCATTGTGTAGCCAAGGTGTTTAAGTGCTACCATAAAACCATCTCTGGAACTGTCGTACATCGCCATTTTCGGGTATTTTTCTTTAGTTTGAAATATTCCCCAACCTAGATTTTCAACGTCTTTTTTAAGTTCTTCGGCGTTGTCACCGGCTGTGTTGTAAAACAGACCAACATAACCCCAGAAATAAGGAACTGAGTAGTCCAGAAAATCAAACTCAGGGTCAGTGCTAATTTGTTTGTTGTAGTCTTTAATTAGTTTGTAGATTTGTGGTGAAAAAATCTCTTCTTTTTTGTATTTTATTCTACTCCAGTCAATTTTTTGAATGTAGCCTTTTTGCATCATTTGCACAGCTGCATAGTCAGAAAGCACAGAAATGTCAAACTTATCTTCGTTTGAGATTTTCTGAACCGCGACTTCATTGCTGGTGAAGTTAGAAAAAGCCAGTCCTTTTTTGTTTTGACGAGCAAAGCGCGGAACTAATTCCTCATCTGCAAAAAACTCGTTTGGAATTAGTAGTTTAACCTTTTTGCGGTTAACCACAAAGTTATAAATAACAAAAAAGAAAAACAAAAAAAGTAACGAAAAAGAAATCAAATATTTAACTAATCTCGGCTTAAACATTGTGTCCAATTTCCTTTCTTTCTTTTCTGACTTTAATTAAAGCAGTTGCGTAGTCGTAAACTACTTTGATCATTATTACCAAGATAATCAAAGTGGAAAGCGCATTTATAGAAGGGTTTAGTCCTCTTTTTAAGGTATATAGGTATATAGAGATATTTTGGATGTTTGAACTACCTGAAACAAAGTAAGAGATGATAAAGTCGTCAAAAGACATAGTAAAAGCAATAACTGCGCCTGCTTGTATGCCTTCTTTGATTTGCGGAACTAAAATTTTAAAAATCGCAGTAAAGTATCCACATCCCAAGTCATATGCTGCGTCTAAGATGTTTTTATCTAAAGTCAAGATTTTTGGATAAACAGCAGCAAGCACAAAAGGAACCGAAAAAGCAATGTGGGCAAGTAAGATTGAAAAAAAGCCTAGTGGGATTTTAAAAGCGGTAAAAAAGAAAAATAAAGAAAGCCCAAAAATAATGTCTGGCGAAATTATTGGGATGTTGTTGAAAAAGAAAATAGTGTCTTTGCGTTTTTTGGAAAAATTCGCAATAGAAATTGCGGCCAGTGTGCCGATAATTGTAGAAATTATTGTAGAAATCACGGCGATAATTATGGTATAGATAACCGCTTGGGTTAAGTTAGGGCGCAAAAACAACTCCTGGTACCACTTAACTGAAAAACCAGAAAGTTCTTTTAGTGATTTTTTTGAGTTAAACGAAAAAATTATGACAAAAACCACTGGAATGTATATCAAAATAATAGCCAGTGTGACAAATATTTTTCTAAATACTAAACTTTTATTGTCTTTCATTCCACTTATACCTAATTTTGTCTGCTACCTTAATTAGCAGTAAAATCGCAATCATAATCAGCGAAAACACAATGGCAATAGCCGAGCCAAAGCCAAAGCGACCAGATTGAGTGATGTGTTGTTCTATAAAATTACCAATTAAATAACGACCATTTCCTAAGTATTTTGGAATTACGACGCTAGTTGCTGCTGGCAAAAACACAAGTAAAATCCCTGAAAACACACCTGGTAAACTCAAAGGCAAAACAACTGACTTAAAAGTTTTGAAGTTATTAGCCCCAAGGTCAGCCGCGGCTTCTTTAAGCGAATTGTCCATTTTAGAAAGACTTGCGTAAATTGGCAAGACCATAAACGGCAAGAAAGAATATACCAAGCCTAAAACTATCGCTGAGTTGGTGCCCAAAATATTGAAAGGCAGTATTTCTAGAACTTGTTTAATGGAAAGCACTTTAATTAACATGTTGATCCACATTGGCGCAGTTATTAAACTCAGACACAAAACTTGTGCGCGTTTCTTTAAAAAAGTAATTGAGTAGGCCAAAGGATAGCAAATTGCCAGGCAGACTAGCGTAGCAATTGCCGATAACTTAATTGATGAGTACATCAATTTAGATGCGGTTTTATCGGTAAAAATATTTGTATAGTTTTCAAAAGTAAACTTAATTCGCTCGGTGCTGGCGTTGTCTTTAAAAGAATAGAGCACCATTAAAATAAAAGGAATGACAATTAAAAAAACTATTAAAACTAAGTAAGGTAAAAACAAAGAAAAGTTAAAGACTCTCTTTGAGTCAAGAATTTTTCTATTCATGTTCCTTTTCCATGACGTGAATGTCTTCTGGATTAAAGTCTATGTCGACTTCTTTGCCAACTGGCACGTAGTCAGTGGTGTGAATTGTGTAAACTCGGTCTTTAGTTTGCACGTCAATTTCGTAAAATATACCTTTAAAGGCTACGGAGTCTGTAACTCCTGTAAACTTACCAGTCCCTTTTTTTACAATATCAATGTCTTCTGGGCGAAGTACAACTTCAACCGGTTGGTTTTTAGAAAATCCAGAGTCTACGCACTCAAGTTCTTTGTTGTCAAAACTAACCAAAAAGTCGTCTTTCATGGTAGCAGGTATAATATTAGATTCACCAATAAAACGCGCAACAAAGCGGTTAACGGGTTCGTTGTAAATATCTACAGGAGTTCCAATTTGCTGAATTTCTCCTTTGTTCATGACAACAATTTTGTCAGACATGGTCAGTGCTTCTTCTTGGTCGTGTGTCACGAAAATAAAAGTAATCCCTGCATTTTTCTGCATTTCTTTTAGTTCATACTGCATCTCTTGACGAGTTTTTAAGTCAAGAGCCGCTAGTGGTTCGTCCAGTAGCAAGACTTTTGGTTCGTTAATTAAGGCACGTGCTATCGCAACTCTCTGTTGTTGACCACCAGAAAGTGAAGAAACTTCACGGTTTTCAAAACCTTGTAGACCAACTAATTTTAAGTATCTTAAAACTTTTTTAGCAAGTTCAGCCTCTATTGACTTAGCCGTTACTCTTTTCTTTTTAAGTTCGGCGATTTTCTTTAAGTTGTCTTCAGTTTTCTCGCCTTTTTTTAGCGCTTTAATTTCTGAATCAATTTTAGCATTTGGGTGTTTAAGTACCCAGACTTTGGCTTTATAAGCCTTTTTTAGTTCTTTTAATTCAGTCTTGTCTTTGGTTTTTTCAGACTTTTCTGAGTATTCTTGGTAAAGTTTTTTAATCGCTTCTTTTAATCTAAAGCGGTAGTTTTTAATTCTAAGCGGAAATGCGATGTTTTCAAAAACATTAAGGTGCGGAAAAAGAGCGTATTTTTGAAATACGGTGTTAGTTTGTCTTTTGTGTGCTGGCACATCAACTATACTTTTGCCACAAAACAAAACATCGCCAGACCCAGGGGTTTCAAAACCACCAATGATTCTAAGTAAAGTAGTTTTACCACAACCAGAAGGGCCAAGAAGTGTAACAAATTCGTTGTCGTTAATGTTTAGAGATACACCACGCAAAACTATTTGGTTGTCAAAACTTTTCGTGATGTCTTTAAGTTCAATAAGCGGGATTTCCAATGTCCGTACCCACCTTAATTTGCTTTCGCAAACTGAACTAAAAAGTCAGTATCTGGGTTATCGTAGTATGTTGACATCGCCTTATAAAGGGCTTTTCTAGTGTTTATGTCAACAATTTCAGAAGGTGTTAAGCCTGAGTCTGCTTGGAATTTTTTGATGTATTTAATAGTGGTTTCATCAATATATCCGTCTGTACGCATAGTCTCTGAATTTGCTTTAAGCAAGGCAGCATAGCGAAGAGATAAATATCTTTGAATGACTCTAGCGTCTTGGTTTACTGTGTCTTTTTTAATGTCTTTCTCAAGGAAAAAGTCTTGCTTGTCGTTTAAAGTATAGGCGTTTTCGTCAGGTAACTTTTCAACTTCAAATGGGTTGTTTTCTTTATCCAAAGTTTGCCATTTGTTTTGCGTGTGGTCAAAATAATGCCAAAAACCTTGAGTGCAAGAAAGTGTAATTTGTGGTTTTGAAAAAGTTGCTTGTTGTAGCACATAGTAACTTTGGTAAATGTTTTTACCAAAAGTTTCAGTTCCGTATAGTTTATATCCTCCACCATATTTTAAGCAAGCGGCTAAAACTTCGGCAGCAGACGCTGAGTTTTGGTTTACCAAAACTTTGATATTATAAGGTTTTTTGCTTTCAAGTTTACCTTCAATGGTGTGTTCTTCTTTAGTTTTTGAATTAACTAACTTAGCATATGGATTTTCTGATTTTGGCAAAAGTGCGCCAACTATTGTTTCAAGAGCGTCAAGTTCACCACCAGGATTGTTTCTTAAATCTAAAATTAAAGTGCTGTCGCTTGAAGTTAACTTAGACTTTTCTAGTTTATCTAAAAGAGAGACAAAAGCATCACCAGTAATATCTTTTTTAAACTCACTAATTCTGATAACCGCGGTTTTTGGATCTGCTGTATTTAGTTCTTCCACTGAACGGTGGTAAGTTTTTCTTCTTTCAACTTCAACAATACGCTCATCGTTTGCGTCTTTGCTTTGCACAATTAACTTAACTTTGCCGTTGTTTTCATCAGTTTGAGTTCTAATCATTTCAACAGCAATTCTTGCGCTAATGTCTTGAGCCTGTTCAAAATATAGTTTTTCTGAATTGTTTTTTGAGTTAACTACACCAAGAATTTCGTCAGTTGGATAAAGTTTACCAAAAGCGCTTGACTGCTTGTAGACAGTTTTGACAATCAATCTTGGAAACTTCGTTTGGTATTGAAAAGAAACCCCGATTTCGTCTCTCGCTTCTTCTTTTTGGTCGTATGGAGAAGGTTCACCACCAGAAAGTTCAGGGTAATTGACAAACACTCTTGAATATCTGTCTAAAACTGAGCTCATAAAGTTTTCAAGAGAGCCGTATTTAAGTCTATCAAACAACTGTTCGTCTATGTCTTTGTAGTAGTTTTGTTTGTAGTAGTCAAAAATTTTTCGTTGTAGTTGATCTATTTCGCCGCCGCTTTGAGTTTCTTTGTTGTCAGGAATTATCCAGCGTGGGTCGTATAGTTTGCACGCACTTAAACTAAGTATGCTTAACAGGGTTAAGATAAATAAAAATATTTTTTTCATATTAAAACCTCTCTTATTAAAATTATTTTAGGTGTTTAGACAAATACAGGTTAATGTATTTAAGTTCTAATAAAGTTTTTTTGTCATTTGGCCTGAACTTAAGGATTTTTATGCACTTTTCTTTAAGTTCAAGAAAGTAGCTTTCGTATCCTTCTTTATTTAAAATAAAGGGTGAGTAAAAACAGTCAAAAGAAGTCTCTGGTTTCTCGTTTTTTAGACTTAAAACAAGAACATTATAGTATAGGCCTTTGTCAAAAACAATGTATTCGTCTAGTAACCAAAAGCCTTTTTCATTTAAAAATTGCTTAAGTTCTGCTAATTTTGAGTGCACAGAAACTATGTATTTTCCAGGTCTTGCGAGTTTAAGGATTTCAATCGCAGTAATTCCTCCAACTCCCGAGATATTACAAACCTCAAAATTAGCACTAACTTCTTCAAAACCATTTGATAATACAAAGTCGCAATTGTAGCCCTTTAAATTACGTTTGGCGTTTTCAAGAGGCAAGACTTTATTGTCAACGGCTATCCCTTTTTTTAAGTTATATTTATCAAACAAAATTTTTAAAAAATATCCGTGATCACAACCAATGTCTAAAACTACACTCACACCTTTTGCAAGTTTGGCTAAAAACTCCAGTCTGTTGGTTTCTTTCATTTCTTTAATTTAAAATTTCGCTGGCTTCTTTAGTAAAAGCGTCAATTTCTACTTTACTTGAAGTCGTGGAAACTTCTTTTGTAGTTGCAGCAATAAGTTTCCGGATTTTTTTAATGTGCGCAAGAATTTTAACAATGTCTGCAGTAATCGCCGCTGGCTCTGTGCTTTCGTTGTTTTCAACTGTTTCAATGGCAGAGTTAATTTTCTTTAAAATCTCTTGTCTTTCTACAGGCTTTAGGCCTTCTACTGTTTCAAAGTAGACTTTAACTTGAGTGGCTGTTTTGTTTTTGCCGTATAACTTACTTTCAATTAAGTGAGTTAAAATCGTAAAAAGTAAAATACTGTAACTTTGAAACTCAAAGTGTCTAAGGATATCTCTTTTAATTAAAGCAATAGCGTGTTCCTCAATTTCTGAGTTTAAGCAGTGTAAAACTAGTGTGTTCATCGCCTGTCTTAGTTTCTCAATTTCTGAGTTAGCCTTTGGTTTAACTGTCGGTTTAAGCGTTGGTTTGACTTCGGTGAATTCTTTTAAACTTAAATCTATGTTGAGTTTTTCTTTGGTTTTGGCGATAAATAAGTTCTTAACTGTCTCATCTGCATATTTAAAAACTTCTTTAAAGTTATTTTTAAAACGCATAACAGAAATAATGTCAGAACCATCTACTTGACTTACTATTTTGTTAAAAAAGAAGGTCAAGATATCTTGTTTTTGGCTAAGTAGTTTCTCAATTCCGGCTTTGCCATTAACCTGAAAATACTCATCTGGATCTTGTTTATTCGGAATATTTACAATATAAACATTGGTTTTGGGAAATCTTAAAAACTTAAAGGCTACGCTTTCGGCGGCCTTTTGTCCAGGTAAGTCGCCGTCATACATTAAAACTATACTTTTTGTGTTTTCAACAAGCATCTTTAAGTTAGTTTCAGTTAAAGTAGTTCCCATTGTCGCGCAAGCATTTTTAAAACCTGCGTTAAAAAGTGCAATCACGTCAAAAAAACCTTCAACTAAAATCACTTCTTTTTTGGGGTTATCTTGAAGTGCATCTGACAAGTGATAAATTACTTCTTCTTTTTTAAACACCAAGGTATCTGGTGAGTTTACGTATTTTGGGTTATCTTTAGATTCAGTTAAAGCACGACCAGAAAACCCAACAATTTTACCGCTTACGTTTTTAAGCGGAAACATCACACGGTTTTTAAAGAAATCATAAATACGCTCACCGTGCGTGCCAATAAGCGAAGTGTTTTTTAAAGTTTGCGTAGCAATTCCTTGTTTAATCAAGGTTTCCGACATTAAGTTATCGTTAAGCGCGACACCTATTTGAAAGTGCTCAATGGTCTCTTGAGTTAATCTGCGTTTTTCCGTTAAATAAGTTAGATACTCAGCCCCAGAGTTGGTTTTAAGTAAACGCATGTGCATAAACTTAGCAGCCTCTGCGCACGCTGTGTATTCTTTTTCAAGCGGGTCTGGTTTATATGTATATCCTAAATTTAGTCTTTTAGAAAAATAATCAAGGGTAGCCTTTGTATCTAATTTCTTGAATTTCTGATAGAAATTAAAAGGAGCGCCGCCGGTTTTGCAAGACATGCAATAGGCAATGTTTTTTTCAACAGAAATAGAAAGTGAGGGATTGCTGTCATTGTGAAACGGACAAAGTGCTTTGAAGTTCTTGCCGGTTTGAGTGACCGCTATCCCTAGTTCTTGAACTAACTCTAAAATATTGATTTCTGAGTTAATTTTAGTAAAGATGTTGTCTTGATTTGTTTGCAATTTTCTAAAGTTTAATTTTATTTAGCAGATATTGATTGATATCTTTAATGTTGATTCGCTCTTGTTGCATTGTGTCGCGGTCACGAATTGTCACAGTTTGAGTGTCTTCGCTTTCAAAGTCCACGGTAATGCAAAAAGGTGTACCGATTGCGTCTTGGCGACGGTATTTCTTTCCAACAGAGCCGCCACTTTCTTCTAAATAGCAGTCAAAGTCTTTGGCAACTTGGCGGTAAATTGACTCAGCTAGTTCCGAGTGTTTTGCCTTGTTTAAAGGAATGATTGCTGCTTTGTATGGCGCTAAAAATGGAGAGATTTTAAGAACTTGGCGAATATCTCCAGCTTCCACTTCTTCTTCTTTTAAGGCGTTGGCAATAAACATAAAAAACAAACGCTCAACCCCGACACTTGGCTCCACGCAGTATGGTACAAAACGAGAGTTCTCATCTGGATCTAAATAACTCATGTCTTGGCCTGAAAACTTCTGGTGTTGAGAAAGGTCATAGTCGGTTCTAGAGGCAATTCCCCAAAGTTCGTCAAACCCCCACGGAAAGCGGTATTGAATGTCAGTAGTTGCGTTTGAGTAAAACGCCAAGGCTTCTTTTTTATGATCTGAGTAAACTAAGTCAGCGGGGTTAACTCCCAGGTCTGTTAAAAACTGCATACAGTATTTTTTAAAGAAAGCAAAAACCTCAAGTTCTGTGCCAGGTTTTACAAAGTACTCAAGTTCCATTTGTTCAAACTCACGAGTTCTAAAAATAAAGTTACCAGGTGTAATTTCGTTACGGAAAGCTTTCCCGATTTGGCCAATTCCAAATGGCAACTTAGCGCGAGTTGTTCTAAGCACATTTTTAAACTGAATAAAAATGTTTTGAGCGTTTTCAGGACGCAGATAAATTTTGTCTGTGTTGTCTTGGACAACCCCTTGGTAAGTTTCAAACATCATATTAAACGCACGAAGTGGTAGCCACTCGGTTTTTTGACAGTTTTGGCAAGGAATTTTCTGCTCAGCAATATAGTGCTCAATTTCTTTTGTTTTCATGCCGTCTACATCAAAACCATTGAAGTCAAAAACTAACTTGTCTGCTCTAAATCTTTGATTGCAGGCCTTACATTCAATTAACGGGTCTGAAAAACTTTTGACGTGCCCAGATGCTTGCCAAACTAAGTTGTTTAAAAGAATAGGCCCGTTAAGTAGTTGGTTGCGAGGAAACGCTTGGATAAAGTATTTAGTCCAGGCTGCTTTAATATTTTGTTTAAGCAGTGCGCCTAGTGGTCCAAAATCCCAAGTATTAGAAAGTCCACCGTAAATCTCGCTGCCTTGATAGACAAAGCCTTGCTGTTTACAGTAAGTAACGATTTCTTCAAAAGTAAGTTTTTTTTCATTTTTTTCCATAAATTATTCTTCCTTCCAGTTTTTAAGCATTAACTTCTCAATGTTTTCGTTAACTGAAACCACGATGTCAAACTCCACTTTTTGTTTAAGTTCTTCTCTGACTTGCATCGCTAAATTCTTTTTAAGTAGGTTAATAGCCGAGCCGTTTTTGCCAATTAAGATTGCTTTTTGGCCAGGTTTTTGACATACAATTTTGACAAAAAACACGGTTTTGGTGCCAAGTTCTTGAGTGCCTTCTAGAAAAACTGCTACTTTGTAAGGGATTTCTTTGTCATATAGTTTAAGCAGCTGCTCGTGAACAAACGACAAAATATATTCTTGGTAAGTTTGCGAACTGTTGTAGTCAGCCGGATAAATTAACTCATTTATCTTAAAGTAAGGCAAAGTGAGTTCAATTAGTTTATCTATGTTTTTTAAATTTACGTTAGAAATTGGGATAAACTCAGCGAATTCATGTACAGCTTGAAATGACAAAATGATTTCAAGAATTTTGTTTTTCTTTAAGATATCTTCTTTAGTGATCACTAAAATTGTCGGGATTTTTTCGCTCTTTAGAACTTTTAGTACTGGTAAAAAAGCATCTGAGTACACGCGGTCTACGAGCAAATAACAAACATCACTACCATAAATTGCGCTGTAGGCTTCTTTTGTAACCAAAGTCTCTAGTTGAGTAGTAGGTCTAAAAGTAATCCCTGGAGTGTCTACAAAGCCGATTTGAAAGTTTTTAGTAGTCTTAACTCCAAGTAGCGCTTTTTTTGTAGTCTCTGGTTTAGGAGAAACTGCTTGCGCGCGGTAGCCTAAAATGTTGTTAAGTAAACTAGACTTACCAGTGTTGGGAGCACCAACAATACACACCGAACCTGCTTTAAATTCGGTCATTATCTAAGTCAAAAGAAAACGGCAGAAGTTCAGAAACAGTAGTTTCTTTAATGTCTTTTTTGGTGTTAGTTAAAACTACTTTCATGTCTTTTGGACAAAGTTCAGCGATTACTTGTCTGCAGGCTCCACATGGAGAAATCGGTGTGTTAGTCTTAGCTGCCACAAAAAGGGTTTTAAAGTCAGCCTTACTAAATCCTTGAGACATTGCAGAAAACAGTGCTGTTCGCTCTGCGCAATTGCACATTGAGTAGGCTCCATTTTCAATGTTAAATCCTAAGATAAACTCACCGTTTTTAAGTTCTAGGGCTGCGCCTACTTGAAAATTTGAGTAAGGGCAATACGCCATTTTCATAGCGTCAAGTGCTTTATTTATGCCAGTCATATTTCTTCCTTTCCATTCCGATGAACTTAAGGATTTTTTCAGTTAAATCCATCATGACTTGTTCTTCTTCTTTGGTCTCATGATCATAGCCTTTGACATGCAGATAGCCATGCACTGCCAGAAAACAAAGTTCGCGTTCATAGGAATGTTCATATTCTTTTGCCTGTTCAAGGGCTTTATCAAGCGAAATAAAGATGTCGCCACAACTTTGTTCGTCAACTTCATCAGGAAAAGAAATGACGTCGGTAGGTCTATCTATATTTCTGTATTGTTTGTTTAGGTTATGAAGATACGCGTTATCTGCCAAAATTATTTGCAGGGTTTTTGTGTCATCTATGGTCTTAAATAAGTGAGTAAGTAGTTTAACCTCTGCTTTAATTTCGCGAGCACCCAACTCAGAAAAGATATTAACGCGCATTTTTTTCGTAGCGGTCAACTATTTTCATGACCAGTGGGTGTCTAACTACATCCATCGGTTCAAACTCAATAAAGCGGATATCTGAAATATCGCTAAGCAGTTGTTTTGCTTGAACTAAACCGGACTGAACTTTTGTAGGTAAATCAATTTGAGAAATGTCACCAGTAATTGCCATTTTAGAGTTAAAACCAAGGCGGGTTAAAAACATTTTCATTTGTGAACAAGTGGTGTTTTGAGCCTCATCTAAAATCACAACGGCGTCTTCTAAGGTGCGTCCACGCATATAGGCAAGTGGTGCAATTTCAATTAAACCTTTTTCAATGTAAGAAAGGGTTTTTTCGCGACCCAAAATATCGTAAAGAATATCGTAAATCGGCGTTAAATAAGGATCAATTTTTTCTTTTAAGTCGCCTGGCAAAAACCCTAGGTTTTCACCGGCCTCCACAACTGGACGAGTAATTATGATTTTTTTGACGTTTTCTGCTTTAAGTTCGTTTAAAGCATAAGCCACTGCGATAAAGGTTTTTCCAGTTCCGGCAGGACCTGTTGAAAAAACTAAATCATATTTATTTAAAGCCTCAAAGTAAATAAGTTGTGAGTAAGTTTTGGGAAAAAGTTTTTTGCCCTTAGCGGTATAACCAATTGGTTTTGAGTTTTTATACAGTTTTTCAAAATTATCAAGGTCATCTTTTTCGGCCAAATTAGCACAATATGCCAGGTCTCTTTTAGAAAGAACGATATTGCTGCCTACTTTAAAAAGCGAGTTAAACATTTGTGTAAAAATTACTTTTTCTTGCTCAGAAAAGGCTTTAGCGACAATTGCGTCATTGCTAACTAGAAACTCTCTTTGAAAGTAGTCAGAAAGTGCTTTTAAATTCTTGTAGTTAGCGCCAAAAATATTGACCAAAGCGTGGGGATTTTCAATTTTATAAATATATTTTGTCTCTGTATTCATCAACTAGTATTATATCATTTGGCCTAGTTCAAATAAAGCAAGACTAATTTGTTTTTCTTAATTTTTAGCATTGTTTTTAAAAAGACTTCTTGCCTAAATTTCGGTGCGCTATATACTAAAAAAATAAAAAACTCCGCAAGCGGAGTTTTTCAAAGAAAGGAGCAAAAATGGAGCAGGTGATGGGAATCGAACCCACATAGCCAGCTTGGAAGGCTGGAGTTTTACCACTAAACTACACCTACAAGTGGTCGGGAAGACAGGATTTGAACCTGCGACATCTTGGTCCCAAACCAAGCGCTCTACCAAGCTGAGCCACTTCCCGATTAGATGGCGTACCCAAGAAGATTCGAACTCCCAACCTTTTGATCCGTAGTCAAATGCTCTATCCAGTTGAGCTATGGGTACAGGCAAGAATTTATTAGGTAACCACTTAATAAAATCTACTAAATAAGTATAACACTTTCAAAAATAATTTTCAATTTAGAACGGCTAAAAGTCAAAAATTAAAACAGTACTGTTTTTTTCTTTAAAATCAGTTTCACTTTGCTCACCAATTTGGTGTCCGTTTTTAGAAGCAGTATTGATTCTTTTGGGTTCAACAAAGATAAAAATACCTTCTGCTTCTGCACATTTTTCTTGGTTTTCGTTAAAAATTACAGACTTAGCCGAAAAGTATTTATCGTTTATTTTCAAAACTTTAGCCAAAGCAATGTACTGAGAATTTGTAAAAACTGGTTTAATGAATTTAACTTTTAAACTACCGGTCATTGCTAGTTTTTCGGGAAAATAAGGAATGTATGCACGGCAAGCGAGTTCATCTAAAACAGCAGATATTGCACCACCGTGGGTAATTCCACTGTAACTTTGGTGAAATTCAGTTAGTGAAAAACTAGAGTAAAGTGTTTTGTTGCTAAGTTCATATATCTTTAAGTTTAGGTCTGTTGGTCTACTTCCGCACACCAGGCAATGCTTAGCGTTGGCGAGTTTTTTAAGCAAAGTTTCTTGCATCTTTACCTCTTTTGATTTTAAATTATTTAAAAAAATCGCTTAAGCGAACTTAAGCGATTTTAAAATCTTTTTTACCCGTACCCGCTTAGGGACTCGAACCCTAGACCCTCTGATTAAGAGTCAGATGCTCTAACCAAACTGAGCTAAGCGGGCAGTAAGTTAATTATATTTTAATTATTTTAAATATGCAAACTATTTAAAATCGCTTATAAAAGTTTTTGAAACAACGCAACCGAATCTAGTTGTTCCCAAGGAAAATCAGGATTGCCAAAATGCCCAGAAATGGCGGTTTTTGAGTAAAGCGGTTGCTTTAAGTTTAATTTTTGAATAATACCTTTGGGTGAAAGGTCAAAGTTAGCCTTAATAAACTCAAAGAGTTTTTGTTCAAGTGCTTTGTTAGTGCCATCGTCTAATGTGACAAATAAAGAAGTTGGCTGAGCAACACCAATACAGTAAGAAATTTCAATAGTAGCTCTGTGCGCAAGTCCTGCGGCTACTATATTTTTTGCCAAGTATCTGGCCATATAAGAAGCCGAGCGGTCTACTTTTGAAGGGTCTTTGCCGCTAAACGCACCGCCTCCGTGTGGGGCAGTTCCGCCGTAGGTGTCTACAATAATCTTGCGGCCGGTTAAACCTGAGTCTCCGTGAGGGCCACCAATTACGAATCTACCTGTTGCATTGATAAAAATTTGGGTGTTTTTAGTTATTAAGTTTGTAGGAATAATTGCCTTGATGACGTTTTCATT
Organism: uncultured Acholeplasmataceae bacterium; assembly: GCA_963539745.1. GTDB lineage: Bacteria > Bacillota_I > Bacilli_A > Acholeplasmatales > Acholeplasmataceae > CALISC01. The sequence continues at coordinate 24,589 of CAUTNJ010000005.1, forward strand.
GATTTGTTTTTTTAACTCGCTTAAGTCAACTTCTGGCTCATGTTGTGCAGAGACTACAATCGCTGTGATTTCTTTAAGTTCACCGCTGTCTGAAAACTTAGCGGTAACCTGGGTTTTTCCGTCTGGTCTAAGGCCTTTGACAATCCCTTGTTTACGAACTTCGGTAAGTCGGCGAGATAGTTTGTGTGCGTAGTATATACAAGGCGGTAAATACTCAGGGGTTGAGTCTTCTGCGTAGCCAAACATTATACCTTGGTCGCCCGCGCCTTGGTCTTCTTTGTCAACACCAAGGGCGATGTCTGGAGACTGGGTTTTGATTTTAACTAAGTACTCAATTTCGTCAGCTGAAAACAAAAGTGCAGGATCTAAATAGCCAATTTCTTTAATTGCTGCTTTCGCAAGCGCAGCGTAGTCAAATTTATGACTAGCGGTAACCTCACCAAAAATTAAGCAAAAGTTGGTAGTTAAAGCAACTTCAACCGCGCATCTAGCGTTTTGGTCTTTTTTAAGTACAGAGTCTAAGATGTAGTCCGCGATTTTGTCCGCGATTTTGTCAGGATGTCCTTCGCAAACAGACTCAGAGGTAAAGTAATAACTCATTTTTTAAAATCTCCTTCTTACAGTATTTTGTGTATTTTTTAATTTTTACTCGTTGTAAAGAGTTTCAAACTGAGTGTGAAAATCAATAAAGCGAGTAAAGATGTCTTCCGGAATAAAGAAACAAAAAGTTTCTTTAAAACGAGCAATAGTTTCGCTGTGAGAATACGCTACTTTGTAGGCTGTAGACATTCTCATAATACAGTAAATGTCAGAGGTTAAAATAATTTGGGAAATTGGGGTATTTTGAATTTGATTTTGCTTTTCAATAAAAGTTTTTGAAATCCCAGATTCAAACGAGGTTCTGACGATTTCTGTGGCTTTTTTAGCAAGTTGGATACGCTTAGCAATCACGGCTCCGTTTTGAACTTTGGCGGTCAATTCACTTTGCGGTAGGCTTTTTAAAATCTCGTGGTCAAGTAGTGTCGCGAAATTACTTTGGTTATCTAAATACTGACAATAAGTAACAAGGGTATTTAAATTAGCGGTAGAAAGCCCCATTAGTTCACCTAGACGATTGGCTATTTTAGTTAAAAACTCAAGGTACGAGGTATCTGTTAAGGCTGAGTTTAAAACAACACCAAATAAGTCAGAGGTTAGTGAGATAAACTCATTTTGTAGGCGAGCGCGTTGTACTTTTTCGTGAATTCGGTCATGTTGAATGGTTTCAGAAATGATAGTTAAAGCCCTTAAAACCAGTGAGTACAAAATAAAGACCAGGGACCTTAAAATAACGTCTACAAGCGAGTTTATAAGGTCTTTAGAATTGGCAAACGAAAACGCATAGAAACGGTTTGTTACAAATATATGCATGATAGTCAAAATACCAAACAGAAACCCAGCGCTGTAGGAAAACGCTTTTCTGTCTTGATACAGACAAATAATTGTTAAAACTACGTAAAAAAGAGAATATGAGAAAGTCTCTAGAACTACAAAAGCCAAAGACTTATTGTAGTGCAGTCCGTTTCTAAAAAACAGTGGACTGATGTTGACTTTCAAGTAAAACAAAGAAACCGCGATAAACAAATAAGAAATAATAAAGTACTGCGCAATTTTTTGTTTATGGATAGCTACATCTCTGTTTTGATTTGAGTCGGTTTTCACAGGTTGTATCATTCTTTTTAGCAAAAAGTTAAACACAAACAAGAAAGGAAAGGTAGCCACAGTTATTGCCCAGTTGACAATTGTGCGATTTTGCACAACTCTAGGGTCTAGACCTTCAAGACCTATCTTGCTGACAGAAATGATTAACATCAGTAAAAATAAAAATAGGTTAAATAGAAAAATAATGTTCTTAATTACAGTGTTACGCCTAGTTAAAACATTTAAATCGTCTGTAATAACAACATTATTTTCAAAACCAAATAGTTTAGAGAAACTACTGGAAATTAAATTTTTAAATTTTTTAGGTTTAACCAAGTTGAAAATTAAGACAAAAACAGTTTATGTAAACTATTTTTGTTGAGCAAGTACAGCGTTTTCAGTTAAGATTTGCGCAACACGAACGGCAGCAGTAGCAGCAATTGCGCCAACTATGTCGTCAAGGAAAGTGTGGCAAACTCCGTCTTTTTTACCGTCTTCGTTTAAACGGTTAACAAGTCCGTGTTTATTTACATCAATGTCGCCAAAGTTAGTTTTACCAATGGTTCCATACATTCCAGAAAGGTCAAGCGCAAAAGTCTCGTCAATTCCAAAAAGTCCAAGATCTTGTTCAATGATATCTTGAATTGGGCCTTCTAGTAATTTCTTTTCAGCAGCGATATCAATGGCAATACCAAGTTGCACAAAGTGAAAAACGTCTCTTAGTGAAAGAATTTTTTCAACAGATTCTGTACAAAGTTCAAATGGAATGTCTTTGATGTATTTAGATTGTTGTAGATAAGCGATTTCAGCGATGTCTTTAACAGATACGCCTCTTTTAGCAAGAGCAGCAATATTTAGTTTAAGCATTTCTGGTCTACTAAAAATAATTTGTGGTTTTTTATTCATATTTCCCCCTACATATACTTTTTAATTATAGCACCGATAAACTGGTTTTAGGGTTTAAAATGATATAATTAGTTTAGAAAAAGGAAGATTTATGCAGTTTACAAAGAAAAGAAAATTAGTATACGATATTTTAAAAGATATAGCAAAACCTGTGTCAGTTGAGCAAATTTATGCAAAATTGTTGGAGTTTGACATCAATATCTCTACAATTTATCGAGCTTTGGATTTCTTGACTCAAAACAAGTTAGTTGAACACATCATGCTTGATAAAACTGCGTATTTTTTTGTCAAAAAGGACAGACACACTCACTACATGATTTGTGAAAAATGTCAAAACATGCTAGAAATTGACTGTAAAGTTTTGAACTTAATTAAAGATGCGATAGAACTGCAAAACTTTACTCCAAAAAGCCATGAACTTACAGTTTATGGATATTGCTCTGAATGTAGTTTAAAAATCAATCAGTAATTTTTTTAAAAACTTAAAAATGCTGTATTCCAGAACACCAGCAAAATAAAAACAGGAAATGAATAAACGAAAAAAAACTTTACAAATTTTGACTATAAATGCAGCAATTGCTGCTGTTTACTTTGTACTAACTGTGTTGTTAGAACCTTTTTCATATGGACAAATTCAGTTTAGATTAAGTGAAATTTTAATGGTCTTGGTACTGATTAACTTCAAAGTAGCACCGGGTATTGTATGGGGATGTTTTGTGGCTAATTTGTTTAGTCCTTTTGGTATTTGGGATGTAGTTTTTGGAACGCTTGCCACAGTTATTTGTTTGATATTTATGTATATATTTAGAAAAAATATATTTATTGCCCTAATTGCTCCTACTATAATTGGTAGTGCTGTTGTGGCTATAATGCTTAATTTAATTTTAGGTCTGCTATTTTTTGAAACATTTATTTATGTTGCAATAGGGGAAGGGGCTGTACTTTACTTAATTGGTGCACCATTTTACTATTTAGTTCAAAAAAACGAAATCGGCTTTGCTTTGAAAGAATTATAAAACTGAGATTGTCATTTGCAAGGATAGTGTGGCTGTTTTTTGAATTATTGCAATGTTCTAAGTATTCTTTAAAGGTATTTGGACCGATTTTTCTTTTATTTTTTAGCATCATCTGCCAAATCACTTCGCCTTCGCATTCATTTATTAGTTCTTCCTTTAAGGCCAAAACTAAAATATCACCTGTAGTGATAAACTCTAGATTATATTTTTTAATATATTGGCATATGTCCTTTAAATTATTGCTAGATAAAATTCCGTTAAAGGTTTTTGCAAGTGCTATGCATATTGCTTCTCCACTGCCAATTTGTTTACCTTTTTTACCACAAATTAGTTCTTTGTATAATCTTTCTTCATCTGTGTTTATTTCAGCATCATAAATTTCAGCATTTGAGTTTTTAATAAAGTTATCTAGTTTTGTTTTTAATAAAGAATTCCCAATTACAGACACTATAAAAATAAGCAAAAGACACTTATTT
>CAUTNJ010000006.1:0-26941 GCA_963539745.1 uncultured Acholeplasmataceae bacterium
TAATTATAACACATTTTTGTGGTTTAAATTGTTTTCAAAATCTTGATAAAAGGGCTTTATTTAGCCATTTATGGTTTATTTTAAAATACTTTTGTGTTGTTGAGTAAAAATTATTTAAAGGAAAGTTTTAATAATGATAAAAGGTATACACACGCGTGTATACCTTTTTATTTTGAGTAGATTTAAACTAAATTACCATTTGTCGTTGATGTTGTCAGGTAAGTTAATAGCAGGTACGTCTGCACCCATTGCAACCATTTCAAATTCAGCAACAATTCTAAATGAAAGAACTGCAAAAAGTGTAGTATTTATCTTAAGCTTACGTAAATATTGTTTATCTTTTTCAGGCATTGTAATTAGTTTAACAACAATATCACTCATTGAAAGTGGTGCAGGTAATTTACCTTTAACAATATCTTTATCAATTGTGAATTCGTAATCGTAACTATTAGACTGTTCAGTTTTGCCCACAACTATTTTTTTAATTAGCTTAGCGATGTCTAGATTATCAAATGGTCCACGTTTAACTAATTTCGGTCTATTTAGTCTTCTAACAGGGGTTGGTTTAGTTTGCCCATTCCAAAGTTGTTCGTCTGCGTAAATCATCGTTAAGATATAGGCAAATAAGTTAGCCTTCATTTCAGCCTCGGTAAACTCATAATATTTAGTTACTTCAGGCCCAAATTTTGGCTTAGGATCAAAAAATCCTGTAAATCCAGTGACTTCTCTTGTTTTAGTTCTTAAATAACCACGGCCATTTTTCATGTAAAAATGCACAGAAATTTTTCCTTTATTTACCTGTTGTCTACCTTGGAATGGAACATCACGACCGGTGTGTTCCATGTCAAAAGTAAGTTCAACATCAGTGCCTGCTTGGTTGGCAAAGTTAAGTTTAAGGTCAACATTTTTAATAGCAATACCGATTCCAAATACTTTGTTTGAAGTTATTTGACCTTTGATGTGGTATTGTTTTTTGTCAATTGTGTTCATCACAGCGTCTACAAAAGTATCAAAGTGTTTAAACTCTTTTTCTATAAAGTCTGCTTCATTTGGCGCAGTGATTTCAGTGTAGTCGGTTTCCTCAAACACAGCCTGCTCAATTTTGTTTTCTTTAAGTTGAGCATTGGCGATTTGTAGTTTCGCAAAACGAATGTCGGTAAACTCAAGGTCAAAAGTACCACTAATCTCGCCGTATTTAACTTGAGCGTGAACATTGGTTTTAGTAAAGTCAATTTCGGTCAAGATCTCAAAGATATCTGTGGCGTTTTCAGGTTTAATTAGCCCTCTTTGGAAACGATTGTAAATAGGCGAGTTTAAGTAAGTAAGTCTTGAGGCTAAGTTTAGTCCAAGAATTTCTTTTAAGTTATCTGGGTTATTGAAATACTTAAGTGCTTTTTCCAGAGCCTCGGCGCTACCACCAAAAGTACTAATTAAACGATAGCCTGAGCGAATGAACTCCTCTTGACTAATTTTGACGCGAAGGCCGTTGACATCCAGGTAAATAAAACCATTTAAGAAAGTAATTCTACCTTTGTAGTCTTTGTCGCCGTATTTTGCCTCAAAGTTAACGTCTAGGTCAAAAGTATTGCCTTTTGAGTTGATGGTAAGTGAACCTTTAGAAACCTCTAAGACCTTGCCGTTTAGTTCAAAGGTACCGGCGAAGTTAAAGGTTTTTTGAGGGGCTTTTAGCGTTGACTTGATTTTTTCAACATTTGCAAACAAATCAAGAATATCTTGATATGTCTTCCATTCGTGTGCGGGTACTGAACCTAAATCTTCTGTATCGGTTGGAGTAACAGTAGCCTGAACTAAGTTTTTATAAGCAATGTCTGCCTTGCGGTCCAAGAAGTTAGCGCGAACATTTAAATCACCATATCCTACATTTAGTTCGTTGTTAGTTAAAGAAAACTGAGTAAGTAGGTTAAAGATGTTTTCAGCATTTGCTAGTTTTAGTAAGTCTGGTGCATTTTTAATAATTTGGGTAAGTTCTTCAACTGAAAGTTTAAACTTCAGTTTTTCAGTTTCAAAATACAGATATTTTTTATCGTAGTAAACTGTGGCTTTCAGGTATTTGTCTTTGAATTTAAGGTAAGTTTCTAGTTTGGCCAGAACCTCGCCTTTAAGCGAAAGTTTACCAGAAAAGTCAGCACCCATTTCACCGCTTTGCGCCTTGCCATCAATTTCGTAGGTTTGCGCGTATAGTTTAAGTAAGTTTAAAATTGTCTCGGTGTCGGCGTATTGAACTACCGGAACTACGCCTGTGTTTTGTTTTGTTGACTTAGTTAAAGTAGCCTGTAGTCCTAAATCCGGCAGAGTTAGCCTGATTTCTTTTTTAGCAAGGTCAATTTCCGCAGATAACTTAATTCCACTAATTGAGAAGTTAGAAAGGGTGATTTTATCTTTTGTGAAAGAAAGGGTGTCAATTAAGTCTGTGTAGAGAGATAAATATTTAATTAAATCTGCTTTGCTTGAAAGTCCAAGTAGTGGTTTTAAGTCAGCAAATATTTTTTGGATTTCTGCCTGTAGACGGCTGATGTCTGCAAAAGGTATTTTTAAGTTTAGTTTTTGAGTCAAGGCATAAAGTGTGCGCTCAGAGATATAGAGATTATTTAACTCAAGGAAGTAAGATTTTTCTCCAAGCTTAAACTCAACTTTACCAGAACCTGCAAAATTAACTTTAGATTTAAGGTCAACGTTTCCGCTGAGTTCTCCTTTAAACTTAGCAGTATCTGTCGTTGTGGCTTTCAGTTCATAGGTTGAAGAAAATAAATCAAAAACTTTTTCAACAAAAGAACGATCTAGCCACTCAATGCCTTCAGGTACATCTTTAGTTTCTGCGTCTTCTTGTTTAGTTAAAGTTAAGTCCAGCATACTGCCGTATTTAACTTTAAGAGCTTTCGCAGTCAGATCTGCTTTGACTTCTAGGTTTTTAAGTATACCTTCTGTAAATTTAGCCACAATGCTAGTTTGACTAAACTCAAAAGCCCCTGCAACTACGGCTTTAATTAGGTCTTGAGTCAGGCCTACTGTAATTCCTGAAAACATATCTTTGAGTTTTTGGCCTTCAGAAATCAGTGCTTGGATGTCTTGAATGCTTAATTTCAGGTTAACTTTTTCGTTTTGAAGATAGAAAAACTGTTTGTCGTAAAGTAGACGGAAGGTTTGTTGAATATCTTTGTAAATTAGTTTTAACTCAAGGTCCAAGATAGTTTTGCGAGTGAAGTTTAAAGCACCCTTAATTTCTACTTTTAGGTTCTCTCCGTTTACAGGTAAGTTAAACTCACCGTTTACGCTGTAGCCAGTAGCAACTAGGTCTGCTGTTTTTTCAAAAAACTCACGACTTAAAAACTGAGTTGTTGCGTTTGGCTGATATAAGTTAAGTTTTTTATCAGTTTTCTTTAAAGTTAAGTTTAAGTTAAGTGGACTTGCAGAAAGAGATAGTGCTTTTTCTTGGAATTTAAAACGCAGAGAAACATTGGTGATTTGTTCAATTCCAAATGCTTTCTTTAAGTCAAAGTCCACGCCATCTTTAGATAAGTTTATTGCGTCTAAAATTTTTGTAAACTCTAGTTTTGGCGCTAAATAAGTTTGGCTTGAGTTTTTAAGACTTGTGTTGCTTATAGAAATACCACTGGCTTTTTCAATAGCTTTTTGAATTGCCGAAATAATTGCGGCGATTTCGTTGTAGGCGACTTTTAAGTTAAGAGTTGGGTATTCTTTTGAAAGCAAGTAAATTTGCTTATCTTGAATGTGTAGTTCAAAGTTTAAGTTAATTGGACTTCCAAGCTGAGGGTGTGTGAACTTAACACCTAAGTCAGCTTTAAGCAGGTGTTTTGAAGTTAAGTCAACTTGGGCGTTTTTCACGCTTAAGTCTAATTTTGCGTATTTACCTAGATATTTTTCTGTGAGTTCTTTTGGAAGCGAGTAGTTAACATCTTCAAGGGTATAGCGAGTTGAGTAAAGTTCAGCGATCTTTAAAATATCGTTGGCAGTTAAGACATTTGGGTTTTTCATCAACTCAGTGATTTTTTCTGCTGCTCTTTCGCCAACTTCACTAAACTCTGTCGGAGTTAAGGTTAAATGAAGATTAAAGTTTGAAATAGTTAAGTTAATTGCTTTGGTTTTGCGGTTGAAGTAAATTTTGCCTTCGTATTCTGCGTATTTAGCCGCCAGTGTAATTTCTTCTTTGGCAATGGTAAGTGACTGAATGACAAACTTAGAAATCAGCGCTTGAATGTTTGAGTTTGCGTTGTTTTGTAATTGGAAATTATTGAAGTTAATTTCACCTTGACTCTTGATAAGTTCTGTGATTTTAGTAATTAGTGAGCCAATTTCTTCAATTGAAACTTTAGCGTTTAGTTTTGCTGATTTTAAATAAACTGTATTTTTAGCAAAGTACAACTCAAAACCATAGACTAAATCTTTAAACTTAGCCTCGGCGTAAAGCACAGCTTCAACATCTTGGAAGTTGTTGTTAACAGAAACATAGCCTTTGTGAATTGTTAAATTAACTCCGTTAATCTCGGCGCTACCGGTAACAGTATGAGGTTTTGTCATAACGCGTTCTTTAATTTTGTTGACCTCAGAAATGTCAAGAGGTAGTTTAGCGCCAGGTTGAACTTCGGTTTTTGAGTTAAGGTCTGCCAACGGAAGGTCAATGTATTCGTTTTCGTTAATTTCAAAAATGTTTGCGTTAAACTGTGGGTCTGCATCAAGATAACCCGTGATGTTAAAGTTAAACGCAGTTAGTTTAAAGGTAAGTAGTTTGGCTTCGTCTGTTGTTGGGTAGTTTAACTCAAACTCCAGTGACTTAATTAAAGATTTAACCAGTGGCATTTTGTCAATGGTTTTAGCAATACTTTGAAGCGTTGCAAATGGGTTGGTAAAATCAAGGTGAAGTTCAGATAAGTCAATGCCAAAGTTATTTAAGTTAAACCCACCAATTTCGCCTTTTAGGCGAGACATTTCAAATACTTTGTGCATGAGTTCACTAAAGTCTTTGACGTTGGCCTTTAAATTGTAGCCATTTACTTTAGCGTAGACTTGGTTGCCAATGATAGAAATCTCGGCAAGTTCGTGGCCCGCTTTTGTGATTTTTGCGTTCAAGTAAATAGTGTTGTCTTTATAAAGTAAATTTAACTGAACAGTAAAGTCAGCAAAAGAAACACTGGCTTGGAATTTACCGCTTTCAAGGACTTTTAGGAGTTTTTCAAGGGCAGATTTGCTAAAACGGTTAATTTGTTTGCCGTTTTGGTTTTCAGGTGACACTAAATAAGGAGTTTCGTTTTGGTATGAGTTTAAAGTCATGGTGAAACGATCGTCTTTTGACTTAAAGGAAGTAGAAAGATTGCCACTTGCTTGATCTACGGTTAAATTTGCCAAAACTTGAGAAATTATTTCGTTTAAATCAATACCACCAGGCAAGTATTTAGAAAGGATCTCTCGGATTTGTGGGGCTAGTTCTTTTAAGTCAGCATGCGCAAAATATTGTACGTTTTTACGTTTATTTGGTCCAAACTCAACATATACTCCGCGGTTATCTATGTAAATTCGGCCTAGTTTTGGAATAGAAATTGAAATCTTTCCTTTAAGCAAGTCAACGGCTACTTTGATTTCTGAGTCTGCGTCTGTTTTCGCAATTGAGTTTAAAGCGTAGTTTAAAGTAAAGGAAATTGTACCGCGTGGGTTTAAATCTGTGTCTTTAAAGTATTTTAGCAAAAACTCAGTTAAGTCAAGTTCGTTAACAGGTGCTTTTGGACTAGGCAGTGCAGTGCCTGGTCGGTGAGTTAAAGCAAAGGCTGTTTTGCTTTGGTCAAAAGCAACACGGCCATCTTCTACTTTTATGTTATCTTTCTTTAGTTTTAAGTCAAGAAAACTAAACAAGCGTTCTGCGGTTTTAACTAAATTAGTAAAGTCAATTAAGTTAATTAACTCCTCTAGGCTATTTTTAGTTAAATCAACACCGGAAAACTCTTTGACAATTTTGTTTAAATCAAAAGTTAAAGAACGAGATTTAAAGTGCATTGTGAGTTTGTTTTCAACTATGTCAAAAGGAATGTTGTAGTTTTTGCCAAACGCGGTTAGACTAAGTTCACCGCTTGCAGAAACAGATGTTTTGTTATTAAACGAAACTAAGGCGTTGACAGATAAACTTGAGTTGGCGTTGATTTCTTTAGATAAGTTAAACTCAAAAGTATCGCTAAAGATTTTTTTAAGTTGTTGAGTGGCAGCATCAAAATCGGTCTTATCTTCTGGGAACTCTGGGTTTGCTGGTTTTTCTGCGCGTTTAAAGCTAAGTTCTAGAGTTTTTCCGTTAGTCTCTTGTTTGGCGTTAAACTCAACTAATTCTTTGGTGTCTTTGTTGATGTAGAAAGTTAAAGTAATGCCTTTGGCTTTGGTTTCAAGTACAGTGTAGGCACCAATGTTTTTAGGTTTGGCAAAGTTTTGGTTAAGTTCACCAATTATTTCCTGCAGATTAGGTAGGTTCAAGAAGCTACCTTTATTAAATAGTTTACCAATTAGTTCAACTATGGTGTCGGCTTCGCCTGTATAGGTTTGGCCAAACATTGAAAAGGTATATTTTTTGTTTTCAAAGTGTAGATTAAATAATCTAGACTCAATTTTTAAAATCGCAGGATCTTTTGAAAAAGTTGCGGTAAACTCAAGTACTTGTCCGTTAACATTTAGTGAACCTGCGAAATTACCTGATTTAACTTTTGAAAAAGCGTCTATTAAAAGATCGGTCGCGTCTGGTTTTGGTTCAGCGTTTTCGCCGTGTTTACGAAAGTCTTTGTGAAAGAAGTTATGGAAATCATCAGTTTGCACTTTTTCTTTTTTGTAGGTAAAAGTTTGCGTCATAGTTGCCGCAAAGTCTGAAGAAATTCCTTTAACAGTTAAGTTATACTCTTCGTTTGAAACAGTTTTTAAAACTTCCCAACGATCGTTCATAGTCACTTCTAAAGTAAATGATTTGAAAGTTGGGTAGTATGGAGTTTGAGCCATTTCTCTGACTTCAACTGCGTATTTACCGGTCGCAGCAAGTTTGCCAAGACCGCTTGGCTTGTTTAAGTCTTCGTCTACCACAAAATCAACGCGGTAAGTAGTCTCTCCATTTGTTTGATTGATTAGTTCTACTTTTTTAATGGTTTTGCGAGAAAGAATTTGTTGAGTGAAATCTTTTAAGTCAGAGCCTAGGATGTTTTCAGTAAAATCGGCTTCAGTAAATGGAGCGTCTGAACCTTTGTATTGTCGCCAAACTGGTTTGGCAAAGTCACCATTTTCAAAATTAGCAAGTTCTTTAACAAAGTACTGCGCACCACGAGGCGACTTGTTTCTAAAAACATAAAGACCAGGACTAGCAAACGTACCTTTTGAGTATTGTTTATTTGAAAGGTGCGTGGTGTCGTATTGGCGCATCGCCTTGATTTTTTGAGTAGTTGAACCAAAAGAACCAAAGTAAGCGGTAGCCTGTCCGTTGGTTTCGCTTTGAAAATGACTTTGGTCTCTAAAAACTTTGGCGGCAATTAAAATGTTTTTCAAGTGATTAGTTTCGTCAATTGGTTTACTACCGTCATTTGGTCTGTCAATGTATTCGTTGTTGATGTTGGTCTTTGGTTTTATGTTGTTTGGTTTTTGTCCCAACGACAAAAAGGCCATCAAAGCAACGATAATTGAGCCTAAAAATAAAGCAAATAAAGCACTCGTGGTTTTTACAGGGCGAGTGTAGGGTTTAGCTGAATAAGGTTGCGCAAATTGTTTTTTGGCTTTGAATTGACTGGGTTTTTGGGAAGTGGGTAAATTAGTGTTTGTTTCTTCATATTTAATAAAATCTTTTTTCATAAAGTAAAACTCCTTTTTGAAAAGTTCTCATTTTTGTTTGCGTATTTAAATAACTTTATTTATGTAGATAAATATTTAGTGAGAAATATATTTAAGCTAATTAGTTCAAAAAGTGCTTACATAATTATACCCCACCTATAAAAAAAGCCATTTTTTAACTGTAAATGTAGGCATATATATAAATATATAGAGTTATTTTTGTTGTTTTTGGATAATTTTTACATAAATATGTGAAAAAGACCCTTAAGGTTATTATTCCTTAAAGGTCTTAGAGGTCCCGCTAAAAGTTTATAGAACCTTTTAAAAATTTAAATGTGTTTATTTTATGTAGACACCTCATTATTGCTGTTGTTCAATAAATAAGTATCTGAGTTATTAGGAGTTAGAAAGACTAATGGCGAGAAAAATTTGTACAAAACTCTACTAATAGGTGAATAGACTACCTAATGCAAACTACTACACCTAAAACGCTGTTCACATTGATATTTGCCAAGTTGCCATTGTGGTGAATTAAGTGCGCGATTGGGTCAGAGCTAGAATATTGCGCACCGAGCCACCAGTACAGTTCATAGTTTCCATGATAGTAAGGATGATTAGATACGCTCTGATACGCCTGCAAATTGATACCACGATAAATAGGTTTTTGACCATAATACTGGAATAAAATAGCTTTAGCGTAATCTGTAGATTCTCGCCTTAATTTAAAATAAACATTATTGTTTGCATCTAAAATAGGTTTAACTGAAAAATCACCGTCGTCGTAAGTAGGCATATAAGTAGTAGTCTTCAAAATTTTGCCTATCTCTTCTACCATTGCTTTAAATATGGAGCGTTCTGGTATAGCATTATCTTGAAAAGAAGAAATATAAAAATTAAAAGGCGCAAAATCAATTATTTTCTTTGTAAACCACGTGTTTTGTTTGGGAATTTTTACAAATTCAACATCTTCAAACTTATAGTAATTACCATTGTACATTTCGTATCTATTACCTAAATTGTCTTTGTAGTATTTGCGTGTAAAGTTCATTGTGTAGTCTACATTCTTAGAATTAAATTTAAGTGGCCGAACATCGTCTCGCTCAAATTGAATTCCTGCTGGATTATCAACTTTAGTTTGCGGGTATTTACCAACTATTCTGGTTTTTTCACCTACATAAACTTTAATTGTATGGTTGTTTGAAACTACTAAGTTTTTAATTTCTTCTTTAGTTTTTACATTATTATCTAGTTCTAGTTTAACAATTTCTAGTTCATCTATTTGGAACTTACTTTCGTCAATTACACCATGGGTTTGACCATGTCTAAATGTTTTATTTGGAATAGTAGACGCATGCCCATCAACTTGATAAGTTACTGTATAAGTTTTGCGATTAACAGTAATAGTTACCTTGTTTTGAGTTTCATCTGTGTTTACAGTCAAGTCATCCACACTGTATTCAGGGTCTTGATACATTGTGTTATCTGGATTTGTGTAAGCAACAGTATGTTTTGAACCAATTTTTCCGCTCTTAGTTTCTGTTTTTTCGTCGTAGCTACCGTTGTCTTTTTGAGTTCTAATAGTGTAAGTGATGTTTGCAGTGGTTTTAACTGCTTTAAATACAGGTTTAAGTGTAATGTTTGAGTTGTATGCAATGTTTGGATCAAACTCAGCATTAGTTTCTTCAACTAGCAATTTTTCAAATAGATAGTCATGAGTTTGAGTATTAGTTTTTTTAACTGCACGCAGTTTAGCCAAAATATCTGCACTAATTTTGTTTGTGTATTTTAAGTTAAGAGGTTGGCTTAATATTGGGTCAATTGTGGTTGCATCTAGTCCCGGTTCAGTTAAGTTAAAAGTAACTCGGTAAGTTTTGGCTTTGTAGTAAAGTTTAATAATTTGTTTATCTGCATTGTTTTCAACTGTTATGCTAGATATTGATTTAGCAGGGTCAAAGTTAGTTTCGTGGTTAGGATGTGGTTGACTTGCAAGAAATGCAGAAATTATATCTTTGATTTCTTGATCGTTCGCTGAAACTGAACTGCCAATTTTTCTTTGAGTCGGTAGTTCTAGTTCATGTAAAGTTTCTTGATTTGTTGTTAGTCCTTCGTAGACTAAGTTTAAATAAATTTTCTTGAAGTTATTAGTTTCTTGCCATTTAGCGACTAAGTTTAAGTTTTCTTCAACTAAGTTGTTTTGAGCAAAATCAACTAATTGATTGGTTACTGGGTTTAACCAACCCAAGAAAGTATAGGTTTTGTTACCACTAGGGTCGGTTTTGGTAGGATGGTCAATGTCTGCTAAAGTTTGTCCAAACTTATATTGAACTTCTTTTTTAGTTTCACCGTTTAAAACACCACCATTGTAGTTAAAGGTTGCTTTATAAGTTTTTCTTTTAAAGTACAACTTAAATACAGTAGAGCCATCTGCCACAATAGTTTTTTTGACTTCAGAAGCAGCACCGAATAACTCAAAACCACGAGGTGCTACTAGTTTATCTGGAGTTAACTCAACTTCTTTGCCTGCTTGAACACCAGTGATTGTCTCAGTGTCAAACTCTTCGTAGTCAAACGCTTGGTTGTCTAGTTTTTCTTTTAGTCTTTTGATTTTGTATTCAGTAGTTTTAGGCAAAGGACTTGGAGCATTTGACTTTTCAAATACTGCAACTAGTGTAATGTTTTTAGTAATTGGAGTTTCAAAGTCAAAAAGTTCGTTTGAACCTTCTAATTTCCAACCTGCTAGTTTATAAAGGTCACCGTTATTATCAACGTACGTAACTAAATCAGGATTTTGGTAGTAGTTTTTACTAATTTTTTGATTTTCTAGAATTTCAAGGTCGTTAAGTTTAATTTTACTTGGACTGGTTATAAACTTAACTGTATATTTAGTCGGGTTAGGATTTGGATTTGGCTGTGGTTGTACATTTTCTTTTTCGTATTTTGCGTAAAGAGAAATGTTTTTATCTGCTCGTTCTAGATCAAAGTCAAACTCTTTTGTAAAACCAAGATCGGTATACCAGCCTACTAGGCTGAATCCTGCTTTCACGCGACGGTAATTTATAAGTGGTTCGCCTTTTCTTGCAATATATGAAAATACTTTTTCGGTTCCGTCAAAATAAGTAACTAAAAATAAATCTTGTTTGTTTAATTCTTCTTTTAGTTTATTGTCGTCAATTGAATGTTTGTATCTGGCAACTAATCTAAGTTCAGATCCTTTAAGTTCAGGAACATTGATCTCTTGACCTGCTCCAACTTCCACAACTTCATTTTGTTTGTTTACATAGTACCAACCTAAAAACTCAGAAACAAAGAACGGAGAAGTTTCTAGATTTAAAGTTCCATTTGGATTTAAAGTAGTAATTTTAGTTTGAGTTTTTGAAATATAGTCAACGATTTCTGGGTTGTTGACTTTGCTTTTATCTTTCAGTATTCCTTTTAGCACAAAGTCATACACCAATCTAATTTGGTTTTCGGTGTTTGCGTGATAAGCCTGTCCAGTTTTTAAGTCAAGCACTTCTTTGAAAGAAAAAGTTGTGCTTTCTTTTTGAGCGGTTGAATTATACGGCGAAAAAGAAGAAATTTTAGTAAGTTCATCAACTATGTCTTTATACTCTGTATTAACTTTTGAACGCGGCATTACCAAAGGTTTTCTTGGAGCGACGTTTTCTTGAGTTGCAGAGAAAAATACACGTACAAAGTTAGAGTAATCTACAATTACGTCGTATTCTCTTTTAATTCCAACACGGTTTCTGGTTTCAATTGAAAAAACTACGCTGTCGTATTCTTTGTCTTCAAAGTTTAGGGCAAGTTGTTTGCCAGGTTTTGCTTTAACTTCGGTAATTCTGCCATACTTTGTGGCTTGAAACCAATCGGGGTTAATTTCAACGCTGTGTTGATTTGCTTTTTCAAAAAGTTTCTCTGGAACTACAAATCTAATCTTGCTGTTTTCTAATTTAAAGATATCGTTTTTATTGAAACCTTTACTTTCAGAAAGTGATAACTTAGGAAAAGTAAAAATTAAAAACAGTAAGAAAATAACTGAAACTAGTAACAACAGTAAAATTGCTGTACCTATGATACTTAAATTTCTTTTTGGTTTTGACATTTTTTTATCCTTTCATAATTAGCGGAATTTATTGACTATAAGTCAGCAAATTCTAAATTATTTTGTGTTTGTATCTATTTCTTCTTGTTTAGTTTATTTAAAATAAAGCAAGAAGAAACATTATTGTGGGGTTTTGAAGCGATTCCCTTTTTATATTATAGTAACTTTAGTTCAATTTTTTAAATATTAAACTACACAAAGTTTTGTATAAAGTAAATCAAAAACATCTTTTTTTTAGATATTTTGGGGTGAAAATTTAAAATTAAATTTATTTTTAGCGGTTAAAAAGCCTTACAAAGCGTTTTAGCAGTTTAAATGAAAATTTATAAAAATTATTATTTTTTTATTTTTAAATCAGAAGTGCAACACTCTAAGTTTTTTAAAAATGTGTGTGCATTTTTATGAATATTCTTAATTTTTATTATGTTATCATTTTAAAGGAATTAGACTAATTTTTATTAAAAATAATTAGAGGAAATTATGATTTTTTCAATTCTAGCATTAGATAAAAATAACTTAATTGGTAAGGATAACAAATTGCCCTGGCACTACCCTTTAGACTTAAAACATTTTAAAGAAAAAACTTTTAACAAAAATGTTTTAATGGGTTTATCTACTTATACTTCACTAACTGAAAACTACAATTTTGACCTTTCTCACTTTAAAGAAGTCTATGTTGCAAGCAAGGATAGCGTTTTAAAAAAGAAAAACCTTAAGTTAGTTTCAGAAGTTAGCAGTTTTTTAAAAACTTTTACAGCCGACCTTTTTATAATTGGTGGAAAGGCACTTTTTGAAGATACTTTAAATTCTTCTGATTTAGTTTATCTTACAAAAATAAATAGAGAGCATACTGGCAATGTATACCTTGATTTTGATTTTTCTGAGTTTAAAGAAATTAAGGAAAAACAATGCGAAGAACTGACTTTTTTAACTTTAATTAAAAAAACTGTACCTGTTTTTAATATTAAAGCAATTTATCAAAAAGGAATTTTAAATAAAGAAAAAACCTTTGAGTTTAGATTAAACACACCAAATAGAAGTAAAATTAAAACAGGTAGTTTAGTTTGCCTAAAAAGTGATGAGTGTACTTTGATTGCAAAAATTGGCAAAATTCTTCATTATGAAAATTGGGAAACAGCCTTAATAAGGCATTTCAATAGTGATTTTAGCTATTGTTTTAAAAATCAAAATGACGCTCTTTTGGAACTTTCTAATTACTACACGCAGTCAGATATCAAAAAATACGGTTTAGTTGCATTTGAACTATTAGAGGTTAAAAATGTATAAAACGGTTTGCTTTGCTTACGATAAAGATGGCAGGGGTGTTGTTAAATTGGACAACAAAGTAGGTTTTGTTAAAAATCTCTTAGTTGGCGAAGAGTGTACACTTACGCAAATTACAGATAAAAAGAAATTCTTTGAAGCCGAAATTGACCACAAAGCAAATACCTTAATAAAACAATCTAAAGAAAGAGTGTCACAAACTTACAACGGAACCTACAATCTTTCTCACCTTTCTTTTTCTGAGCAACTTAAATTTCAGCAAGAAATCACTCAAAACTCATTTGAAAGAAGTGGTTTGGTTTTTCCCAAAATAAACAAATGTATTTTTTCTGAAGTTGAGGTCACTTACCGAAACAAAGCAACGCTGGTTGCAAATCATGAACTTAACTACACAAGACTAGGTTATTATTTTGAAAAAAGTAATCGTTTTTGTCTGCAAGACAAAAACATACTCTACCCCGCAGAGTTGACTAACTTAATTTTTAAGTTAAACACTGAGTTAAAAGAAAGAAGTTCAAAACTTAAAGAAGTCTTGAAAGTAATATTTAGAACTAATTTAGAAAATGATTTTCAAGTTACTTTTATTTTAAAAAATAGCAACCCCAAAACCATGCAAGAACTTTCTAACTTAAATTGTTTTTTAGCCTCAAATATATCTATTCACTACATAGTAAACGAAAAAATTCACATAGTTAAGGGAAGTCAGTTTATCGCACAAAAAATAGACAACACAACCTACCTATTAAACGGTCTGGCTTTTTTTCAAACTAACTCTTTTATGGTTGGAAAAATATACAGAGAAATACTTAGCGAAATAAACAGTGAAAATTGCGTTATTGACGCGTTTTCAGGGATTTCTACAATTGGCCAATACATCGCTAATACTGCTAAAAAAGTTTATTCAATTGAAATCAATAAAGATGCCAATAACTGTGCTAGAAAATGCATAGAACTTAATAAAATTACTAATCTAGAAATACTTGAAGGAGATTTTACATTTCAATTTAGTAAGGTCAAAAATAAAGCAGACACAATAATTTTAGACCCACCCAAAGCAGGTGTTGAAAAGTCTGTGTTAATTGAATTAAACAAATCAAACTTAGAGAAAATTATTTATCTTTCTTGTAATCTACCTTCTTTAATTCGCGACCTTAAAACTCTTGATAACTTTAAAATTATAAAAATTCAGCCTTTTAAAAATTTTCCCCAAACCGCAGAATGCGAAACTTTGGTGGTGCTAAGCCGAAAATAAAAAAGTTGTTTACCTGTCGGTAGACAACTTTTTTTAAAGACTTTAAGTTATTTAAAGTTAAAACCAAAAATCAAAGATGCTCCAAGTTCACCTTGAGGGGCTTTTGGGTTTAGTCCTTTAACCGGGATACTGATGTTAACAAAAGTATCGTAGTTTTGTTTTTTGGCAACCGACACAACTGCGTCGTAAACCAGACGTTTAAATGCTTTTTGAATTAGGTCTTTTTTGCTGCCAGGTTCTTTTAACAACTCTTCTAAGTTCTTGATTGGATCTTCTCGGTTGTCAACAGAAGACGGCATTAAGAAGCGACCTGAGAAGAACTCAGACACAGCCGGTGACTTGTAGTAGTAACTGCAATCTTCTTTACCTGCTGGCAAATCAGGACACTTATAGCGTGGACGAATGGTGTTGATAACTTTGTTTTTAAGTTCGCCATACACTCCAAGTGAGTTTTTCTCACGGTACTCAAAGTCAAAGGTAATGTCAAAAGTTTCTCTACGGTGACAACGGTGATAGGTACGTGGAAGTGGTTTGCCAGGTTCAGGAATAGCCTCTGGAAAGTCAATTCGGCCAGTTGAAAGTAAGAAAGGAGCCTTTATGTATTTAGCCCCATCTTTTTCAATTAAGAACTCAAAATTACGGCCATTTGCTTGGTTTGAGTTAGCCTGCAATTCATTTAAAATACTTTGGATAAAAGTTTTTAACTGTTGAATGTTAAATATCTTAAAGAAGTCATTGTTTAATGGAGTTAAAGTGTTTAGTTCAGTATTCTTTAGATAAACGTTTGGATCTGAATTAAAGTAAAAAGTTTTCTTAATCCAGTCAGCGTCTTCAAATTCAGGCACTAAATCTCCTGGTCTTCGGCTATCTATTTGTTTTGTTGTATTAAATAGGGTAAGCACGCGGTTTTCAAATTCATTGGCACTGTAGTCTAGTTTAGTAGTTCTGCGCATGTCTTGAAGTAGAAAACCTGGTGCTCCGTTGATACCAATATAACTGTCTTGCATATAGACAAAAGACTTAAATAATGCCAGTCTTTGTAGTTCTGGGCTAAGAGCCTTGACTTCATTCATTTCAGACTCAGGAGTTTGACTGGTTTCATAATGTCCGCCGTGGTTCATATAGTGAACTCCGTCAAGGAAGTTGTTTTCAATTTTTGAATTAAAAAAATAAGAAGCAGTTGCCTCAAGTTGACGATATCCGTATCCGTGGTTACGTAGAACTGAGTTTGCAAAAGTTAATTTTGACTTAACCGCAACAACTCCGTGAATTCCCCCAAAATAAGCAGGAACAGATTTAGAGTTATCTAAATGAAGGACAGGTCCACTTACTCCTGCATTGCCAGCAACTTCAATATTGCGAACAGTGTTTGTAACATCAGCCTGAGTGAAGAACGAAAAAATACCGTAAGTGTGGTCAGGAAAACCAAATTCTGCAAAGTCTATCGTGTAATATCTAGCGATATTACTTGCATCAATTTGGAAGTAATTGCCGTTAAGATTTAAAGAACGGTAATTTTGCTCACCTCGACTGAAATGTGCATATCGCCAATAAATTGAACCGATTTCGCCTATTTTACTTTCAATAGGGTCACCATTGTCATCAACTCCGTATTCAATTTCTTGTGCACCCTTACGGTTTTTTTCTAAAAGTAGGTCACCTTCTGGCGCTGCAAAATTTGGTTTTGGCGGGATTTTTTCAAATTGACCAGGCAAATCCTCTACTTTAATATTTCGTTGTAAGAATACATTTGCGTATTTTCTAGCACCACGCACGTACATTCTTAGTTCTAAGTCTGTGTAGGCGTTGTGTCCTTCTTTTAAAGTAATTTCTTCGCGGTCTGTGTAAAGATTAGTCTTAGTTGTATTGTTAATTAGTTTAGAAATTCCAGAAATTGTTGCCTCAACCATGATTTTTTTGTCTTTTAATGCTGGGTCTTTAAAAGTAATTTTGCCAGCATTGATTTCATACTGAGACTGTCTTAAGAGTGTTTTGCTTTCACTGTCTTTTAACACAAATGTGGGAATAATTTTTTTAAACATCAGTTGTTCAACACTAAACAGTGTTTCAATAGTTGTGATAAACTTGTTTTCAACATCACTAAAACGGGCTTTTCTAATGTTTGCAGAAAGTTCAGGAATGTATTCGTTGTTCATACCAACTTCTTTGGTGTATTTTTTGTTAAAATCTTTAAATGTCTTGCTGCGTTCTTTCTTTTCGTCGTATTTATAGACTTGACCGTTTAAGTTAAATTTCTCAATTGTGTAAGAAACTGAATAAACATACTGAGTTACGGTAGTTTTGCCGTCTTTTGTTTCGTTGTAATAAACTCGGTAAACTCCAGGTTCTTTAAAAGCAAACTCGTTGTTTTTAATTTCAAGATTGTCAATTGTGGTTTGTTTGGTGTATTTTGTGTTAATAACTCTTTGGCGGTCTTTTAAGTTAAGTTCAACTGTAGTGTGAATTGGACGATGGCGGTGTTTAACTTCTGAGTCTAGATTATCAATTTGCTCAGTTGAAGTTTCTTTGACTTTAACTTCTGTGTCTTTTTGCATTTTGAAGTTAACAGAAGTTCCGCTATGCGCTTTGCCGTTTACCAAAATCTCGTATTTAGAGTTTAGGTTTGGCTCTTTTAGTGTTAAGGTAACGTCCGCGCCTTCTGGTAAGTCCAGAGTTGTGTAGTTTTGGGCTAAATTAAATAAATTACGGTCGTAGTTTAAGCGATAGGTTTTAAAACCTACTAAGATAACTTCAAGGATGATGTCTTTGTCAATTTTAAAAGAATACTCAAAATTTGACTCAAACTGAGTAGGAACCCCATTTACCTTAAACTCCTTTAAAAATGCGCGGTATTGTTCTTTTAAACTAACGACAACTTCTTCGCCGTAAGGCACTTTGTTTAAATCACTGTGTTGGGTTTTAAATTCCAAGTAAGGTGAAGTTGAAATTTTAAAGTTAACGTCTTTTTCGTCGTAAAATACTTTAATTTCTAAATCTGCGTTGACCTTGTATTCAAATAGCGAAGTTTCAAGGTCATCAGGATTGTTTTTAAAGAAACCATTTTGGTTTTGCTCAAAATACCTGCGGTCTTGCTCTCCAAACTGCAACATAAACGGAGCTTTTGGCTTGATTTTGACTTTAAAAAGTAAGGTGCTTCCGGCTTCTACTTTATTTAAGTCAACTCCAGTTGGTGGATTTGACTTGCCAACGTATGAAACGACTTCAATTTCTTTTGGTAGTTTAACGTGATAGAAACCTGAAAACACTAGTTTAATTTTTAGGTCTTTATCAACTTTAACTTGAAACTTGTTTTCAGCAATGTGCACACCTAAGTTGTTATAAGTCACGTCGTTGATAAGCAAATCCTTAAACTCACGATTTTTTAGGTTCAACTCAAAGTGCAAAATAGTGTTTTTTGGAACTTTTTTAAAGTCAGAAATTGTAACTACCTTACCGTTTCGCTCGGCACCAAAATAAGTAAGTTCGTCTCTGCTAAACTCAACTTTTTGAAACACACCCCCGCACGCAGCAAGTAGCGCTGAGGATACAAACAAGATAAATAGATATGTTAGTTTTTTTAAAATATTCATTAGTCATTTTCCTCCTTTTCTTGTGCCTTGTGGAAATCAAATGAGATGTTTTTAACTAAATCACTGGCTGAGTTTTTAAGTGGTTTTAAAGTCACGCTATATGAATACTCATCATACTTAGCGGTTTTTTCAATGTTTTTATTTAAAATAAACTCAAAGAAAACTATACCATTAAAACCGTTTGCACGGACATTTAGGTATTGATTTTTGTCTGTCAAAATACTAGACTTAGCGGTTTGCCAGTCTTTAAAGTCAAAGTCGTATGACTTATTAGGATCAGCAAGTACGCGCTTATCTTTATGTTTAATATCAATAGTTACGCCTTCAAAATTAGCGTAGTTTGGCCAGTTTTCTACAAACAGATAAAAAGTATGGTTGGGTTTTTCAGTAATATACTGGTTATTGGCTTCTTTGTAGAACCTTAAAATTGGGATATTGTTGTCTTTGAAGTTCATTTGAACCAAAGTTTTGGTGTGGTCAGTTGTCGAGTTTGCCTTAGTTTGTAGCGCTTTTATTTGGTCTAAGTAGTTTAATTTCTTTTCATACATATCTTCAATGGAAAGTCTATGCAGAGACTTTATGGCTTTTTTTGAAGTTGTATACCAAAGACGCAAATCGTTAACAGGAGTTTGACTTGGAATTTGAATAGGTCTTGTGCCAAACGCTGCAACTAAGCCAAGTGAGACAAATATTAAGATAGTAATTAAAAAGAAGGTAAATTTTTTCATTTAAAACTCCTTTTGCTATCCGCACATCACATCAAAGTAGACTTTGATTTTCAAATGGAAGGTAAAAATTGAAAACGCCAAAGCAATTGCACCAAACACTAAAAGCAGGCTAAGTGCTTTTGCGGTTGCGCCAAACGCAACGAGTAAAATCACTACTACTAAAGACATGACAATTCCAACAACTGATGAAAACCCGACGTTTTTCAGTTTTGAAACATCGGCAGTTTCTTCAAATTTTTGGTATTCAGACTGAGTTAAATCAACAGACGCCGAATACAAAATATGGACAATATTAAATACCAAAAATATTCCGGCAATCAGAACCGCTACTTTCTTTTGAGTTGAAGGATAAATTAGCATAATGATTAAGTTTAAAGCCACAATAAGAAAGTTAATTGCGATGTTGATAGCAACTTTTGCCGAGATTAACTTATATGTGTTTCCAGGAATTGTTTTTAAAATATAAAGCTTCCCACCTTCTCTTGAAATTATTGAAGACGCAATAGTATTAGAAGTAGTTAGAACAATTAAACCCACCAACACATTTAAAATTACTACCATTTTAAAACCAAATGAGTTTAACTGAAATGCAGAGTAAGTTTTGTTTAAAATAATTGAAATCAGTGGTAGAGTAGCGATATAGAAAATATACTTAGCGATAGTGTCTGAGTTTCTAAATAATTGAATTAGTTCTTTGATAGTAAAGGCTTTAGTTGGGGTGTTTCCACTTTTTTCAAAAATGTTAAAGCGTCTTTCTTTATTGGCCATGTTCATCTTAATACGGTTCGCTAGTTTAAAGTACACAAAGTAAGAAACTAGTGATGACACTAAAAACAGTGCGAACACAGTGCCAAAAATCACAGCCAGGTGTGCAGCGGTCGGCTTTCTAATAATGTCAACCGCGGCAATGCTGACGTCTACTTTAAAAATTAAGTAATACAGGTATCTAAAGAAAAATAAATTATTTAAGAAATTGCGTTGAAAGGCGAAGTTCACGTTTTGCCATCTAGTTTGAAAAGTATCAAAACGGATATAGCGGTCATGTCCTCGCATATTGTCAATAAAAATAATCACTAGCGTAAAAATAAGCGAAACTGCGACTAAAGATACCACCAGGGTTACAATTCTAGAACGCTTTAGGAAAGAAAAAGCATAAAAATAAACAACTGCAAAAATTGTACCTAAAAACAAAGCAACCGCTGGAATGGTAAAACAAATCACCGAAATTCGGCCGAGAAACGGAACTAAGGCTCCGTACTCAACCCCTGCATTGTTGTAGTAAATTGACAGTAAGAAAGGCAGGAAAAACACCAGGGTTTTAACTAGTTCAATTAAATATCTCGCCGCGATTTTGGAAAGAAAAATCGTCAGGTTAGTAATCGGAAAAGCAAAGAGAATGTCGTTTTTGGGGTTTTGAAACAAAGACTTGGCCATTCCTTGCATCGACTGAAAGGAAGTAATTAAGGTATAGAAAATAAAGATAGCAGGAACTAAGGCAATATAGGGAGACGCACCTAGCACAGAAAAAGCAGGCAACATGTAGTTGTATACATAAAATAAAAGACCTGCAAAAAACAGCATTAGTGCATATTTAGCGATTTTTGTGCCAACTGACCCTCTGATTTTGACAAAAGAAGCGTCTACGTATTCGGACTTCAGTAGTTGCCAGAACACCAAAAATTGATTTGGGTGTTCACGAACTGAGTTTAAAGTGTTGTAAAACTTAGTCGACATTTTACTGCTCAATTAGTTTAATATACATCTGCTCAAGATTGCCGTATTTGGCCTTGAGTTCAGATACTTTTTCGTTAATCACCATTTGACCACGTTTAATAATGACAACTTCGTCGCAAATATTTTCCACAACTTCAATAATATGCGAAGAGAAAATCACGATATTTCCTTTTTTGGCGTGCATCTTAATTGCTTCTTTAAGTTGATAGGCAGAAGTTGGGTCAAGCCCGGTAAGCGGTTCGTCTAATACCCAGACTTTTGGTTCGTGAATTAGCGAAGAAATTACCGAAATTTTTTGTTTCATTCCGTGCGAGTAGGTGCGAATTTGGCGGTCAATTGCGTAAGTAATTTGGAAAAAGTCAGTAAGTTCAAGTAGTTTAGTTTTAATAACTTCTTTTGGTACATTAAAAAGTTTTGCCACAAAAGTAATATATTCACGGCCTGTCAACTCTTCGTATAGTGCATGGTTGTCAGAAACATAGCCAAGTGAGTATTTTGCTTCAGTTGGATTTTTTTCAATATTGTAGCCACAAATTGAAATTGTGCCTTCAGTAATTGTCTGAATCCCAACTAGCGACTTAATTAAAGTTGATTTACCGGCTCCGTTGTGGCCAACAAACCCAACAATTTTACCACCAGAAATTTCAAAAGAAACATCTTTTACTGAATAAAAATCGTTATTTGCGTATTTTTTTGAAAAGTTTTGAACTTTAACTAAACTATCTTTCATATCAAGCTCCTTTTTAAGGTCTGCAGTAATTTTGCCAATTTTAACAACACCAATGCGGCGGTCTTTTTTGAGTTTATGAACTACAAATCTAAACGAAATACAAGATTTTTGAATTTGCAAGAAGATTTGACTCACAGTTAGCGTCGTAATTGTGCAAATTGCCCAGGTGATAAACAGGTAAGTAAGTGGGAAAGTTACGGTTTTGCCTTTAATAGTAACTGCTTTATATTTAGAGCGCAGGTTGCCAAGGAAGGTCTTAAACTTTGCGTGGTCTACTATATTACGGCGGTTAATGTAGAAGAAGTCAACGTGTTCTTGCACGGTTTTATTGTCAGCATATAAACCGTCTACTATTCTTAAAACAACGGCTGCAGTTATAAAAAATATGGTGAAAAAAACTAGTGCAATTATTAAATCTTTTGCGCTTGGCATTTCAAAAAACCTTAAAGTGTAAGTTAGCGCAGACAGCACAATTAAGTAAAGTGCAGGTAAATAAATAAGCATGTTTTCTAAACTAAAGAAACTGCCGTTTTCTTTGAGTTGCAAGAAAAATACAAAAAGCAGTGGAACTCCAGTTGAAAACATAGTAAAAATAGACATTGCGCGTTTCAGTTCAAATAAGAAAATGAATGGCAACACTAACAGCAACCATTTAAACGGTGAGAACGCAAATTTTGCACTAAATATCTCTGCTTTGTTTAACACTGAGTAAACTGAATAAATTACGGCTAAAGAAATGGTAAACAACAGAAACTTCTTGTATTCGTGTGTACGGTTAATGTAGACATTAGTTAAAATAAAAATTAAAACAAACGGAGCAAGTAACATAAATAAGTGTTGGCGAGTAAAGACAAACTTTTGGTAGGTCATATGGCCAAAAATTACTTGCAGGGTAAGTGGAGAAAGCGAAAACAAAAAAACAACTAAGTAAAGCAGAACTTCGTAGAATATATGTTTTGCCGAAAAGTGGAAAAACGATGTGTTAAAAGAACGCACCAAGACATAGAAAGCAACAAAAGTAGTAAGCAAAATAAGTGGTACGACTAAGCTAAAATACGCACTTTGATCGACAAAAAAATGTTTAATTTTAAAAGTAAATGCAAGATAAAACACTAAGTTGACTAAATAAAAGATAGGTGTGAACTTAGTTTTTGAGTCTTTAATTAAAACTTTTCCTAAAAGTAGAATTACTGAAGTTAAATAAAGGTGTCTTGCTACTACTGCCAAGTTATTTAAAACATAAACAGCAAACGCCGGGTTTGCTGTGTTTTGGTTAACTAAACTCAAAAAAGTATCGCTTTTAGGAAGTAACATGATAAGTGCACCAAGTAGTGCAATCAAGGCACCAAAAGAAACTCGGACCACTAAATCTGCTTTTTTAGGTAGTGCAGTTAAATTAAATTTTAAAATATTGTTTGTTTGCGTGTTCATTACGATTGAAAACGGTAGCCGATGTAAATGCAACCGGCAAAACGGCCTGCGTTTGGCAAGATGTTTTCTACAACCGGCGCTATCTTAAAGACATTGGTATAACCGAATTTTTCACTTTGATTTAAAAACGGATCTCCACCCTGTTGCAAGGCTTGATAAAACTCAGAGATAAAGTCAACCATACCACGATTTGGCTTGTCTTTAAAGAACTTATCTATTTTTGCGACAGTTGAGAAGTTTTGATTAATTTCGGTAAGTTTTGGAAAGTTTAAAGTCATGAAGGTAAACTTCATGTTTGAAAACAACTCAGAAACTTTTGAACTTGAGTAAAAGTCGTCAACAGTTGAGTATTCTCGCTCTGCTAAGTTGAAAGTAACATCCCATGCAGGGCGGCTATGATTAAGGAAATAGTTAGGATTTTCAGGGTCGTTTACAGGTTGAACAAACGGGTTGTAGTTAGTGAAAAACATAGGTGCCCAGAAACTCTTGGTTTTGGCTTTGTCGTTGTTATTTTTCACAATTTCAAAACCAGAGATTTGTTTAATTTGCTCAATTGTACTAACGGTTTGTCCAATAAAACGGTTTAAGTCAAGAGCTTGCGCAATTTCGTTAGATAGGTTAACCTCGGCTTCTACTATAGTTTCTTTTACAACTACAGTCGGGTCAACTGAAAACAAGCGAGCCGCTTTGCCACTAAGTGCTGTTAAGTGAGCCTTGGTCAATTCGGGAGCCGAAACTGCATCAACTAAGTGGTTAAACTCAGCAGACTGGGCTTTAATGTCGGCATCTTGTCGTTTGCGGCGATCGCGGTCTTGCGTGTAAATACCACCCGCACCACAGCGCTTAATTTCAGATTTTTCAACCCAAAGAGCAGAAGGTGAGGCCATTGTATCTTCTTTAATTGCTTCATTAAAATTATGAAATCCGCCTTCGTTGGCAAACAAAATAGCGTTGATAAAAGCGTTGTCAATTCTAGTATTTGAAACAAAGTGAGTCGCCGCAATAAAGTTAAAACCAGCAGAAGTGTTTAGCACAACTGAGTTTTCAATGTCTAATTTTGACCTAAACGCCGAAACACCAATAATAGATCCGGAAGACAGTGGAGTTTTTTTCTTATTGCCGCCACCTATGGTGTGCGATTTTGAGTTACCTTTAATGTAGACATTTTTAATATATGAGCCGTAGTCTACAGAAGGAGTTTTGTCAATTCCCGGAACATCGATAAACGAACGAACAGAAAAAATTCCGGCTCTAATAATTGTTAAGTTAATGCCTTCTTCTGTTGAGTTTTGAGTAATGGCGTGGCGAATGTTTTTACCGTCAATTGTATAGCAATTTCCGTCAAACTGAATTGGTTTATAGCCAACATGTTTAAGTTTAGGGTTGTAAAGTCTACGATAAAAAGAACCACCTAAATATTTAGTTTCATCGGTTACTTCGCCATTTTCGTCTAGTTCAACTTTATCGTCGTTTGGAATCAATGACTCTATTTTATCTAAATCTTTTAAATCAGGATACTCTGCTCTGCCTTTGAATTTATTGTCAATATACTCAAGTTGGTCGGCTTGAGCAACTGGAGTGATATTTCTCTGTAGATAAACTTTGTCGTATTGTCTGGCCATTCTAAAGTATTTTCTCAGTTCCAAATCCTCGTAGGCATTAACACCTGGTTGGACATTAACAGTTTCTTTTAAAACTTCTTTAGGGTCATTGATATTTTCGAATTGAAGTTCTACTTTTCGGCCAACTAAATTACGAGAAAAGCGCATACCAAAGCCATTTAAACGATAATTGTCTTCACTTAATTTTACTTTATTTGTCTCATCTGTAACATCTCTTAAACTAAGGCGATAGCCGTATAGTTCAGGAGACATAGCCTTAAGTTCGCGAAGCGATAAGTTTTTTGACTTAACTTGAAATTGATTATTTTCCCAAACTTGAGTTTTAACAGTGATATCAAACTCAGGTACATAGGTGTTGTCAGTTCCAACTGTTTTGTGTTGGATTTTGTAAGTTGATTTACTTTTGGTTTTTTGATTTGGTTCAAGAGTATTGGGGTCTTCTGTGTATTCAAATTTATCTGAATGCGCTTTGTCTTTAACACGCTTTAAAGTAACTTTTGTAATAGAAGGAATGATTTTGTAGATAAATCTAACTTCAGCAGTGGTGTTGTCTGTAAACTCATATCTGTAAAGTGCAAAGTTATAGCCTAGATTTTTAAACACAAAACCAGCAGAGCCTGCTCCACTTTCAATTTGAGTTGAGTCAATTAAGGTGCGTTTCAAGACGGTTTTACCTTGAAATTGTCGTAGTTCAGGAGTTTTTTTGGTGTTGAAAGAAATAGTTTTTTCAGTTGTATAGTTACTACGTTCAACTACATTATTTGCGTGAAAATGAGTAAGTTCAGTTATAGCCTCGCGTATAGTTATTGTCTTTTTAGTTGAGTAAAGTAGAGTTTTGTTTTGAGCGATAGAGTGGTATTCTTTTGGACTTTTGGCAATTGCTTCTGGCTTAATTTCTACATCTACCTTGTCGTTAAACAGATAGTTGTCTTTCTCTGGATAAACTTTAAATATTTCTTTGTCGTATTTTAACTTAAATTGAGTAGTTTTCGCATTAATTTTAGTAGACTCAATAAGAGTGTCTGCTTCTACTGTTAAGTTAAAAGTTTTTTTGTCCTGGTCAAAGTCAGCCAACGCATCAACTCCATTGACAGTTAACTTAGTTAAAACTTCGCCATCTTTTAAATCAGCGTAAAGTTGCAAGTCTTTGCCACTTGGCACTTTTTGCAGGTCAACGCTAGCCTTTCCAACATTAAAAAAGTCAGGTAAAGTAACTTGATAGTTTTGAATTGCTTTTAATTCAATTGTGGTGTTGTGACGAATGTTTTTAAGTGAAAATGTGTGAGTTGCTTTGACTTCATCGGTCAAAATAGACTCAGTTGGGTTAGCAACTCCACTTTCTGAATAAGTAATTTTATTTAATCTCGCAACGCTATCTTGTTTGCGAATATTGATTTTAAATTTGATGTTGCTACCTGCAGGCACACGATTTAAATCAAATTTATCGGTTTCTTGAGTAATTTCTTTGGGTAAAGTTACTTTATAGGTTTTGCCACAAGCAACTAATAAAAATAAATTTACAACAAATAAAGTAAAAATTGAAGTTTTTTTCAAAATTCCGGTCATAAATACTCCTTATACTAACTTGCTTTGTATGGGAAATTAGTGCGAGTTAGTGAGAAAGTGATTTTTTTAGGGATAGCATCGTGGATTGTGCTGTGCAATGAATCTTTGTATTTGATGTCTAGGTAAATTTGCGGCATGTAGATTTTGTTGTAGAAGTTCACACGATACGGAAAAGTTACATACTTATCATCTTTATTCATTGCAAGAGAAACAGTGCTACCTGAGTAGTAGGCAAAGTCATACAGTTCAATTCCACGCTCTTTTGGGTTATTTGGACTAGCCTTAACGGCGTTATTTACACTGTCGCCTTCTTTGTTGTTACTATATGCTGATATGTTTTTAGAATAAGGGATATATAGGCTTGACCCAATTTTGATATCAGAAATTGTGCCAGTAGAAGAGTAGAAGGCAAATTTAAATCTAAATTCGTCGTATTTTTTCTTATCTTTGCCAGAAGTTTTTCTTTCAATCGGAATAAAGAAAAGAGTAAAGTCATCTAAATCAATTTCATAAACGACTTTTTGTTTATCACCGTATCTGCTGGTCACAGATTGAGCAACTGGATATACACTTGTAAACTCTTTGTATGAAATTTCTTTCTTGTCATACATCTTGATAGAAGTTGGACGCGGACGAGAAAGTGGAAAAGAAACTGACAAAAATAAAATTAGTGAAAATAAAATTAACACTAAGAAAATAAAGGTTTTTGAATATAGAAATTTTTTAAAATCAATTTTTTGTTTGGTCTTTAAATTATTATTTTGTATCAGGTTGTTTTGTTTGTTTGTTTTAGAGTTTACATCTTGTTTTTGTTTGTTTTGTTTTAAGTTCATATAATACTCCGCTTTATATAATTATAAGGCAAAATAACCAAAGCACTTAAAAACAATTATTTTTGATGTTAAACGGCTTTTAAAATAAACAAAAAACCTTGTTTTTAGACTAAATTAGTTAAAAATGTAGCACTTTTCTTTGAATTTTATTTTTAGAATTGGTAAAATATTTACTGAATTATTGGAGGAAAATAAAATGGCAAAACAAAAATTCGATCGTTCAAAACCACACGTTAACATTGGTACAATCG
>CAUTNJ010000007.1:0-25540 GCA_963539745.1 uncultured Acholeplasmataceae bacterium
AAAATAATTTCAAATGAAACTACTATAAACAGTTGTGTTTATATGAAAAACACAGCTGTTTTTTATTTTTGTGGTTTTTTAGTGTGAATTTTTACAGAAAAAACTGATTTTTTAAGTTTTTTAAAAATATTTAAAAAATTTTATGTAAACGCTTACAAAATCGTAATATATAGAATATAATATGTGTATGAATTGAGGTCGACATCGGCCAGAAAAGGGGTAAATATGAAAACAAGCACTAAAGCAAATAAATTGTTTTCAACAATCTTGAAAATATTTGCAATCACTGCTTTAACACTAGGTGTTTTTGCACTCATGTTTTCGTGCAAACGTGAACCTAAACCAAGTCCAGATCCGAAACCAACAGACCCGGATTTAACTCAATTGACAGTTCCAAGCGGAACAATTGATAAAAATTTTGCACTAGACCGCAAAATTGGTAATTTTGATGTTACATACGAAATTACAAAAGGTCAAAATGCTGCCAAAATTAAAGACGGCTACACTATTGAAGTTGTACAACAAGACGAAGACGTGGAAGTTACTTTAAAAGCAACTGTAGGTTCAGTTTCAAAAGAATTTACTTTCACTGTTGCCAAAAAAGGTACGCAACCACAACCAGAGCCAGAAACTCCAGAAAAACTACTTAAAAAACTAAAACTGACAAAAACAGTTGACGGCGACCTTGAATTAACTAAAGAAATTGAAGGTAAAAAAGTAAACTGGACTTCATCACGACCAGATATTTTAAAAATAGAAGACGGCAAGGCAAAATACACAGCGCCAGAATCTACTACTGAAGTTACTTTAACTGCTGAAATTGAAGGTAAAACTCGTGAGTTTAAAGTAAATGTGCAAGGAAGCAAAGTAAGAATTACTTTTGCTAACCCAAAAAGCCAAGTTCAAGACGACATCCCTGCCCTTGAAGTTGCGCGTGGTTCAAACGTTGAACTTAGCCAATTGCCAAAAGAAGATAAATACGACAGCGCAGATCGTGGTGAGTTTTTATACTGGCAAATCAGAAAAGGCAATAAGTTAGAACCTGTTACTGAAGAAAATTTAAAAAACCTTACTCACGACCTTAAATTAGTGGCTAAAACAGCAACCAAAGGTACACACCGTGTAGTTTTTAAAGGTAGAGACGGCCAAGAAATTTATCGTGGTACTTCAAAAGACGGCAAACCAGTTCAACTAAAAGACGTTGACTTTAATAAATTGCTTGACTTAAAAGAAAACGAAACTTTAAAATGGTTGCCAGAAGACCAATATAATTCACTTACTCAAGCCACTGTATTTACCCCTGAAATCACTGTACAAACTAAAAAAATCAATTTAACTTTCTACGATAAAGACAACACTACAGAACTAAGAAAACTAGAGGCATTCCCTGGTAAGTTTGAGTTATCTCAATATGAAGACTTATTTAAAGAGAAAAACATTAAGTACGACTTTAGAGGTTGGTTAAATAAACAAACTAACGAGCCAATTACTGACATCAACAAGTTAACTGAAGACACTGAACTGGTTCCAAATATTGTTGAATACACTGTTCTTGACATTACTTTTAAAAACGAAGACACAACAGACCTGGCTAAACTGCAAGTTAGAAAGAACTTCAACAGCACAGACAAAGAATTAAAGCAATGGAACTCACACTTTACAGCAAAAGATTCAAGAATTCCAAAAGTTCCTAAAAAAGAATTCCACACAGCTAAGTGGTCACAAACCTTCCCACACGACTTTACTGAAACTACAGTAATTTCCCCTGTCTACACAGAACACAAAAAAATTACATATCGCTTCTTTATTGGTGCAACTGAGCACAAAGTAGAAGGACACATTGGCCAACCAGTAACTCCACCTACTATTCCTGCAAAACCTGGATACGAACAACAATGGGTATTCAAAGACACAGGAAAAGCGCTTGATGAAAATGCTAAATTTGCCAAAATCCATGATGGCAAAATCTTTGAAATAAAAGAAACTTTAATTAAATACACCTTGACTTACAAGTCAGGTGACACCACTGTTCAAACTACTGAGTTTGACGTAACTACCCCTGAGTTTAATTTAATGGCGTTCCCAAATACTCCTGGCAAAATCTTTGAAGGTTGGTATAAAGAAGCAGACTTCCAAACTAAAATTACCAAAATTGAAAAAGGTACAGTTGGCGACATCACAGTATATGCTAAATTAAAAGACTTTAGACCAACTGTTAATTTTACTTTTACCGATGGTAGACAAAATGAGACTAAAGATTACGCATATGGCGAAAAAATTCAATATCCTACACTAAGCACTACACCAGGTTATGACTTTAAATGGTCTGAAATGCCTGAAAACGCAGAAAAAGATATCACTATTTCTGAAGTTAAAACAGTTCACACTTACTCAATTACCTATCAAGGACTAGAAGGCGCACAAAACTCACCTGACAACACAGCAACTTACACAGTTAAAAACAAAGTAGAGTTCAAACCTGCATTTAAAGAAAAACATCACTTCAAAAGATGGATTGATACAGAAACTAATGAAGAAATCAAATCTACCGATGGTAAGTTTAAAGACTTAACTTTAAGAGCTGAATTTGAAGAGTCTAACTTTACTGCAAAACTAGAGGTTGTAAATCAAAATACAGTAACCTTAACTTTCACAGAAAACGCTGAACTGGAAGCGGCTATTGCTGACCCTAAATCAGTATTAGATGGCCTAGATAACCCATACGCTTTTGATTTAAACAAAATTAAAATAACTTACGCTAATAAAGTAATGACTATTACTTTTGAAGAAGGATTTGTCAAAGCCGACTACGTTAAGAGACTTTCATACACAGAAGGCGACGGATCTGGCGTAATTTACTCAAGATTCATGATTAAAGCAGCAAACATTAAAAATGCTGCAATGATGACCTTACCTGAAGTTCCTGCGTTCTACTTAAAATCATCAGTACTTGAAGGCGATTTTCCTAAATGGGACAAAGTTCCTGTAAACACTGCGCTTTCTCAAGAACAAAAAGACGCAGAGCCACAGGCAAATCCACTCAAATACGAACTTACTTTAAAATACAACACCAAAGCACATGGTCAGCAAGAAGAGAAAAAACAGTTTATTCACAACAGCAAAATTACCGATGAACTGCTTGCTCCAAAAGAGGTGTCTGGCTACCGTTTTGTTGGTTGGTACAAAGAAGATACCTTTACTACTAAAGTAGAAGCGAAAGATTTAACCGATACCAAAGCCGGAATTACTCTTTTTGCTAAACTTGAGCTAATTACTTACCAAATTGAATACGTTGTAGACCAAAGAATTGGCCAAGTTACAAACTCTAACCCAACTACCTACACTATTGAAAGCGAAGACATTACTTTCACTGCTCTTGCTAACGGAAAAGGCTACACCTTTAAGGGATGGGATGTTGAAAAAATTCAAAAAGGCAGCTTTGGCAATAAAACAATCACTGCAAACATTGAAATTACTAAATACAAGGCTTATTTAGACGGTGCTTCTATGTCTAGATTTACCTACGAAGCAGCCAAAGATGCTTTAAAAGACTTAAATGTACAAAACGACAAAGATGGCGACTATGTTAACTTTACTTACTTTGATGGCCTTGAATTAAAGCAAGTTTTAGATGCTCGCGAAGGCTATGTATTTAAACACTGGAGTTTAACTAAACATAAAACTGCAGAAGCATACTCTGAAGTTAAAGATGGCAAAGTTCCGGCTAATACCATTGACTATGACATAGACTTAACTGTATCTCAAACTGAAAACTATTTGCCGTTTAGCGATATTCACGCCAAAACTGGTTCTTTCCTGGGCAAAGTTACACAAATTTCAGATGTTGAAACAATCAACGGTGAAGACGGTGCTAAAGGTGAATTTGTCAATTTAGCGCTAGTCGGCCAAAACGGTAAATACTTAGTAGTTCGCGTTATGAAAGACTTTGGTGCTAAAGTTGGCGACATCGTAATTCTTGATTTTAAAAAGGACATATTTAAAGGTACTGCCAATACCTACCAACACATTTTAATCCACGGTTTTAAAGGCAAAGACTACGTTTTTTACGAAGAGTCAGATATCCGCAAATATACAGGTACAGAAACTATTTCCAATGTTGCGGCTACAGAAGTTCCAGACCTAAACACTCTGTGGAATACAGAAACTGGTACCTTAGTTTCAATTAACAGCCAAGTAATTAAAAAGGACAAGAATGCTGAAAAATATTACCTTCAAATTGACGGTAGAAAAAAGATTGAACTAGTTGTATTAAATGATGCTGCTAAGGCTTTTCTTGCAGACGGCAAGGCTGTTCACATCAAAGACGCTGTCTACAGATACTTTGGAAATAAACGAGGTATGTTTATCTTAAGTCAAACTGGTCTTGCACTAGACGCTGAGTTTGAGAAAAACCAAACTCGCGATAGAGTAAAATCTGAATTGAAAGCCTTCTTTGACTTAAAGAGTGAACTTCGTTCAAGAGATGAAGTTAAGTTACCTCAAGAACTACACGGTCAAAAATTAACTTGGTCATATACTCCTGCCGACATTTTAGATAAAGACGGCAAAGTTAAAACCGACCAAAGCCTTGACAACACCAAGGTTAAGTTTACAGCGACAGTTTCAGAAGGTGTTTTGAAAGATGAAGTCTTTGAATACGAAGTTACTTATAAATACTTAAAAGAAGATGAAGTTAATCCAGAAAAAACTGCAACATTTGAGTTTGATGGCGTTAACTTAAAATCAAATACAGTTAACGGGGTTACTGCAACTATCACTAAAAAAACAAGTTTCACTAAATCTGGTGGAAAAAACAAACTAGGTACAAATAAAAAATCCGGCGTTGTTGAAATTAATTTTGGTACACATAAAGTTAAATCTATTAACTTAAAATATGGATGTGTAGCAGGTAGAGATGTTTTTGCCTCTGTTAATGGTAAAAATTCAAATAATCCAGTTAATAAGAACGATGGTGATGTTGATTTTACGTTTGTTTTAAATCCAAAAACAAACAAAATTGAAATTAAAAATATTGGCGGGGGAAGTTTATATTTAGTTTCATTTACTGTTGTTGTTGAATAAATAAACGCTAATCGCTAATTTAAAAGCCTTGTTCCTAAGAGCAAGGCTTTTTTTATTTTTCTAAAAAATCACTACCTTTGAAACATTCAGGTTCAAATTTTTCCATTTCAGGAAAATTTAGTTTTTCTGCCCAAAAGTAGCCAACTATCGCCACGGTATTTGCGAGATTTAAAGAGCGGACATGTCTAGACATTGGAATTCTAAAACATTTGTCTAAATTGTTTTTTAAAATTTCTTTATCAATCCCAGTGGTTTCTTTACCAAACATCAAATAAACTGGTTTATCTGGCTTAAAGCAAAGGTCAGTGTAACACTGCTTTGCGTAACGAGAAAGATAGTAAATTTGCGCGGGGTTATTTCGTTTTAAGAAGTTGCCGTAGTCTAGGTAAAAAGTAACACGGCTAAACTGACGGTAATCAAGTGCAGCTCTTCGCATTCTTGCGTCGTTTATGTCAAACCCAGTTGGGCAAATGATATGCAGATGAGCATTTAAGGCTACACAAGTTCGCATAATATTTCCAACATTTTCAGGAATTAGTGGTTCAAATAACACTATGTTAAGCATCACGGCCTGCCTTGTTTAAAAGTTCAGTTTGCAGACCTTTTAATGTCGCCGTGATATCTACATAAAAAGGATGCGGGTTGCTTAGTCTCAAAACCTCTGGCCAAACTTCTTTAAATTGAGTGCCTAGTCTTTTTCTTGCTTTTCTAAGTGTATCTTTAACTAAAATTTCACCATTTTTAAAAACCAGTGAGCGCACAGGTTTTATTTTACAATCCTTTAAACTTAATTTAGTCTGTAGGTCAGACAGTGCATATACTGAAGTCTCTTGTCCTAGATTTTCGCCTTTTAAGGCAATTAAATCACTAATTGCTTTTTCATCTTTATAAATTCTAAAAACTTCTTTTACTCCAGGGAGGGTAGTTTTTTCTGCAGTCGCAGAAACTTTAATCTTAGGAACTGCCACTCCGTTTTCCACGGTAGCAGCTAGTTTATAGACAGCTCCAAGCACGGGTTGTGAACTTGAAGTAATTAGTCTTTCGCCAACTCCAAACAAATCTACCTTTGCACCTTGATTGGCAAGCAAGTCAGTAATAATGTATTCATCTAGTGAATTGGTTGCGCAAATTTTGACAAAACTCATGCCAGCGCTATCTAGTTTATTTCTGATTTGTTTAGAAAGATAAGCGATATCTCCGCTATCTATTCTAACTGACTGGACTTTTAGACCTTGTTTGTCTAAAACTTCTTTTTGGAGTTTAATGACATTTGCAAGACCAGAGCCTAAAGTTGAGTAAGTATCTATTAGTAAACTAATGTTTTCGGGATTATGTTTAGCCCAAGTTAAAAATGCTGTGTATTCGCTGCTAAAGGCTTGAACATAGGAGTGCGCCATAGTACCAACTACCGGGATTTTGTTGTCTTTACCTGCCAAAACATTGGAAGTCGCTAGCGCTCCGGCTAAGTAAGCCGCGCGCGCTCCTTTTAACGCTGCACTACTTGAATGCGCGCGTCTGGTGCCAAACTCAAAAACTGCGCGGCCTTTTGCGGCTTTCACAATTCTGGCTGCCTTGGTTGCAATTAAAGTTTCAAAGTTAATTGAGTTTAAAATAAAGGCTTCGACTAACTGACACTCAACTAAGGTGCCTTTTATTGTCATAATAGGCTCTTTGGCAAACACTAAACTACCTTCTAAAAAAGAGTAGACTTCACCTTTGAACTTAAAATCTTTTAAATAAGACAAAAATTCGGGTGCAAAAATTCCAAGACTGGCCAAGTATTTTAGTTCGTCTACCTTAAAGCGAACTTGCTTTAAAAACTTTAGCGCAGTTTCAAGTCCTGAAAACACACCGTATCCTCCGTTTTCTGGCATATTTCTAAAAAATACATCAAAATACACAATTTCTTCGTGTTTATTGGCCAAAAAATAAGAATTTGCCATAGTTAGCGCGTAAAGATCGCAAAACAGTCCACTTTTCATACACACCTGCTTTCTTTTAAATTCAATTAAAAAAATAAATATCTACTTAAAGTATAGCACTTAAAAACGTAGTTTTATTGCATATTTTTGTAAAAAGTTTTAGCCAAACTTGATATAATTATTGATAGGTAAAAGAGGTCTCAAATGAGTATTTTTAAAAAATTTTTTATCATGTTTATATCTATTATCTCTGTGTTTTCACTATACGCTTGTAAAATTCAAATTGAAACTTTAAAAGATGTGTTAATTGAAAACACTAAATACGAATTTACAAAACCAGACAAAGACCGTTTAAAAATCACTAAACCTTTTAAAATTAAAAATTCAATTTTAGAAGAAGGTAAATATCAAGGTAAGTCAATTTCCGTAATTTACCAACTAAAAGACAAAACAAACGAAAAGTATTTTCAAATCGTTGGCAACCGCGTCAATGTTTTGCAGCCAGATGATGGTAGAGACCGAATTATTTCAATTGTTGCAAAAATCACTTTTGACAACACAAACTCATTTGAATATGAACTGCGTTTTAAGGTTCTGCCTGTGCAAGGTGATTTCTACACTATCTCGCTACCTGCAGAAGTTAAAATTACAACACCTGGTATCAATCCAGAACAAGTTAGACAAAATACCGAGGTTGAATTTGAAGTTACTGTACCTAAAGGTAAAGAAATATCTGCATTTAAAATTAACGGAAGCGACTGGACTGATGCTTTAATTGACAACAAATTGAGATATACAGTTACTGAAAATATCACTGTTTCAGTTGAGTTTAAAGAAAATACTCAAGACCCTGAAGAAACTGAATACGAAGTTGTCTACGACAGTGCTAATTTAACTTTAAAATCAGGATACCTGTCTGCTGAAAACAAAGCACAAAAAGGTGCTGAACTTGAGTTTGAAATTAAGCAAATTCCTGACAAAACTTTTGAAAAACTAATAATTAACGAAGAAGACAGAACTAACTTAGTAAAAGCGAATAAATTCACTATTAAGGTTAACAAAAAAACTGCTTTGGAAGTAATTTATAAAAACGACGGTGCTGACTCAAAACCAGAAGATTACTTAGTTAACTACAACAGCGCACACCTTAATTTAACTGTCGGCACAATTGACGCGGACAACAAAGCCAAAAAAGGTGCAATGCTGGAGTTTGAAATTAAAAAACAGCCTGGCAAAACCTTTAAGAAATTAACTATTAACGGCAAAGACCGAACTCACTTAGTTGAAAACAATAAATTCAAACTTACTGTAAACCAAGCAACTACCATAGAAGTTGAGTATAAAAATGCAGAAACTTACGATGTTAACTTCCAAAACTCAGAACTAAGTCTACTAAGTGGCAATTTAAACGACAACAAAGCCGAAAAAGGTGCTGTCCTTAAGTTTGCAGTTAAATCAAAGTCAGGCTACAAAATTAAGTCGTTGTTAATAAATGGAAAAGATAAAACTTCTTTAATTAAGGCCGACAACACTTTTGAAATTCAAGTCAAATACAACTTAACTTTGGAAGTTAAATACGAAAAAACAACCGAACCTGAAGCAAAACACGATGGTTTTAGACGAGCAAATACCGCTATTCTTTCAGAAAACGCAAAAAAATACTATCAAGGAATTAACTTCAATACTGAAAACCCTGCGGAACTTCTAAGACAACTTAGAGAACTAACTGTCCGCAAACATACAAATATTAAAAACTACAAATTTGCTAAAGAACACACAGGTAGCAACGACCTTTTAGACACAGGCAAGTCCTGGTCTATTTACGATGGTATACAATACAACAAAGAGTGGCCAACTGGTGGTGATCCTTGGAACCTTGAACACGTTTGGCCAAACAGCTATATGGCTACTAAAAAGCACGCTGGAAATACCAGTAAAGGAATAGATTCAGATCTACATAATTTGCGTGTTTTAACAAAAAATCTAAACAGTAAACGTAATAATTCATACTACAAAGACGGAAGTGGTAAAGCAGACGGTAACGCTACTTGGTTTTATCCAGGTGATGACCACATTGGAGATGTTTCTAGAATTATTGCCTACATGTTAATCCGCTACGATTGGCTAAAAGTTACTACTGAGAAACCAGGTGAAAATGCGTATGGCGAAAAAAAAGAAAATGCAAAAATGGGTGATGTTCGCAACTTTATTAAATTCCACACTAAAGACCCAGTTACTGTCTTTGAACAAAACCGCAACGAAAGAATTGCCCGTATTCAAGGCAACCGCAACCCTTTTATAGACTTTCCTCAGTTTACCGAAATTATTTTTAGACACTATATGGCCCTTGCCAATATTTCTTTACTAAACCAAACTATTGAAAAACAAATTGACTTTTTCATTAGTTCTATTCACCGCATTCAACAAAACTACTTTAGTCAAAGCAAACAAACTGTTTTTGCTTAAAGCGAAAAAAAAGAGATGTTTCAAAACATCTCTTTTTTTAATTTAGCTAATCGCGTAGACAACCAAGCGGAACCACATGTATACCATCTTCTGGCCTGGTATAGGCCATTTGACTATTGGTTACAATCATTAAAAACTCAGGTTCTTTTGCCGCGAGTTTAGCGAGTTTAAGTAGATTTTTAGCAGCCTTATCAAGTTCATTTAGCCCTAATTTAACTTCAACTCCAGCCCATCTACCGTCAGGCAGTTCTAAAACTAAGTCAACTTCAAGCCCACTTGAATCTCGGTAATAATAAACTGTGGCATCTAGCATATCTGAATATACTCTTAGGTCGCGTGTGACTATAGACTCAAAAAAGAAACCAAATGTTTCAAAGTCTTGCAGTAATTTATCTGGGGATAAATCTAACGCGGCAACT
Organism: uncultured Acholeplasmataceae bacterium; assembly: GCA_963539745.1. Lineage (GTDB taxonomy): Bacteria > Bacillota_I > Bacilli_A > Acholeplasmatales > Acholeplasmataceae > CALISC01. Next base: position 9,890 of record CAUTNJ010000007.1, read on the forward strand.
GCTATACTTGGATCTACAAACTGTTTTTTATAACCTTGTTTTAGTCTTGAGGAACTTCTAAATTTAAAAGACCAAGGTGGTACATCTTCAACTATATAAAGTGCTTTTAAAGCATTTATATGTTTTTCAAAAGTAGGCGCTTCAACAATGTTTTCATAGTTTTGATCGCGATATATTGTTTTATTAGTAGCCAATGTTGAAATATTTCTAGCATAACTTTTTATGATTTTTTTAAGTTTTTCTTTATCTTTTTTAATACCATCAACCTCATCTATATCTTCTTTAAGTATGCCTGAAAGCAAATCTTTTGGTATATCTAGTTGCAAGTCCTTCGGTAAAGTTAAAGTTCCTGGCCACCCGCCTCTGCAAATTAGTTCGGCAATGTCTCTAACAGAAATTTCTGAGTAAAGAGGTTCTATTTTCGCTTTTTCAAATAAAGACTTTAAAGAAACTGAGCCTGTAGATTCACCGCTTTCAAATAATGACATTGGACGCATCATAACAGAGTTGATTCTACCAGTTCCAGTGTGCATGGTTTTTACATTCTGTTTTTTAGTTGAACCAGTGAGTAAAAACTTACCTTTTGCTTGAGTTTCGTCAACATTCATGCGAATGTAATCCCAGATTTCTGGTACTTCTTGCCATTCATCAAACAATATAGGGGGCTCTCCACTAAGAATCTCTGTTTTAGATAATCCAACTAATGTTTTATACTTATTTTTCGTATCAATGTCTTGTAATTTAATTATTGTCTTTGCGTACTGCGTTGCGGTAGTTGATTTCCCTGACCATTTTGCGCCATCTATCAAGACTGCACCACTATAGAGTAACTTTCTTTTTATTTTTGTTTCAATTAACCTTTTTTTATATTCGATATGACTCATTTTGCATGCTCCTATACGCAAATTATAATACATTTTGATAAATTATCATTTTTTCAGAGCGTTTATTATCATTTTTTCAGAGCGTTTATTATCATTTTTTCAGAGCGTTTATTATCATTTTTTCAGAGCATTTATTATCATTTTTTCAGTGTTAGGGAAATAAATACGTCATTGAATCAAAAAAAGGTTAAATAAACCATTATTTTTGCAACCTTACTTTTATCAACACTAATGTTTTTTAGTTTACTTCAAGTGATATGCGCAAACCTATTTTATTGTTAATAAAATAAGCGTGCTAAGCAGATTCTTCAGTAATTCGAATTTAGACTCCTTAACCTCTGCTTATATTCTTTCACCTGCCTTAATTAAGCTTTCAATCTCAGAAACTCTCGTTTAAAATTACCACTTTTTAATTACAATTATTTGCATATATTAACTCTTTTTTAAAGCCATTCTAACAAAAAAATACTAAAATTTTAAAGCAATGTTAAACCAGTGTTTTTGACAGGTTAATATACTTAATAGAACGTCCTTTACCTTCTCTTTTTAATTCACCTTGGTGGACTAATTTACGAAGTGCACCTTCTATTGAACTTAGGCTAATGCCTGGACAAATATCAACAATTTCTTGTTTTGAAAATCTACCTAATTTTAGTTTTACCGCTTTTTTAACGTAATCAAAGGCAGATGATTTTGTGCCAATTAATAAAACTTTTTCTGTAAAGTCTCTATATGCAACCAGCATAGTAGTCAACATATATTTAATAAAAGGTGTGGCATCTTCTTTTTCTTCATGCCAGTTTTTACCAGACAAAAAAAGCGAACTGTAGTACTCCTTACTAGTTTCAGCAATGATTTTTTCAATTGATTGATATTTAGCTACATGAAAACCAGTTTTTAAAAGTAAAAGATTCATAAGTAATCGCGAAATTCTACCGTTTCCATCATTAAAAGGGTGAATACACAAAAAGTCATAAATAAACATAAATATCACCAGCAGGGGCTCACATTCAGGGTCAGAAATTGCTTTGTTGAATTCACTACAAAGTTCATCTAGAGCAAACGGTGTTTCAAATGGTGAAAGTGGTGTAAAAATTACCGCGCTTTCTTTATTTGCATAGGTGACGCTTATGCAGTTTTGCACATTTTTAGTCTGACCAGCAAAAGATGTACCCACGTGCTTAAGCATAATACCGTGTAATTGTAAAATATGATTTTTAGAAATATCTATGATTTGATAATTTTCATTGATTAAACTCAAGACATTTCCATAACCGGCTATTTCTTTTTCATTTCTACTAATTGGTTTAATTTTTTCTTCTAAAATTTTTCTTAGCCGATAGTTTGTGGTAGATATACCTTCAATTTCGTTGGAATACTGAACGCTTTGTACGACTGAATTTGTAGAAAGTTGTGAGATTTGATTTGGCAATAATTTTAAAAAAACCTCTTCTTGTCCGCGATATCTGTAAATTTCTCTAATTAGGTTTTGAGTTTCGTTGTCTAGTTTTATATTTTTAATTTTTAAATAAGTAAATTTTCTCATTTTATCTCTTACTTTAACTTTTATCCCTTAAAATATATCACTTTTTAAGGGATAAAACAAGAAACTTATGTTTTATTTGTTTGTAGCAAACTAATAATTCAAAAGAAAATCAATTAAACTAACAATTTTAATGCCGTTTTCAGTTTGATAACTTCTAATCGGTAAGTTCATCACAACGAAAACTTTTTCAAAATTATCGTCAATTACTCTAAAAGGTCGCTCTTCAATTTTTTGTTTCTCTAAGTCTTCAATTGAATAACATGACTGAATATAGAGTCTCTTGTTTCCTTTGTTTGCAACAAAGTCAACCTCTATTTTAACTCTAGTACCATTTCCGTTTTCATTAAGCACATTTTTTTCAACTACGCCAACATCAACTAAATACTCACTAGAAATTAGTTGATTGTAAATTACGCGATATATCGCTTAATTTTAAACACTTTTAGTTCTTTAATTAAAATTGCATTTTTTATTATAAAAACTGCGTTATTTTTTGAATAAAAAACCCTTTTAGTCCGAAACCTAAAAGGGCTAAATTTTGTTCTTGATTAAAACTCCAGTTTATTTATCGGTTGGATAGTTTTCTTTGGTTTTTTGCTTTATTTTTAGACATTGGTTTTAAAGGTTTTTTGCTTACCTCGTTTTCAGTTAAGGCAGTAAGCCCAATTTCTCTGATTAACTTACGCAAAGCCACTATTTCTATATAGGTTTTTCTGTTTTCAGAAATCACTTCACCGTCTTTAAAAAAGTGGCCTTTTTTATACTCAATTTTCTGATAAATTCGCTTAATTGTGTTAAAGATATAAAAAGTTTGGTTAAAGATAGTACTAAAATCATAAATGCGTTCAACTAAATACTGCTCTGGTAACATTTTATCAAAATAACTGATCTTAATGTGTGCGGGGTCATCTACAAACTCAAGCACTTCCATGACTTTTTTGTATTCTAAACAAAACTTATAAATATGCAAAATAAAGTCAAACTTGTTGAAAATTTGATCAAGTACAATTACCGGTAAGGTCTCAGATTTTTTTGGTTCTCTTAAATATTTGGCAAAAAACTGTCCGTCTTTAATTAAAATTGGTTCATTTAACTCAGTAATTACTTTAGTATTGGTCAGTTTTTGAATTTCCTCGCTACTTTCTTTACTTGAAATAAAGGTGTAGTCAAAAGTATATTTGCGTTTTAAAATGTGGGGAATGAAGTCCAAGGCTTTTTTAATTTGCATAGAGTCTTGTGCACTTAAGCTGCGTTTAGCTTTAAACTCATAAAAATGCAGATGTTTTTTTGCTTGATTTAAAGCAATTAAATCAAACTCACAAAGTGGGTAAGTTAAAGTGCGACCATTGAAGTCAAACTTATAAATGTAGTAAAAAGCGTTATTAGTGATATTAAAGTTTTCAAATTGGTTTACCTCTATATGCTTAGACCTATCAAAATGTGGAGTGATAAACCTAACCGCAGTGTCTTTATTTTCTTTAATTAACTCGCTAATACAAAAAACCTCATAAGCCTCGCCACGAGCGGCGTTATATGCCAGTTCTTGGTCTTGTTTAAGTGAATTTCTTTTAAGTGGTTTGAGAAACACTTGCTCTGTTTGTTGGTTAGTTTTGCTTTTAGGAGTTTTTTTCATTATTCAAGTCCTTTCAGCTCAGCGATGGCGTCTCTGAAGTTAATCGCACTTTCAAAGTCAAACTCTGCAGCTGCTTTTTCCATTAGTTTAGTTAACTCTTTAATTAACTCAGGCACATCTTTGTCGGATTTAGCAACATAGTCAATTGCAGGATTGACTTTTTGGCCAAACTCTATGTTTTCAATGTTTTGTTTTTCGATAACTATTGGCGAAACTCCGTTTTCGCGGTTAAACCTAAGTTGAATTTCTCGGCGACGGTAAGTTTCGTCAATTGCTTCCTGCATTTGTTTAGTCACCTGGTCTGCGTACATTATAACTTTTGCTGCCTTATTGCGGCACGCTCGGCCAATTATTTGGATAAGTGAGTTTTTAGACCTAAAAAGTCCTGGAATGTCTGCGTCTAAAATTGCGACTAGACTAACTTCTGGAATGTCGAGTCCTTCTCTAAGTAAGTTAATACCAACTAAAGCATCATATTTACCTGCCCTTAAGTCTTTAATAATTTTTAAACGTTCAATACTCTTTACTTTAGAGTGAAGGTGAGCGACTTTTAGTCCGTTTTCTTTAAAGTACTTAGTTAAAAGTTCAGCAGTATGGATAGTTAAACAAGTCACTAAAGTACGCTCGTTTTTTTGAGCTCTTGTTTTAATTTCTACAAACAAATCGTCAATTTGGCCGAGTTTTTCTCTGACTTCAATTTCCGGGTCCACAATATAAGTCGGGCGAATAACTTGTTCAATTACCGGTAAATTGCGAGCCATTTCGTATTCCCCTGGAGTTGCTGACATGTAAATAACTTTATCTAACTTAGAAGTAAACTCACTAAAATAAAGTGGGCGGTTGTCAAAAGTAGAAGGTAAGCGAAAACCGTATTCAACTAAATTAGCCTTGCGCGCTGAGTTGCCAGCAGACATGCCTTTAACTTGCGGCATAGTGATATGAGACTCGTCTACTACCGTAATAAAGTCAGATCCAAAAAATTCAAGTAAAGTAGAAGGAGTGGCATCAGGTTCCTTTAACTGCATGTGTCTTTGGTAGTTTTCAATACCTGCGCAGGTACCAGTTAGTTCTATCATTTCAATATCGTAGTTAGTAATTTGCTGAAGACGTTGGGATTCAAGCAGTTTATTTTGAAAATTAAGTTCGGCAAGTCTGTCTTCAAGTTCCGCTTTAATTCGCTCAATTGCCAAGCGTAGTTTAGCCTCGTTGACTAAGAAAAAAGTCGCAGGATAAATTGTGATAAACTCAATTCGTTTTTGTGGACGTAAGTTCAGTTTATCTACAAACACTAGGTCTGAAATTAAGTCATCTTCAAACTCCACGCGAATCGCCAGGTCGTGGGTGTTTGCCGGATATATGTAGACAGTGTCTCCTTTAACTTGAAAAGTTCCGCGTTTTTTGTCAAAGTCGTTTCTGGTGTATTTAATTTTAACCAATTTAGCGGTAAACTCAGCAACGCTCATTTTGGCATTTTTGCGTACAAACAAGGTTTGCGCTTTAAACTCTTCAAAATCACCAATGTCGTAAATTGCTGAAACCGAAGCCACAACTATCGTGTTTTTAGACTCCATTAGCGAAGATATAGTTTTGTTTCTAAGTTGGTCAATATCGTCGTTGATTGCCGCGTCTTTAGCAATATAGGTATCAGTCGCTACGTTGTAGGCCTCTGGTTGGTAGTAGTCGTAGTAAGAGATGTAGTACTCTACGTTGTTTTTCGGAAAAATTTGTTTTAACTCAGAGTAAATTTGACCAGCTAAAGTTTTATTTGGCTCCAAAATTAGTGCAGGTTTATCAAGGTTTGCAATAATATTGGCAATAGTAAAAGTTTTGCCGGTTCCAGTTGCTCCTAGCAAAATTTGTTCTTTAACTCCGGCTTGGAAGTTTTTAGTAATTTCTTTAATTGCGTTAACCTGATCGCCTTTTGGCGAAAGGTTAGAAATTAGTTTATAAATTTTAAGATACCAACCTTAAAATATTAAACAACTGTTCGTGGTCTCTTTTTTCAAGGAGTGCTGTCTCTAAAGTTGTATAAACTGCTTCTGAGTTTTTAAGACCCACAGCCAGGCCGCCAACTAGGCCTGATTTTATAAGTTCAACTGCTTTAACGCCAAGTGAAGTTGCCAAAAAGCGGTCATATTGAGAAGGAGAACCCCCGCGTTGTACGTAGCCAAGTACTGTGGCTCTCGAGTTAAAACCAGTTTCTCTAGATATTTCTTCAGCAAGCTCGTGTACATTTAGTAGTTTTTCTGAAACTACTACAATTGCATGTTTGCGGTTTTGGCGCTTATATTCTTTAAACTTAGCCATTAAGTCGGCTTTATCAAAAGGTTTGTCGTGAGTAATTACGTACTCAGCCCCTCCGCAAATCGCTGAGTAAATTGCAAGTTCCGAAGAACCTCTGCCCATAGTTTCAATAACAGAGCAGCGATGATGTGAAGAAGATGTGTCTCTTAGTTTATCAATTGCGTCCATTATGGTGTTTAGGGCAGTAGAAAAACCAATAGTGCTGTCTGTTCCGCCAAGGTCGTTGTCAATTGTTGCGGGAATTCCGATTGTGTTGACACCCAGTTTAGACAAAGCCAAGGCTCCTTGGTAAGTTCCGTTTCCGCCGATTGTAATTAAGTAATCAACTCCGGCTTTTTTTAAGTTGTTTTGAGCGATTTTTTGAACGTTTACTTCCACAAATTCTTTAAGTCGGTTGGTTCCCAAAAAGGTTCCACCCATTTGCAAAAACCCACTAACATCAGTTGACTTTAGTTCAACAAAATCGTTTTCAACCAAACCAGCGTAACCGTTTCTAATACCTAGAACTTCAATTCCTGCCTGATCGGCTGTGCGAACAACCGCCCTAATAGCAGCGTTCATTCCTGGTGCGTCGCCACCTGAAGTTAAAATTGCTATTTTCATAAATTATCTCCTAAATAAGGCATAAAATGCCTCTTTTATTTTAACACGAAAGCCGCGCTTTTCCTAAGTTTGGGGCTTTTTTGCTGAGTAAAAACTTAGGTAATTTAGGTGAAAAAGTAAGACAAAATAAGGTAGGTTTTTCGTTTTTAAAATCCTTTGAAACTACCTAGTAAGCCGATTATTGAAGTTTCAAAATCACCTGTTTTTTAAAGACTTTTAAACTTATATAGGTGTGTTATAATTGAATGAGAGGTAAAAACATGGCATTAAGAGGATCTGTATTAATTGGACAATCTGGTGGACCTACCAGTGTAATCAATTCTTCACTTCTAGGAATATATGAAGAATGTGCAAAATACGAATTTATTGAAAATATTTATGGAGCACAAAATGGTATAGTTGGCGCTATTAACGGTTGGCTGATTAACATTCGTGCTCAAGATAAACAACAACTTGAACTTCTAAAAAACACCCCAGCGTCTGCTTTGGGCAGTTGCAGATACAAACTAGACAAAGACCTGCAACACCCGGACTATCAAAAAATCCTTGAGACGTTTGTGAAATACAACATTCGCTACTTTTTCTACATTGGTGGCAACGACTCAATGGACAGTGCTTACAAGATTTCTCAATACTTGCAGGCCAAAAAGTATGAATGCAGGGTAATTGGTATTCCTAAAACTATAGACAACGATTTGGATTTAACTGACCACACACCGGGTTATGGCTCTGCTGCTAAATACATAGCAACTACGCTAATGGAATTAAAACAAGATGCCAATGTATATAGCACCCCTTCTATCAATATTGTAGAAATTATGGGTAGAAACGCAGGCTGGCTGACAGCCAGCGCTATGCTTGCCAAAAAGGCAGGCTTGGGGCCTGATCTTTTCTATCTACCTGAACAAACTTTTTCAATTCAAGAGTTTATTGCAGAAGTGCAAAGAGTATTAAAAAAACAACCACATGTTTTTGTGGTAGTTTCAGAAGGTATTAGAGACGCAGAAGGCAACTATATTGCCGAACTTTATAAACAAGCCACAAAAGATGCCTTTGCACACACTCAACTAGGCGGTGTTGCTCAAATCTTGGCCAACGAACTTAAAAAAGTTTGCGACGTTAAATCTAGAGCTATTGAACTTTCTACAATGCAACGCTCAAGCGCTCACCTGCAAAGTAAAACCGATGTGCAAGAGGCTTACAACTCAGGTGTGTTTGGCGCAACTGCGGCTATCATGGGACACACCGATAAAATGATTGCAGTTAAACGTGTACCTGGACAAATTTATAAACTAGAATACGGTGTAGTTTCACTTTCTCGCATTAAAAACAGTGAAAAGAGAGTACCACTTGAGTGGATTAAACAAGACCACACAGGTTTAACAGATGAGTTTATTGAATACGCAGAACCACTAATCCAAGGTGAAATGAAAACCCCTTTTGAAAACGGGCTGCCTAAATATTTTCAATTCAAAAAATAGCTAAATCTAACTAATTTTTAAACTAATTTACATTTTAAAAACGAGGGTGACCTCGTTTTTTTAAAAATGTTTTTTAAGCACTTATAATAAATTAAAAAGGAGTGTGAATGCCTTGCGAAAACTAAAATCCTTTAATTTAATCATTTTAACTTTCTTGACTTTCTTGCTTTTGGGTTTAGTTTTTTTAAAAACTACCGCTAAAGCCGAAGTTAAAGACATCAACTACTACAAAGCCGAAGTAAGTAAAAAAACTTACATTGAGAAATTAAATACTCTAAAAGAAAAAAACTTAATTTTCAAACCAAGCGAATCTATTGATAAATACAGTCAAACTTCTAAACTAAACCCAGACCAAAAGGCTAAGTCCAAAAAAATTGAAAACAAAATATTTGAACTCTTAGCAACAGATGGATTAACTGACTCAGGTATTTTAGAACTCGACTTAGATGGCATGGAAATAGTAGATAGTGATAATAACTTAACAAAAATAGTTTATAGTTTCTTAAACAAACCCGAATACTTTTGGTTAACCGGTTCTATTAACAAACAAGTGTATAGCACAACTCAAAAAGTCAAAACTCTGAGACTAGAGTCTTATTTTACAAACCAAGTAAGTTTTAAAAAAGCACTAGATGAGTTTTTAGCCTACTCTGAGTACTCAACTTGGCAAGAGGCTTACCAAGACCAAAACAAAGACGGCGTGATTACCAGAGCAGAAATTGCTAAAAACCTACACGACTCAATACTTAAACGCAAACCCTACAACAAGGCAGCGGCTGAAAACCTAGGCTCAAGTGAGTTTAGTTTTAAAATTGCCCACAGTGCTTTTTCTGTATTTTCCAGAGAAAACTTACCAGTTTGCGACGGGTACGCCAAGGCTTATGCCTATGTGTTAAATAAACTCGGAATTCCGACTTTAGTAGTAGGCGGCAATGCCAATGGACCACACGCATGGAATTATGTTTATTTGAATCAAAATTGGTACTTTACTGACCTTACTTGGGACCAAAATCTAGATGGTGGTGTGATTTTTCAAAAGTACTTCTTAAAAACCCAACCCACTAGCCACCAAAACTACGAAGATAGTTTTGTAAGTGACTCTATTGTTTTTGAGCCAAGAAAACCAAAACTTACTGACTTTGACTTTGGCGGGCTAAAACAAGAAGATGAATCTAGTTTAACCAACGACGCACTTCCTCAGTTTGAACATGGTGAGTTTACCGAGGGCTTAAACCCAGAGCAAGCAAATCAGTTAATTGAGCTAATTTTAAAACATTTAAATATTGTTGGCGAAAAACCACTTTACTTAAACTGGCATTTAAGTAAATCAGGTGTGTTTAAAAAACAAATTGAAGGATATGGTGAGTATCTACTAGAAATTGCGGCTGCAACTGAGACTAAAATTGCCAAAAAAACAATTAAAATAAAAACTACCTATCAAGGCACCACTTTAGTTAAAGTAAATACTCCAAGTGCGCAAACTGAACTAAGCGCCGACCTTGGCTCTAGACTTAACTTCTATCCAAATAAAACTTACCAAGATAAAACTTTTGTAGGTTTTGACAAAGATGTAAGCAAAGTTACTAAAGACTTAAAAGAAGTTGTGGCTAAATACGAAAAAAACCGCGGTTTAATTAACTTTTTAGTCAAAAGCGCAGATGGTTCTCTGCTTTACTCAGGTCAAATGCTAAAAGGACAAAGTGTGTATGAGGCAATTAAGAACAACTTCTTAAAACCATTTTTCCCACATCTTTCACTTGGCTCTAAGTTTTCGCATTTAGAGTTAAATTACCAAGTTTTTAGCGCTCGCACACCACTGCACCAAGACACAGAAGTAACCGCGGTGTTTAGACACCAAGAGCCTAAAAGGCCCCAAAAAGAAATAACTGTCGGCCAAATTTTAAAACACAGCGAGTTTGAAAAAACAATTGCAGAAACTAAGTTAACTAACCCAAACGCGTTATTTGACTTGCCTGATTTGACTAAATATGGCTGGGAACTAGATTTAATTAACTCAGACATCATTCAAGTGGCAGGTAAGTTTAAATTAAAAGACGCATTTACGACTACTCCAAAAATTTACTATAAACCAATTTCAGACAGACTAAAAGAAATAACTCTAGACACAACTCAGCAATCTACAAGTTTTAAAAACCCAGGTAGGTTTAAGTTTAAATATATTACCGCATTGGCATTTAACTCCAAATATCAGTTATTTGATTTAAAAAACTTAAACCAAGACTGCAAGCCAGGATACTCACTTATTGAGTGGCAAATAAAAGGTTTAGGTGAAGGTTTTGACGTTAGTCAAAGCAAATACACAAGCGACCTTGAACTAATTCCAAAAGTTATTAAGGCTAAAGTTGAACTACTCTACAAAGAAGGCGATAAAACTATTGACTTTAATAAAGAAGGAATTGCTAATGCTGCGCAAATCGTTAAGTTAATTCCGCCTGTTAACAAAGACACTCTGTTTGTAGGTTGGCTGGCTGAAGACAGGCACTTTATCTACACTGGCTACAATGTAGACAAAGACATAAAGGCCTATGCTCAGTTTATTTCAAAAAAAGAACTGATTGCCAAGTTAAATTGGGAAGTTTTTAAAAATGGGAAGTTTATTTTAAACTCAAGCGAACTTAAAAACCAAGATTTTAGTAAAACTATTAGTTTAATTAAAAAAAGATTTCCAACAATTGACATTAAAAAAATCACGCTCAACGGCCAAAAAGTTACTTTAACACTAGGTTCAAATTACTCTCTGCACACAGTTAACTGGGAATTTGATTTTATCAAGGACCCGATAATCTACTGGGATTTCTTTAAAGACCCGTTAATGTTTTTTAAAAAATTCCCAAAACAAGCTGCAGTCATTGGTGGATTGACCTTGGCGCTGACTGTATTTTCTTTAATAATCCTGGTATCGGTAATTAAAGTATTTAAAAGAAGCGTTAAAAATAAAGACTAAATAAGGTTGTCTGAAACAGTTTGAAAAAAAGCGTAAGTTGTTTTTCGAACTGCTTTATTTTTGACTTAAAATGCCTTTTTTGGTATGATTTTAAAGGTACATTTAATTTCCGAGTTAGCCCTTTTTTAAAAAAGTTAACTTAATTAAAAAAAGGAGATTTAATATTTTTTATGAAAACACTAATGGCAAAACCAAATAACTCAAAAAAATGGTATTTAGTTGACGCAAGTGGTAAAACTCTTGGTCGCCTGGCTACTTTCGTTGCTTCTATTTTGAAAGGAAAAGGTAAAATTGACTACACACCAAACGTAGACTGCGGAGACTACGTAGTAATCATTAACTCTGCAAAAATTCAATTAACTGGCAAAAAATGGACAGACAAAATTTACTATCACCACACTGACTATCCAGGTGGACTGAAAGCCATCGCTGCTCGCGATGTACACGCAAAAGACCAAACTAAATTAGTTGAAAAAGCAATTCTTGGAATGCTTCCAAAAACTAGACTAGGTCGCCAAATTGGCAAAAAACTTTTTGTTTATGCTGGTCAAGAGCACAGACACAGTGGTCAAAAACCAACCGTCTTGGAGGTTAAATAATTATGCAATTAGTACAATTTAGAGGAACTGGTCGTCGTAAAAACTCAGTTGCAAGAGTTATCTTAACTAAAGGTACAGGTAAGTTTTTAGTAAATGGTCGTGAGTTTAGTGCCTACATAGCCTCTGCGGCTGTTCGCCTAGACGTAATGCAACCGCTGGCTTTAACTAACTTAGAAAGTCAATACGATGTTACTGCTAATGTAAACGGTGGCGGAATTTCTGGCCAAGCCGGCGCAATTCGCCTTGGAATCACCAGAGCCCTACTTGAACTAAACCCAGAACTTAGACAAATCTTAAAACCAGCAGGGCTAATTACTAGAGACCCACGCGTCAAAGAACGCAAAAAATACGGTCTTCGCAAAGCTCGCCGTGCACCTCAATTTTCAAAACGTTAGTTTTGAGTTTGGGTTTTTCAAACCAACTACATACAACACATAAAAAAAGCCGATGTTTCCATCGGCTTTTTTTATTAGACATTTTATTTAAGAATTCCCGATTTTACCACAATATCAAAGTAAAAAATTCCCAACCACATCCACTATATAAAAGTTCGTTAATTAGCAAAGATTTTACGAAAAGCACAAATTTAGCACAATTTATGTCTAAATTTGTGCTTTAATTTTTTTTAATGATTGAATTTTTGGGTATTTTAAGCTGATTAGTTATAGAGTAATGCACATCGCGAAACATAGAAAAATACACTAGCAATAAAAAGAAATACTTGCTATAAAAATGTTAAAACTTTGCTTTTTGGTTAAAAAATTGTATTTTTACTTATTTTTACAGTAGTAGCGACCAGTAATTATTTAGCATATAGTGGTAGAAATAGGGAATTCTTTAGATAATTTATAAAATTAAGAATAACAAGCAAGATACAAATTTAACTCATTTAGTGATGTGCTTTTTGTTGTAAACTTATAATTGTGTATTTTATACAAATAAATTTAACAAACTAACAGTAGTAAAGTAAAGTTGTTGCAATAAAGCCTGCTCACCTTAAAACAAAATAAACAATTGTTCCACATGAGAAAGCCACGCAGTGGGAAAATCTCTAAAACAAAAATGAAAGAAAGTACCTACGACAAGCGGTAAAGAGACTACCTGATGCAAACTACTACACCAAAAACGGAGTAGGTATCGCTGTCGTTTAGTAGGCCACCGCGGCGGATATAGTACGCGCTTGGGTTAGAGCGAGTTAACTGTGTACCGAGCCACCATTGCCATCTGCTGCGCCAGTGGTAATTAGCAATCAAATTATCAGGTTCTGCAAAAGGATTTAAGTCAACACCACGATAATAGCTAGTTTGATGACCACCAAAATTACCTAAAATTGCTTTGGCATAGTCAGTAGAATCTCGTGCTAATTTGTAGTTTTGATTAGTAATAAGAGCAGGTTTAACACTGAAATCTCCATCATCATATGTAGGCATATAAGTATTTTCACCGATAATTTTGCCAATTTCTTCAACCATAGCCTTAAAAATAGAATGCTCAGGTTTGCCGTTATCAGAGTAACCATTGTAATAAATGTTGAATAGTGAAAAGTCAATAATGTGTTTAGTAAACCAAGTTCTTTGTTTAGGAATCTTTACAAATTCAACATCTTCAAACTTATAGTAATTACCATTATACATTTCGTATCTATTGCCTGAACTGTCTTTGTAGTATTTACGAGTGAAATTTACTGTGTAGTTAACAGCCTTAGAATTAAATTTAAGTTCACGAACATCGTTTCTCTCAAATTGTATTCCAGCAGGGCTATCAACTTTGGTTTGTGGGTATTTGCCAGATATTTTTTTAGGTTCTCCTACATAAACCTTGATTATATGATTTTTTGTAACTAATAAATTTTTGATTTCTTCTTTAGTTTTTTGACTATTGTCTAGTTCTAACTTAACAATACCAAGTTCATCTGCTTCAAACTTACTTTCATCAATTTCGCCATGTTTTTCACCATGTCTAAATGTTTTATTTGGAATAGTAGACGCGTGTCCGTCAACTTGATAAGTGACTGTGTAAGTTTTGCGGTTAATAGTAATGGTTACCTTGTTTTGGGTTTCATCTGCGTTTACGGTTAAATTAGCAACACTGTATTCAGGGTCTAGGTACATAGTGTTATTTGGATTTGCGTAAGTAACTGTATGATTTGTACCAATTTTTCCGTTCTTAGTCTCGGTGTTTACGGTATAACTACCATCTACTTTTTGAGTTTTAACAGTGTAAGTGATAGCTCTGTTTTGAAGTTCAGTTTGTGCGTATATTTTAATGTTTTCATTGCCTGCTATAAACTTAGACTGAATTTGCCCGTTTTGGCTTAAACTCCAACCTACAAAGTTATATGTGTCTTTTAAGTTAAACTCAGGTAAAGTGATTTTTCTGGTTTTTTTAACCAAGATGGTTTCTGCTGTTTTAAAGCTGTCAATACCTTCAGTTTTTACAAACTTGACGTTTATTTCTTTTAACTTATAGTATTGGCGAACTTCAGTTGTATTGTCGCCAGTTGTAAGTTGTGAGTTTAATAGATTATTCGGATGCGCTGTGTCTTTTTCATATAAGTTAGAGTCTAATGTTGAGTAATCATGGTAAGTTGCGCCATCTTCTACTTTTTGGTCTTGCTTAACTTCTTCTATCTTGTCGTATTGACCGTTTAGTGCACTGTCTTCACCAGTTTTTTCAAGATAATGAACTACTTTATAGTTAACTTTATCAATTGTCTCTTCAAAGTAAGCAACTAGGTTTGTATTTTTAGTGATTTTAGAGTTGAAGTCAAAAGGAGTTGCTAAATTGTATGAGTTGCCTGTCTCATCTTTTAACTGCCAGTGTTTAAAAGTGTAAGTACGGCCATGTCTTGTAATTGTTGGCATAGGCGGCTGAGTAGCATTAGCCTCATACTCAACAGTTTCTGGATTTTGAACAGACGGTGTACCTTCAAAGTGGTTTTGGTAGTTTACTTCGTAAGTTACTGTAAACTTACGACGACGGTAGTTAATAGTAAACACAGTAGTTCCGTCTGCTTCGATATTTTTAGTTTCACTGTTTGCAATCGGCTCAAAACCTGATAGATAAGCAGGGTTAGCGTTGGTTTCGCTGACAGTTAAACTAGTGTCGGCAGTTGCTTGTTTGATTTCTGGTTTTGTTTCACCAACTGCACCATTTAAACCAGGAAGTACATGGTTAATTGTGTAGTTAACTAAATTTGGTGTTTCTTCAAAATAAGCAACAAGCGTTAAGTTTTTAGTAATTTTAGTGTTTTCAAAATTAAATTCAGCGGCTTGCTCATAAGCCATTTCGTCTTTAAGTTGCCAGTGTTTAAATGTATAGGTATAGCCAACTCTGGTTAAAGTAGGAGTGCTTGGTTTAGTAGCAGTGCCTTCATACTCAACGGTTTCGGGGTCTTGTAATGATGGGGTTGCATTAAAATGGTTGCCGTTGTAATTTACTTCGTAAGTTACAGTAAACTTACGGCGACGGTAGTTAATAGTAAATTCAGTAGTTCCGTCTGCTTCGATATTTTTAGTTTCAGTGTTTGCAATTGGCTCAAAACCTGATAGATAAGCAGGGTTAGCGTTGGTTTCATCAATAGTTAAACTAGTGTCGGCAGTTGCTTGTTTGATTTCTGGTTTTGTTTCACCAACT
>CAUTNJ010000008.1:0-23720 GCA_963539745.1 uncultured Acholeplasmataceae bacterium
CTTTTACGCCGACGATAGCGCAAATGCGTGAAAATAGGGAGCTGCCAGTTTCTTTCTTTATTTTAAATTATCACCCACGCCTACTTAGCTCAGTTGGTTAGAGCGTCTGACTGTTAATCAGAAGGTCCCAGGTTCGAGACCTGGAGTGGGCGCCATTTTACAAAACTGAGTTTGCATCTGCTTATTTAAAGTAGGTGCTTTTTTTATAAATAAACATTTTTAAAAAACCAAAAGGAGAAAAGATATGAAAATTTTGGCAATAGTAGATGCACAAACTGATTTTATTAACGGCTCACTGGCAGTAGGCTACGAGCCTTGGCAAAACGCCAAAGCAGAAATTATTAAGTTAAGCCAAACAAATAATTACGACTGGGTAATATTTACCAGAGACTGGCATCCTTCTAATCACTGCTCTTTTAATACGCAAGGTGGACCTTGGCCGAAACACTGCGTCCAAAAATCAAAAGGTGCTGAAATTGACCATGATCTGCTTAAACTAATTTCAGAGATTCCAAACAGTTTAATAATTTCTAAAGGTCAAGATGTTAACCAAGAACAGTACGGCGTTGACTTACTTCAAAACTTAAAAGAAGTTAACGCAAATGTCAGCGTAGACGTAGTTGGGCTTTGTTTTGACTACTGTGTTGCTGAGTGCGCATGTATTACTAAAGAAAAACACCCAGAAGTTAGCGTTAAAATCTACAAAGCAGCGTCGGTTGCTATTGACAAAACAGCAAAACCTGAGGTTGGTTTGGTAGAAATAGTTGAGTAAAATAAAAATCCCCGAAAGGGGATTTTTTAGTAGTTAAGCGGATATTTCAGGCAAAGTTCAGAAACTCTAGTTTTAACTTCTTTTATAATTTTTTGATTTTTCGAGTTTGTTAAAATTAAGTCAATAAGTTTAACAATTTCTTTAAAATTTTTTTCAACAAATCCACGAGTAGTTAGTGCTGCTGTGCCTAGTCTGATTCCAGATGTGTATTTTGGTGGCTCTAAGTCAAATGGAATTGAGTTTTTATTCACAGTAATTTTCCCGCTTTCCAAAATTTCTTGGGCTCTTAGTCCAGTAAGTCCTGTTTTTTGTTTAACATCAATTAATACTATATGATTATCGGTACCACCTGAAATCACACGGTAGCCCAATTTTCTAAATTCATCCGCCATTACTTTGGCGTTTTTAATGTACTGGCTAACATAAGTTTTAAAACTAGGGTCTAAGGCTTCTTTAAAACAAACTGCTTTTCCAGCAATTACGTGCATCAAAGGTCCACCTTGCACTCCTGGAAAAACTGCTTTATTGACCTTTTTGGCAATTTCTTCACTGTTAGTTAAAATTAAACCACCGCGTGGTCCGCGAAGTGTTTTGTGAGTAGTTGTTGTAACAACATCTGCGTACTTCACAGCATCTGAATGCAGACCAACTGCGACTTGTGCAGAGATATGTGCAATGTCTGCCATTAAGTAAGCCCCGACTTTATCTGCAATTTTTCGGAAACGCAAAAAGTCAATTTCTCTGCTATAGGCAGACGCTCCGCATATTATCAATTTAGGCTTAACTTCTTGTGCTAATTTTTCAATGGTGTCGTAATTTAACTGCTCAGTTTCTTTATCTAAGTCATAAGCATAACACTTATAAAATTGACCCGAAAAAGAAAGTGAGTAGCCATGTGTAAGATGGCCTCCAGCGTTTAGACCCATACCAAGAATAGTATCGCCTGGTTTTAGTAGAGCAAGGTAGACTGCAGCATTTGCTTGACTGCCTGAGTGTGGTTGAACATTGGCAAACTTGCAGTTAAAAAGTTTTTTTGCACGTTCTATAGCAAGTTTTTCAACTTCATCAACATAAGAACAACCACCGTAATAACGAGCAGAGGGATATCCTTCTGCGTACTTATTTGTCAAAATAGAACCAACTGCTTCAAGTACATCTTGAGACACATAATTTTCAGAAGCAATTAGTTCAAGACCGTATTTTTGGCGTTCTTTTTCTAAGTTAATAATTTTTTTAATTTCAAGATCGCACATTTTTACCTCCAGTTATTTTTAATTTTATTTATAAGAAATTAAATTAAATTCCTACAAAGATTTCAGCAATTCTGTTAATTTTTAGAAGTACTTTGCTTTTAATTTTTTCTCTTTCTCCACCTATACGCGAAGCCGGCGGGATTATCCGGTCAAGAGTATCACCACTTCTTTCAAAGTAGCCTTTTTCAATTGCCTTGCGAATTTCGCGTTTTGCCCCATCTTTAAGGTTTTCTTCTTTGATTAGTCTATTAATTTCTAATTCTTTTGCTTCATTAGCAAAAGTATAAAACGCAGTGATAATATCATCTTTATCATTTAATTTAAATAAGTCAGTAGATTCGATAAAGTCTAATACAAGCCTTTCTTTAGCTCTGTTATCTACAGTTGATTTAATTAATCTACTAGTTTCTGTTTTGATACTTGCTAAGTCATTGCTTTCTTTTGCTTTTTCTAGTATTAAGTTTAAGATATAATCTAAATTTATTTCATCAGACTTAAGCAACGCAATTTGAAACTCAACATCTGAATAGTCAATGTGGTTATTTTCAGCGCTTTCAGTTTTTTTATTTTTTAGAATTTCTTCTCTAATATCAACATATGTACTTTTCATGTCTTGCATTTGTCTATCGGTGATAATTTTTTCAAAAGTACCAAACTCATCAAAGTTTTTTAAGATGTTTTCTGTTTTAATTAGTTCACTAAATAGATGCACAAATGCTTTTTTGTCGACTTCTAAAGCGATTTCGGTTGGTTGTGGAAATTTCTTTAAAAGTTCTTTACAAATTTCAACATAACCTTTTTTAATTTCACCAGTTTCTGTGTCATTAAAGCCGTTAATATACTCATCAAAACTTTTTTCTAATATAATTTTTGTGCTATTTTCATCACCAAAAGTCTTAATCGCTTCCTTAGTTGCGTCTTCAAGGTCTCTGAAACACACGATACTGCCAAACGTTTTAATTTCGTTTAAGATTCGGTTAGTTCTAGAAAACGCTTGAATTAAACCGTGGTATCTTAGGTTTTTATCCACAAAAAGTGTATTTAATTTAGGTGCATCAAAACCAGTTAAAAACATGCCTACGACAATTAGTAAATCTACTTGACTATCTTTAACTTTTTGTGAAAGGTCTTTGTAGTAGTTTTGGAAATCATTGTCATTCAAGGCATAATTTGCGTTAAAATTGTGGTTATAATCAGAAATTACTTTACTTAAAAATTCTTTGGCTGTTGAATTTAGGGCAGAAATACCAATAGCCTCGTCGGCGATTTCTCCAATCACTTTGGATTCTTCGTTTGGATTGAAACTAAAAATAGTAGCAATTTTTAGTTTTTTATCAGGTGTTTCGTTTTGTAGTCTGTTTAGTTCTTCGTAGTATAGTTTTGCGGCTTCAATACTTTGAACTGCAAACATAGCGTTGAAGCCATGTCTTCTTTTTTCGCTTAAATTCACGTATTCGTTGCGGTGAGTTTTAGTATTAAAAACCTTTAGAATATGCTTAGAAATTTCGTGAATACGGTCAGGGTGCAAAAACATTTTACTGTTTTCCAATTCTTTTAGAACTTCTTCATTTTTTTCAGTTTCTGCTGATTTAAAATCAGGTTTAACGTTGTTGTAGTCAACTTTAAATTTCAAAACTTTACCATCACGAATCGCATCAGTGATTACATAACTGTGTAGTTGAGCGCCAAAAGTTCCTGCAGTAGTTTCGCCTTTCAGCGAGTTTTCTACAAAAATAGGAGTACCAGTAAAACCAAATTGATAATATTTTTTGAAAGCAGTGCGAATATTTTTTTGAGCCTCTCCAAATTGAGAACGATGACATTCATCAAAAATTAACACGCATTCTTTTTCATAAATTTCGTGTTTAGGATTTCTTTTAATAAACTCATTGAGTTTTTGTATTGTTGTAACAACAATTTTATTGTCGTTTTTTTCAATATTCTTTTTAAGTTCTTTGGTGTCTTTACTACCGTTTACACTGTCTTGTTCAAATTTTTGATATTCTTTCATAGTTTGGTAGTCTAAGTCTTTTCTGTCTACTACAAAAAAAACTTTGTCAATGTATGGTAATTCTGTTGCTAGTCTGGCGGTTTTAAAAGATGTTAAGGTTTTTCCAGAACCAGTTGTATGCCAAATGTAGCCGCCTGCATCTGGCTTTCCTGCTTTTTTGTTTTCATGGCTTGAGTTTATTTTCCACAAGATGCACTCAGTTGCAGCAATTTGATAAGGGCGCATTACAAGCAGGGTATTGTTTGCATCAAACACACAATACCTAGTTAAGATTTCTAAAATAACTCTTTTTTCAAAAAAAGTTTTAGTAAAATCTACTAAATCAGAAATTTTGTTGTTTTTTGCATCAGACCAGTCGCACGCAAACTCATAGGTATTTTTTTCGTATGTTTTGGTGTTAGCAAAATACTTAGTATAGGTTCCGTTGGAAATTACAAAAATTTGGACATATTTATAAAGTGAGTTATTTGAGTTAAAACTTTCTCGGCTGTATCTGTGAATTTGATTGAAAGCCTCGTGTAAGTTTACTCCCCTTTTCTTAAGTTCTATGTGTACTAGTGGCAAACCATTGACTAAGATAGTAACATCATAGCGGTTTTTATATTCACCTTCCACAGTTATTTGATTGACAACTTGCAGGCGATTGTTGTGAATATTTTTTTTGTCAATTATTTTTATATTTTCATAATGACCGTCATCAAACTTAAATTGGTAAATGTAATCTTCTTGAATTTTTTTAGTTTTTTCAACTATACCATCGTTAGGTGAATTTAGGTATTCTTGGTTAAATCTTTTCCACTCACTTTCATAAAAACTTAAATCATTTAATTTCTCAATTTGTTTTTTTAAGTTTAAATTAAGATCATCAAATGTTCTTAAGTTAAGTTGTTCGTATCCAAGTGAAACTAAATTTTTAAGTAATTGATTTTCAAGATCAGCCTCACTTTGATAAGAACCTTCGCAGTTTGCATGTTTTTGGAAATTAGCTAAAACTATTCCGTTGTTCATTTCAGCAATTGTAGCGGTTTGATATTCTTCTTTTTCTTTTAGCATGAGTGTTCTCCTTTATGAAAAGTGTAGCCGATAAATTTTATTGGTTTAAAATAAAATAAAGGTTTATTTATTTAAAAGTTAAAAGTTTTTCTCGGTAGTATTCATATTGTTTCTGTCTATAAGCAATTTCATTAGGAAGTAATCCTTTAGTTTCTATAATTAAATTTTCAAATTTATCTAAAATCTTAATAATTTTTTCTTGAATTTCTAATGATGGAATAGGCACATCAATCTCTAGAATTTTAGTCATATCACGATGTTTAATGCCAGAACCCCTGTAATAACTTGAAATTAAATCTATTTTATTTAAAAGAACATAATATAAAAATTTAATTGATAACTTGTTTGGATCTAAAGATGTAGCTATTCTATTATCTGCAGTAATAAACTTACCATTATAGTATTGAACAATTGCGTTTCCGCCTGACGGTATACAAATAATTTCTTTTCCGTATATACAGTTAGCATATTCTTTTTTAGTGAAAAGATTTGATTTATATGTAGTTAGTATTTTAATATCACCATTTTCACAAGCAAGTCTTAATAAATCACTCGACTGGTAATAAAAATACTTGTCAATACTTACTTGTTTATGCTTTTCAACACCGCTAAATCTTTTATCCCAACAAGTTACCTCATATATTTTTTATATCTAGTTTGAAAAAGTTTTACATCAGCAAGTTTTGCTGCTTCAGTTAAAATATTTAGATAAGAATCTGCAATTAAAAGACTATCGTTTACCCCCCCATTGTGTCAAATGCAAATAGTTTCAAGCGATAGTATTCGTATTGTTGTTGTCTTTGCTTGATCTCTTTAGGAAGTAATCCTTTTGTTTCAGTTTGCATAATGTTTAGTTTGTCCAGAATTTCTACGATTTTTGTCTGAATTTCTTTGGATGGTAAAGGAATTTTAATATTAGACAGTTCAGAAATCCATAGCCTCCTGTGTTCAGTTATATCTATTTTAAGCGTGTTGATAAAGTAATAACAATATTTTAAGTTAATGCCTGGCTTTGCAGTTAATATTTTTAAAGCAGAGGATTTTACTTTAAAGTTAAAATCTACCCAATGGTTGCTGGCAGTAAAATCATCAAAGATAATAACAGGGTGGTTTGAATCTGCCGGATAAATATTAGTCACATCATTTGTGTAGCCGAGTATAAAAGATTTACCAGCAGTTAAAACAGGGGTTTTATAGTTAGGGTTGTAATCGCTAGACTCAACGATATATTTAGTCGGTTGCAAATAATCCAAAAGACTGTTGAGAGACTTAAACTCAATCTGCTTGCCCCCCCTTCTTCTAAATTCAGTTTATTTAAATACGCTTCGCTTAATAGTAAATCACGATAGTACTCGTATTGTTTGACTCTAGCCTGCAATTCAGCCTGCAATTCAGCCTGCAATTCAGCTACATAATTTGTAAAATTGTCAAGTATTTTAACAATTTTTTCTTGGGTATTTTTGCAAACTAACGGTATTTGTATATTTCCAAGAATATCTTTAGTAATACTTTGAAGACCTACCCCAACTTTTTTACTTTCCAGATAATATTGACTGTTTTTTAATGTGTGAAAAAGTAATCTATTAAATGTATTGAAATCATAATTGTATTTTTCTAAAATAATTTTGCTTGGAACTACAGAGTATGCATGAGCACCTAGCCAAAATTTTTGTTCAATAAAACTTACAAAACCTGCAGAGCCACCTTGTGCAACTGTAATAGTATTTTCATCGCAGTTATACATATGTGCATAGCCAGACGGCAGAACACCGCCATTAATGACGGGATATTTACCGCCTTCTGACATATCTCTTTTATTAAACTGCTTGCCTTGAGTTATTTCCGCAACTTCACTCAATTTTTTCCATTCAACTTTTTCGTTTTTCAGTAATTTATCTATTTTACTCATACTGATACTCCGAAAATGAAAAACTCCTGTTTCCTTCGTTAAAATTTGAGTTCGCTACATTTAAATTAAGATAGTCTACGTTAAGACTTTCCCTGTTTTTTAGGCTTTGTTCAGTGGTATGTGCAAAATTTGCACATACCACTTTTTCGTTGGACCTTGTTATATATTTCTGGTTATCACATATACTATCGTCTTTTGCTATAACATTAGCACTAACTTTTACTGCAGAAAAACTATTAATTAAAAAAATATCAAACTTACTTTTATTCATTTTCAAGCCCTTCAACAATTTCATCAATAGAGCGTCTAAGTTCGTCTATCTTTAAAACAGTTTCATGAATTTCTTTATTTAAAGTCTTGATATCTATTTGTTCTCTTGTATCTTTTTTCAAAACATAGGTAGAAACCGAAAGATTATAGTCGTTTTCTTTAATTTCAGCAACATCAACATATCTAGAAAAGTAAGCTGTGTCTTTTCTTTCTTTAAAACTTTCAATAATTTTTTCAATATTTTGGTCAGTTAAAATATTGTTATTAGTTTCTTTTTTAAACTCAGCACTTGCATCTATAAAAAGAACTTTGTTTTCTTGTTTATTTTTAGACATTACCAAAATACAGGTTGCTATACTAGTTCCAAAAAACAAGTTGTCAGGCAGTTGAATAATCGCGTCAATGAAGTTATTTCCAACTAAATATTTGCGAATTGTCTGTTCAGCGCCTTTGCGGTAAAAAATCCCTGGGAAACAAACTATTGCTGCTCTACCAATTGGAGAAAGGTAAGAAAGTGCGTGCATAATAAAAGCAAAGTCAGCCTTAGTTTTAGGAGCAAGCCGACCGGCGGGTGCAAATCTTGGATCGTTTATTAGAGTCGGATCTGCATCTCCCACCCATTTAATTGAATAAGGTGGATTTGAAACAATTGCATCAAAAGGTTTATCGTCTTTATGTTGCGGCTCTAAAAGAGTGTCTCCTCTTTTAATTGAAAAATTGTTGTAGTTGATGTTGTGTAAAAACATGTTCATTCTGGCTAAGTTAAAGTTAGTTATGTTAATTTCTTGCCCAAAAAAGCCGTCTTTAATAATATGATCATCAAACTGTTTTTTCATTTGCAACAATAAACTACCGCTACCACAAGTTGGGTCGTATACCTTGTTTATATTAGTTTTTTCAAACATCACAAGTTTGGCCAAAAGTTTAGAAACAGTTTGTGGTGTGAAAAACTCACCACCAGATTTACCGGCATTACTTGCGTAGTTAGAAATCAAATATTCATAAGCATCACCAAAAGCGTCAATTTCGTTATTTTCAAAATTTGCGAAATTAATTCCGGCAATTCCTTCAAGAATATCTGCAAGTCTTTTATTTTTTTCTAAAACTGTAGCACCTAATCTATTACTACTAATGTCAATATCTTCAAATAGACCTTTTAAGTCGTTTTCAGATTTATATCCAACTGCACTACCTTCAATTGACTTAAAAATATTTGCCAAATCTACATTTAAGTTTTCGTTTTTTCTAGCATTTTTAACTACATTTGTAAATAGTTGGCTTGGCAGAATAAAAAAACCTTTATCTTCAACTGCTCCTGGCTTGAAGTCTTGGATTGCCGAAGCATCAGTAATTTTGCTATAGTCAAAATTGATATCACCAGCGTCATGTTCGTTTTTGTTGAAGTAATCTGTAATATTTTCTGAAATAAAACGGTAAAACAAAATACCTAGAATATATTGCTTGAAATCCCAGCCATCTACTGCCCCACGAACCGAGTCGGCAATTCCCCAAATTTTTTTGTGTAGCTCTGCTCTTTGTTCGCTTTCTTTATTTGTTTTATTTGTATCTAACATGTTTTTAATCTCCTAATTGTTTGACTATTTAAAAAAGCAAACTGTATAAGTTTAAATAGATTTAAAAAGAGTAGTGATATTTATTTTACTCTTTTAATTAGTTCCATAACTAAATTCTTGTCTTCCAGTTCTGCAATTGCAAAACATTTTTTGCCAGCATCCTTTATAGAAGCTCCAATAAGATACACCTTCGTTTTATCTATTATTAAGAATCTATCATGAAAACCATGAATGATTCTAATAGAAAGGTTTGGATATTGAGCATTAAATTTGTTTATGTCTTTTTCTGACAGGTTTGTTTTTTCTGTTGTTAAAACAAGAACTTTTACATTTTGTTTTTTCTTGCGCAAAATATTTAGAGTATTGATATCAACAAAATTGTCGATTAAGATTATTTCTTTTTTGGCTTTTTCAACAAGGTCTGCTATAAAGCTGAATGCATCATAAATTTGACCAGCGAAAAAAATATTTTGTTTAACTTCGGTGTTAGCAGAAATATAATTAAATACTTCTTCTATTTTTTGTCTGTTTCTAATTGTTTCAACTCAATTTTATTAAGGCGAGTAAGCATATCTTTCTGTGAAATAAGATTTTTTCTCATTTCCACAAAACTGTCCATAATTTTAACGCTAACACTAACTGCAACTTCACTTTTAAGTACAGCAGAAAGCATTGCTATCCCTTGTTCTGTAAAAACATACGGCATATATCTTCTTCCACCGTGAGTATTATCTTCACTTGAGGTCACAATTTGTGACCTCAAGTTCTCATATTCTTTTTGTGTTAATTGGAAACAAAAATGTTCTGGAAATCTGTTTAAGTTTCTTTTAACTGTCTGGTTTAATACTTTAGTTTCAACATTATAAAGGTACGCTAGATCCTTATCAACCATAACTTGTTTATCTCTAAATGTATAAATCATATTCTTTATTTGTATATCATTAACAATAACATGTTTTTTATCTTCTCTCATAATTCCTCTATTCATTTTGTTATAAAAATTTATTCATTTTTTTTAAACATTAATAAAAATCTCTGGATGAAATTTTTTAAAATTATATTATTCGATATTTTAAAATCGCAGCAACATTGCTGCGATTTTATTTTTATCTGGGTGTATTTGCCACTGAAAGCAAATTTATATTTTTTTAAGTTTTTAATTTAGAACATTACTAATTGTAATAGCAAATAAACCATTAAATAAAAAATTTATGCTTGTTCTATTCGCACTCAATAACTGCTAAATTGCCTTCATTTCTGCGGTAAATTACGCAAATTTTGCCATTTTCTATATTCTTAAAAACATAGAAATTGTGGTCTAAAGACTCCATTTGAAAAATTGCTTCGTCTGCAATAATTGGCTCTAGCGAAATTGACTTAACTCTGACAATATCTTCGCCGTATTGGCCAGATTTTGCCATAGCATCCGCCATTTTACTGTTTTCTTCTTTAATACCACGGTTTTTGTTTTTAGAAAAACGCAAAGCAAATTTATCTTTTTGTTTAGTTAGTTGGCGAAGTAGTTTATCAACGGCTAAATCAACGGCAGCATATATATCTTTTTGTTCAACTTCAGCACGCATAGTAACTTTAGGTAGAGTTAAAGTAATTTCAACTTTTTGCATATCGTTGTAAACTTTGCATACAACTCTGACTTTTACATCGTCTTCGGGGATGAGTTTTAAAACTTTTTCAAGTTTTTTTTCTGAGTATTTTTCAATACTTTCACTTGGAATAAATCCATTTTTACCTTGTACTTTAATGTTCATTATCTGTTCCTACCTTTCTTAAACTGAGAATAATGATGTCGGTTTTAAAAACCTTTTTTAATACATTTTCCACACCTTCATTATACTCTAATAAGAAGAAAATCGGAACCCCCATCCTGGTTTTTTCCAACAAAACAAACGAAAAAAACTGTAAATAAATCTCTTCAGGAATTTCAGGGTTATACTTCTCAAAATAATAAAGGTTGCACACTGAGTTTTCGGCAGTTGGAAAAGTTTCGTGTACTAAATTAAAGTTATTTGAACGCAGGCAAGACCTGCAAAAAATATCTCTATTTAAATTAAAAAAAGTTAAAAAGTTTACTTCCTTTTCAATTTCTCTCAAACACAAATAACAAAGCATATGTATATCTTTTACAAACATATACTTAACTTTGTTTTAAAAACTTACTTAATTTAAGCCAAATTATTCAAAGCCCAAAGAATACCAAGTGCCGCGCTTTCCGTGGTTAAAATATTTTCACCAAGCGAAACTATTTTGCAGTTTAAAAGACTTTCAAAGTGTTTACGTTCCCTTGTCTCAATTCCGCCTTCAGGTCCAATAATTAGTAAAATATTTTTTTCGCTAAAGTCTTTGAAATTAAATTTTTTATCCAGGCTTGCTTCTTCGTCGGCTAGCAAAATCAAATCATATTTAGCAAACTCAATTTCGGTCAAAGCACTTAATACCTTAATTTCAGGAACTGAGAAACGTTTAGCAATTTCAGCGGCTTCTTTAGCAATAGTCTCTATTCTTGTTAGGTTAAGTGGTTTTAATTTTTTTTCGCTTCTGTGAAAAGGCGTAAATATAATTTTTCTTGCACCGTAAAGTGTTAAGTGTTTAACTGCAAACTCACATTTTTTGGGGACAGTTAAACCTTGTACAACATCTACCTTAAAAGATTTACCAGAAGTTAACTCTTGTTCTTTGATAAACACAGGTTCACTTGCTTTATAGGCAAGCGAACCTAAAAAACATACTCCGTTTGCACAAACCTCTATTTTTTCGCCTGTATGGATTCTTAACACATTTTTAATTTGGTGTTTAATTTCTGGACTAAATTCCCAGTTTTTGGTAAAAAAACGATGCATTTTTGAAATAAAAAAAGGTTTACTTAGAAACCTTTTGTAATTAGTACACGACTAACAACGATGAATGTTACAAACAATACTGTAAACACAGCCATTGTAATGTTTAAAACAGCCTCAAGTCCTCGTGCTTTTTTATTTTTAAATAATTCTGATTTATCACCAGAAAAAGCATCTTGCAAGTCATCTTTAGATTGTTGCAACAATACATTTGCAACCATTAAAATAGATAATATAAAAACTAGCCAATCACTCCAAAGCATTTGTGTACCTCGTTTAACTCTTAAATTATACCACGACGCCGTAATTTTGGGCCGATATTTAAGTTATTTAAAAATTATTTCAATAGTTTCTAAATTTAAATAAAAACACCGTTTAAATAGGTGATTATGTGCCTAAAATCTGCAGAAAACGATAGAAAAAACTCTTTATTTATATTATAATTAAAAAGATAATTAAGGAGCAAGAAATGATTAAAAAAAATAAAATTATCTTAGTTGGAGACGGTCAAGTAGGTTCGTCTTTCGCATTCGCCTCAACAATTTTAGGAGTAGGCACAGAAATCGGGATTGTTGATATTAACAAAGCTAGAACTGAAGGAGACGCACTAGACCTGCAAGACGTGTTAGTACACGGTCCAAATGTTAAAGTTTATGCAGCTGACTATAAAGACTGCCATGACGCCGAAATCGTGGTAATTACAGCAGGCGCTGCTCAAAAACCAGGTCAAACTCGCCTTGAGTTAATTGACATTAACCTAAAAATTATGGAAAGTATAGTCAAAGAAATCATGAAAAGTGGTTTCAACGGAATTTTTTTAGTAGTTTCAAACCCAGTAGATATCATGACTTACGCTGTTAAGAAGTTTTCAGGTTTCCCAAAAGAACGAGTAATCGGTTCAGGCACAGTCCTAGACTCAGCACGTCTACGCTATGCTTTGTCTGAGTACTTAGAAGTTGACCCAAGAAATGTTCACGCTTACGTGATGGGTGAACACGGCGACTCTGAGTTTGCTGCATTCTCTGCTGCTTCAGTTGCCGGACTTAAACTTAACAGATACCTTGAAAAAAGATGCGGGGTTAAGTGCGATAAACTAATGGAAATCGAAGACTGTGTGCGCCACAAAGCCTATGAAATTATTAACCGCAAAGGCGCAACTTACTACGGAATTGGCACTGCTATGACCAGAATTTGTAAAGCCATCCTTTCAAACGAAAACGCTGTTCTTTCTGTTTCTGCATATTTAGACGGAGAATACGGTCTAAAAGATGTATATCTTGGAACTCCTTGTGTGATTAACGCATCCGGAATTCGCGAAGTTCTTCAACTTGAACTAGATGAACGCGAAACTAAGGCAATTCAAAAATCACACAAAGTACTTAAAGACATCATCGATCGCCAAGTTAATAAAAAATAAATCTTTTTAACTTAAAACAAATCTTGATTTAAGGAGTATTTAATTTAGCTATGTTAGTAAATGCACACGATATGGTACACAAAGCACGCCAAGGTGGCTACGCCGTGGCTCATATCAATATTAATAATTTAGAATGGACTCGTTTAGTTTTAGAAGTTGCCGAAGAACTAAGAAGCCCAGTTATTATTGGAGTTTCAGAAGGCGCTATTCGCTACATGGGTGGCTTTAAAACAGTCGCACAAATGGTATACGCCTTGCACGATGACTTAAAAATCACCGTACCAGTTGCTTTGCACCTTGACCACGGAACTTACGAAGGCACCAAAAAAGCGATTGCCGCTGGTTTTACTTCTGTCATGTTTGACGGTTCACATTTTGCCTTTGCGGAAAACTACGCAAAAACTAAAGAACTGATACAACTTGCTAAAGCCAAAAACATTTCTTTTGAAGCAGAAGTTGGAACTATTGGTGGCGAAGAAGACGGAGTAGTTGGCAACGGAGAACTCGCTGATCCTAAAGAAGCCAAAGCCATGCAAGAACTTGGTATTGACTTTTTAGCAGCAGGTGTCGGCAACATCCACGGGCCATATCCTGCTAACTGGAAAGGGCTATCTTTTGCGCAAATTGAACTGCTTTCTAAAGAAACTAAAAACTTTCCACTAGTTCTACACGGGGGAACCGGAATTCCAGAAGAGCAAGTTAAAAAAGCCATTAAACTAGGAATTGCAAAAATCAACGTCAACACTGAACTGCAACAAGCCTTTAGAGATGGGCTTCACGAATACTTTAAAGCCGGACTTGACCAAGTTGGCAAAGGCTACGACCCTCGCAAAATCCTAAAACCAGGAGTAGAGCGCGCCAAGGAAGTGGTTCGCCAAAAAATGCAGTTTTTCGGTTCAGTTGGCAAATGCTAAACGAACACGCCAAACTTAGTCAAATCAGAGAGTTTACGCAGTCTGATGACTTTGCAGTTTTAAATCGTTTTATTGAAAAAAATTACTTAGTCGCAGGACTTTTTGAAAATGTAGTTTCTTGTTTAAAATTGTATTTAGCTCCGGTTGACTTTACAAAAAAAGAAATTGAAGATGCTTTCGGTTTAATGAATTATTTAGAGCGTCAAGTCGAGGCTTTTAAAGAAATTTTAGTTAAACACCCTGATTCTTATCTTTCTGAAAAAGAAAAAGAAGTCTATATTTTAGGTTCCTTGGTAGAATGCGTTTTTTTATCAAGTCTTTTAGAAGAAGATGAATCTGCGAAATTTGAGGCTTATTTAGAAGCAGTTCTTTGCTTTTTAGTCTTTAATAAAGGTGACACACCTGATTTTAAGAAAATCATTGAAGACATTATGAAAGCACAGGCTTTGATGTTTGCAGAAATCGCTAGATTTGAGGACTTTGCTTTTAGTTTAGAGCAATCTCTTCGCCAAAATTATGGAGTTGAAATTAAAGAAGACTAATTTATTTAAAATTTTAGATGAAAAAAAACCAAAACAATAAATTTTATTTTTTAAAACTAATTGTTCGTTTTAGTCCTTATTTGTTTTTTGGAGCAGCGGTATTGGTTGTAATTAACTGGTATCAATTAAGAATTCCTGAACTCTTTAGAGAAATCCTGGCAATTTTTAAAACAAATAAAGCAGAACTGACCAGCATAAAAATAGAGGTGTATAGCCATATCACCTCTATTTTAATGTTGCTTGGACTTTTAATTTTAGGTAGGTTTATTTGGCGGTTTGCACTATTTGGTACATCTAGATTAGTTGAAAGCAAAATGCGCGTAGACCTGTTTGAAAAGCAAACCAAACAAAGTCAAACTCACTTTAAAACCACGAAAACTGGTGCCTTAATGGCATACTTTACTCAAGACATCAACCAAATTAGAATGACCGTGGCTCTGAGTTTCTTAATGCTTTCTGATATTATTTTTTTAGGTGGCTTTACTTTATATAAAATGTTTGCGTTGTCTTGGGCTGCGTCTACTGCCTTTTTGGTGCCACTTATTTTTGTATTTTTAGTATCGCTTTACTTTGGTCGTCAAATGAGGATGCACTTCAAGACTTCTCGTGCAAACTACACAATTATGCAGGACTTTGTACAAGAGACTTTTCAAGGACACGCAGTAATTAAGGCCTTTTTAAGAGAGTCTTGGGCTTATGCTCATTTTGGACTGCTTGCTAAAAACTACAGCACAGCTTATTCAAAAAGCGCAAAGGCTGGTTTTAAAAATCAATTTTTTAATCAACTAATTACTGGACTTAACTTAACTGTTTTAATTTTTACACTTTCCTTAATCATAATCTATCCAAGCAAAGTTTTTGGCAAATTGCAATCTGAAGACATGATCTTGTTTTTTACCTATGTTTTTACTCTATCTTGGCCTTTGATTGCCATCGGTCATTTTGTCACAATGCTTTCTAAAACCGCGGTTTCGCATCGTGTGTTTTTAAGTGCTCTCAACAAAGAAAGCGAAACTGAAGTTAAATCAACAAAAGAAGTTGTGTTTTCCAGATACTTAAAAACAAACAATAACATTCTGGCTGCCGATTTAACTTCAGAAATTGAGTTTCAAAACTTTAACTTTGCATATCCTGACGACCCAAAAAACCTGGTGCTTAAAAACTTAAACTTAAAAATTAAACCTGGACAAACTATTGGGATACTTGGCCGCACCGGTTCTGGGAAAACCACAATTGGTGAAATATTGCTTAAAGTCTATAGCTCTGAAAACGGCAAATGTTTAATAGGTGGAGTTGACATCATTAGTCTTTCTCAAAACACCCTTGCTGAGCAAATTGGCTATGTTTCTCAAAACGGTTTCTTGTTTTCAGATACTATTGCTGCAAACGTTAACTTTAAAAACAAATTTACAGACCAAGTAGTGCTTGATAAACTATACGTTAATTTTGATTTAAATAACACACTGGCTAATTTAGAACACGGCCAAAATACCAAGATTTTAGAAAACGGCAAAAACTTATCGGGTGGCGAAAAACAAAGAATATCACTGGCTCGCGCGTTTTTAAACAACCCAAAAATCTTAATTTTAGACGACGCACTTTCCGCACTTGACATGAATACCGAGCAAAAAATCCTAGATTCTATCAATAAGTTAAAAACTCCTGAAATGGTAGTTATACTAATTTCGCACCGCATTTCTTCAATCATGGCTGCCGACAATATTTTTATTTTAAAAAACGGCACAGTTGCTGATTCTGGCACACACCGCGAACTTATTTTGAAAAACCAAGAATACCACGAACTAATGCAAACACAGAGCATGAAAGGTCTTGAATAATGCCGAGACTTAAAGATGCTTTTACTAAAAACAACACAAAACTAATTCGTAAGCACCGAAAAACCTTGCTTACTAGTTTTCTTTTGTCAATTTTGTTTTCGCTTTCTGCAGCACTTCCTCAGTCTATTTTTGGCAAAATCATGAAAGTAGTTGATGGCAAAGGCACTTTTCTTGGTGCCACTGGTATTTGGGCTATTTTAATTGCTTTAATTGTTCTGACATTCTTTTCAGTTTTTACAGCCCTTGCTAAACTATTCAATTCAGTGCAGCTTGACAAAATCGGTCAAGACTACGTTTATCAAATCAGGCTAGAAACTTTTAAAAAAATACTTTCGTTTTCCGCTGGCAATATGCAGAAAAACCAAACTGGCTCTTTAACTTCCCGTGTTTGCTCGTCTGCTGAAGAACTTTACTATTTTCTTTCAGCGCTCCTGCCAGGAATTTTAGAAAACATTTTTTTATTTGTTTCTATCTTTATCTACATGTTAATAATTTCGCCAATTTTAACGCTCTATATGTTGATAAACATCCCAGTGCTAATAATTTTAGTAATTTTGACTACTTTTTTTACCAAAAAATCTTTTGATTTTTCTGACAACCAAAAGGCTAAAATCAATGGTTATCTAGCCGAAAACTTCCGCGGTATGAAGATTACTCAAGTTTTTGGCAAACAAGCCAAAAAGAATGCTGAGTTTCGTGCGCAAGAAAGAAAACTGCTGAAGGCTAACTTAAAAATTATGTTGATGCACAACTTTTTAAGACCAATAATTTTTGGAGTTTCAACAGTTGCCAGAGTTTATTTGTTTTACGTGGCTTTTAACTTAATTTTAAAAGGAACAATCAAAGATATTTATATAGTTCCGCCTTTCTTTATTTTAATTGAAACTTTCTTTCACCCTATTTTGTGGTTTTCAGAACAGTTTGTCGAAGTTCAGTCTACCATGGTTGCATCAAGTAAAATTAATAAAATTCTTGAAACTGAACCCGAAATTAAAGAAAGCGATGGCGAACTAATTCAAGAAGTTAAGAAGTTTGATATTGAGTTTAAAGAAGTTTACTTTGAGTATGCCTTAAATGAATCTGTGCTTAAAGGCGTTAACTTTAAGTTAGAGAGCGGCAAAACTTACTCGTTTGTTGGTAAAACCGGCTCTGGCAAAACCACGATTTTAAACTTACTTACCCGTCAATTTGACATTCAAAAAGGCCAGATTTTGATAGACAACGCCGATATTTCTAAGTATTCGCTTGCAGCACTTCGCGAAAAAATTGGTGTAATGCAACAAGAAGTCTATTTATTTAACGACACAATTTTGGCAAACATTACTCTAAATAACCCCAAAATAACCAAAGAAAAAGTCATAGAAACTTTAAAGTTTCTGGGCTGCGCAGACCTAGTTTTAAAATACGAAAAAGGACTAGAGCAAGTTTTGGAAGAAAACGGTAAGAACTTATCAGCAGGTGAACGCCAACTAATTTCTTTTGCCCGCACAATTTGTAAAGACCCACTGCTTATTTTACTAGACGAAGCAACTGCTAACATTGACACTAAAACCGAAAGTATAATTCAGGCATCGCTTGACAAAATTAAGGGTAAATACACGCTAATCGTGGTTGCTCACAGGCTTTCTACAATTCAAAACAGCCACTGCATATTTGTCCTTAAAGATGGTAAAATTATAGAAAGTGGAACTCACAGCGAGTTACTTATAAAAAAAGGCGAGTATTTCAACTACTACCCTAAAAATTAACTTATCTTGACTAAATTTTAAAGAAACTGAGGTACCTATATTATGTTTTTAAAAAAATTATTTGACCCTTCTCGCAAACTTCTAAAGAAGGCAAAAAAAATCGCAAACAAAGTTTTAGCCCTGGAAAATGAATATAAAGCCTTAAAAGACGAAGATTTTCCGCGAATTACAAACGAATACAAGGCTGCTTTAAAATCAGGCAAAACTACACTTGAGGAACTAGTTGTTCCTGCTTTTGCTTTAGTTAGAGAAGCCTCTACTAGAGTTACTGGCCTTACTCCTTTCTTTGTGCAAATCGCTGGTGCTTATATTATTCACGGTGGTAATATCGCCGAGATGAAAACCGGAGAAGGAAAGACTTTGACAGCTGTGATGCCCGCATATCTAAATGCTTTAACTGAACAAGGTGTGCATATAGTTACGGTCAACGAATACTTAGCAACTCGCGAAGCAAAAGGAGAAATTGGTAAATTATTTGAGTTTTTGGGACTTTCAGTTGGACTTAACTTATCTCAAATGGAGTCTCAAGAAAAACAAGCGGCTTATGACTGCGATATTTTGTATTCAACAAACTCAGAACTTGGTTTTGACTATTTGCGTGACAACATCTCTTTATATAAAGAAGACTTAGTTGGAAAAAGAGGTCTGAACTTCGCGATTATTGACGAGGTTGATTCAATTTTAATAGACGAAGCAAGAACCCCTTTAATTATTTCTGGTGGTGCAAAAGACGACACTGCGCTTTACCGCAGAGCCGACGCTTTTGCAAAATCTTTAAACGACGAAGACTATATTATCGACATTGAAGACAAAGCCGTTGAACTTTCTGAGTCAGGAATGTCTAAAGCCGAGCGTTATTTTGGCGTGCAAAACTTATACGACATCTCTCAAGTTGCGCTACTTCACCGCATCAACAACGCAATGCGTGCAAACTACATAATGGCGAGAGACAAAGACTACGTGGTTGCTGACAACAAAGTACTTATAGTTGATCAGTTCACCGGACGTATTTTAGATGGCCGTCAGTTTTCAGAAGGTCTACACCAAGCACTTGAGGCTAAAGAAAACGTTAAAATCAAACAAGAAACGGTAACTGTTGCAACAATAACTTATCAAAACTTCTTTAGAATGTATAAAAAACTAGCCGGAATGACTGGTACCGCGAAAACCGAAGAAGAAGAGTTTAAAGAAATTTACAATATGTTAGTTGTAGAAGTACCAACTAACGTAAAGGTTGAGCGAATTGATGCAACCGACTTACTTTTTGCGTCTGCCACAGATAAGTTTAAAGCCTTGCTTGACGAAGTTCAAGAGCGACATGAAAAAGGTCAACCTATTTTGATCGGAACAATTGCAGTTGAAACTTCTGAGTATTTATCTCAACTTTTAACCAGACGTGGAATTAAACACGAAGTCTTAAACGCCAAGCAACATGAACGCGAGGCTGAAATTATTAAAAACGCGGGGCTAGTTGGCGCGGTTACCATCGCTACCAATATGGCCGGCCGTGGTACCGACATTAAGTTAGGACCTGGCGTTAAAGAACTGGGTGGACTTGCGGTAATTGGCAGTGAAAGACATGAGTCTCGTCGTATTGACAACCAGCTTCGTGGTAGATCTGGCCGACAAGGTGATCCTGGCTACTCTCGTTTCTATATTTCTGCAGACGATGAACTGCTGCAAAGATTTTCATCTGAAACTTTTAAAAACAGAGTTGCCTATATGCAAGGTCTGCAGCAAGATAAAAACTCAGATTCTGAATACATGCCACCAATTGAATCTAAAATGTTTTCATACATGGTAACCAATGCACAGAAAAAAGTAGAAGGCATGAACTGTGACTCTCGCAAAAATGTCTTGAAATACGACGACGTTATGCGTATTCAAAGAGAGACTATTTACGCTGAGCGCGAGGCCGTGATTAAAAACCAAGACGTGCAAGAACTTGCCTACAAAATTTTAATTCAATATTTAAAAGACATTACTTTTGATCGACTATATGGTCAAAAGAAAGGTCAACTAAACACTACTCCGCTGTTTAAATATTTAGACGGTAACATCTTTAAGTTAAACGCTATCAATTTTGACACTTTAAAACAAAAACAGTCTATTGCAGAAATTGAAAAATATTTACAAGAACTGGCAGACAAAGAAATTCAAGACAAGATTGAAAAGTCTTCAGTAGAAGAGTACAACGAGTTTTTAAAAGTAATAATTTTAAGAACTATTGACACTTATTGGATGGAGCACATTGACCGTATGCAAGGGCTTAGACAGGCGGTTTCACTGCAAGGCTATGCTCAGCAAAACCCAGTTATTGTCTATCAAAATGAAGGTAAACGCATGTTTCTAGAGATGCTTGACCAAATCAATGAAATGATTTCTAGATATATTTTAAGAGCTGTTGTTGAAAGAAATTCAGAACGCGAAGAGGTTGTAAAAAACGCCCAAACTAATCAGGCAACTGACTACAAAGGTCCACAAAAACAACCTAAAACCTCTAAGAAAAAGAAACCGTGGCAATAGAAAATCGCGAACTTAAAAGCAGAATTACTGACCTAGAAAGTAAGTTAAAAGAACTTTCTAAAACTGTCCAAACAGGCGAACTTGAAAAGCAAATTCAGGAACTTAAATCAGTAACTGAAGGCGTAGATTTTTGGCAAAACCAAAACAACGCCAAAGTTGTTTTAAAACAACTGACAGAACTAGAAAGTAAGTTAAAGACTTTTAACTTACTTAACTCTAAGTTAAATGACTTAGTTGAATTTATAGAACTGGCAGATTCAGAGACAGGCGAAGAAATAGAAAAAGAACTTAGTATCTTAGAAAAAGAGTTCGCTGACTTTGAAGTCTTAACTTTTTTAAACGAAGAGTACGACGACACAAACTGTATTTTAGAAATTCACCAAGGAAGTGGTGGAACTGAGTCCAATGACTGGGTTGAAATGCTTTTTAATATGTATCTAAAATACGCCAAAATAGCCGGCTTTAAAACTACTGTTCTAGACCTACAAAAGGGCGATACAACAGGATTTAAGACGATTTCTATTAAAATTTCTGGAACTAATTCCTACGGTTTCTTAAAAGGAGAAAGTGGTGTTCACCGCTTAGTTAGAATCTCTCCGTTTGATGCAAATAAACGTAGGCATACTACCTTTGCTTCCGTTTTAGTAACTCCCGAAATTGAACAAAGCTACGATCTTGAAATCGCGAAAACCGACCTGAAAATCGATGTTTTTCGCTCATCTGGTGCAGGTGGTCAGTCTGTAAATACCACAGACTCGGCAGTCAGAGTTACTTATCTGCCTTTAAACTTAGTTGTAACTTGTCAAAACGAGCGCTCACAAATTCAAAACAGAGAAACCGCACTAAGTATTTTAAAAGGCAAACTAATTGCCGCTAAAATCGCCCAACAAGCCGAAAATATACAAAAATTGCAAGGTGAAAAACTACAGGCTACCTGGGGTAGTCAAATCAGAAGTTATGTGCTCTATCCCTATAAGTTAGTCAAAGATTTGCGCACTAATTTTGAAACCGCAAAAGCAGACGAAGTTTTAAACGGCGAAATTTCTGCATTTTTAAAGGAGTATTTAAAATATAGAAAAAGATGAAATTCTATCAAACTACTTCACAATTTAGAATTTTAACGCAAAGACTGTTTACTCGCCAAAACTTAAAAGAACTTTTCTTTGTAGTGTTGGGTACTTTTATCACGGCTTTGCCAATTTACTTTATTTACAATCCTTTAAAGTTAGTCTCAGGTGGAGTTGGTGGAGTTGGCATTGTAATTGAGTCTTTGACCAAAGGAGTTTTTAAAACTTCTTATACTTTTTGGATTGGCAATATTTTTGCCCTAATTTTGGCGTTAGTGGTTTTTGGTAGGTTTTACTTTTTTAAAACAATTGTAGGCTCACTTACTCTTCCTTTATTTATTTTAATTTTTGAGTTAACTGTTTCTCCGACTTATTTTGTTGAAAAACTGTTTTTCTCAATTGACAAAAAACCTCTGACCATCATAAACAACGAAATCAACGTTGCACAACTGCCAACTTCTATCATTTTAATTTGCGTTGCACTTGGTGCTTTTTTAACAGCCTTTGGTCTCTATATTGTTTTTAGAAACAACGGGTCAACCGGAGGTTTTGATGTCATTCAAAAAGTCGCACACAAATACGCACGAGTTCCGTATTCTGTGGCAATTTACGCAACAGACGGAATAATCGCACTTTCTTCTATATTGACCGGAGTAACTAGACTATACATTGGTTTCTTTGGTTTCTTTACAATATTTTTAATTGGCTACC
Organism: uncultured Acholeplasmataceae bacterium; assembly: GCA_963539745.1. GTDB lineage: Bacteria > Bacillota_I > Bacilli_A > Acholeplasmatales > Acholeplasmataceae > CALISC01. The sequence goes on from CAUTNJ010000008.1 coordinate 22,461, forward strand.
TGATAGACTTCTTTTCTTTTAGAGCCAAAAAGGCGTTTACTGCCTACATTATTTCAGAAAACTCAAAAGCCCTGGAAGCCGCTATCTTTAAACGTTTCTCTCGCACCTATACCTTAATTCCAGTTAAAGGTGGCTATTCTGGCAAGGCTAAAAACATGGTAGTTTTCACAATTGACAAAACCCAAATTCACGCTCTTCGTGAACTGCTTTCTGTATTTGATCCACACGCTTTTAGTTATATTCAAGAAAACTGCGATATTATTGGTGCTGGTTTTAAAAACCATGACTTTTAAGAAAACAAACATTTTCAGGAAAAGCAGTAGTTTTTAAAATTAAAATTTGTATAATAAAGATAGGTTTTTAAATTATTTTAATTATGGAATTAAAACTACAAAAAACTAAATCCAAAATTTATTTAATCACACCAAAGGCCAAACAAGAAATTCACCTAAAAACTTGGGCAACCTTCCCAGATTTTTTTGCGGACCTTTTGGTAAATCAAGGACAACTTAAAGAAGTACTTGAGATAAATAACTTTCACTTAGCCTTTGAAAAAGTCATGCACAGACTAGACCGCTCAGATTTAACTGAAGGTGAAGTTATTGCTTTTTTGGGCAAAAAAGGTTTTTCAAAAAACTGTGCTCAGGCTGTACTAACTGAACTGAAAAGCAAGAACTATGTTTCTAACGAAAGATACACCGAACTTTTTATTAAGTTAAAATCCAGTAAATACTCAAACCGCATAATTGAGGCCAGACTTCTTGAAAAAGGAGTGGCCAGAAAAACTATACAAGATGCTTTTTTAAAAATTCAGTACGACGAAGAGAAAACTTTAAGCAAGCAGATTGACAAAAAACTTACGCAAATCACCGGACCCTTTTTAACTTATAAATCTAAAACTATCGCTCACTTTATTAGAAAAGGGTTTTCTGCAGAACTAGTTGAACGACTAGTTTTAACGAAAGCACGCGCTCTTAGGTACGACGAAAAAAAATCACTTGAGCAAGACTACCGCAAAGTTTTTGCTAAGTTCGCACTACTTTGTTCAGATAGAAAAAATCTGCAAAAGCAAACAGCACTGACCTTAATTAAAAAGGGATATCTTGCTGCCAACATCAAAATTGTTGAGCAAAACTTGGCATCTGAGTTTTAGGGGAATTAGCCGGTAGCGTAGCTCAGCGGATAGAGCACAAGTTTCCTAAACTTGGTGTCGAAGGTTCAATTCCTTTCGCTACCGCCATTTAAACTTAAAAACTCATA
>CAUTNJ010000009.1:0-23203 GCA_963539745.1 uncultured Acholeplasmataceae bacterium
AAATTATTTTTCTAGCAAAGTAAATGTAGGGTAGTAAAATCAGTATAAAGAGTGGGAATTTTAATGCTACTAAAAAAATTGCGGTAAGCGGAAAAATTAAGTAAAGTATATTTTTAATCTGCAAAAAAGTAGGGTTTGATTTGTTCAAAGGTTTTTGGGCCTATGCCTTTTATTTCAAGTAGTTCTTCAACTGATTTAAACTGAGTAGTTCTTTGTTTGACTAAAATGTTAGTCGCGATTTCTTCTGTAATTTTTGGAATTTCAATCAGTTGTCTATAGGTAACTGTGTTTAAGTTATAAGTTTTAGTGATTTTACCTTTTGTGTCGGTTTTAACTAAAAAAGTACGGTTTCTGTCTATTTTAGTCTGTTCAGCTAAATCTCTAACAGCGTTTTCTGTATATCCGCCTGCGTAGTTTAAAACAGATGCAAGTTCAGTTCCCTTTATTACTCGGTAAGTTCCTGGAAACTTAACTTCGCCGATAATTTTGACGTCAAAAAACTTGATTTCTTTACCTTGCTTTGCTAACTTTAAACTGTTTTGTCTTAAGATAAAGAAAGTTGTGAAAAAAATAAACAAAATAATTTGCATAGCAATTAAAAATGCATACAGTGTGAACCTTTTTTTAAATATTTTTTTGTGCATATTTGCGTCCTTTTAGATTTCACAAATATATTTACAGAAATGCACGTAAATTACTCAAAAATAAAAAAGCACTCGCTCAGAGTGCTTTTTTTAAAAAAATCTTTTAAATGGTGCTCGATATCGGGGTCGAACCGATATGGATTTCTCCGTACGATTTTGAGTCGTATGCGTCTGCCAATTCCGCCAATCGAGCAGTTTGACAAAATTTACATTTTGTCAATTGGACATATTCCAAGCAGTTTTAAACCTTTTTCTAAAACTAATCTCACAAAATATAGGAAGCATAAGTTTGCGTTTTGAACAAAACTATCTTTAACTATAAAGTGAGTTTGGGCGTATAGTTTATTAAAACTAGCGCACACGTTAAGTAAGTATTTAGCAACAGTAGAAGGCATTAAGGTCTCGGCTGCTTTTTCTATAGTTTCTTTAAAACTATCAATTAATTTTAACACAGGCCAAAACTCTTTAGTTAAATATTTAGAGTCAAACTTAGTAAAATCTAGTGTTTGGCCTTCAAGTATAGAAGCTATTCTGACAACAGTATACTGGATGTAGGGACCAGTTTGACCTTCAAACTTCAAGGCTTGGTTTAAATTAAACTCAAAGTCTAGGGTTCGGTCGTTTTTAAGGTCATTAAAAATAATTGCACCAACTCCGATTTTTTCAGCGAGATAATCAATTTCTTTAGTATCTGGCCTTTTTTCCAAAATTATGTTTTTAGCACCCAAAATCGCGAGATCTAACAAGGCTTTTAAACCTTTGGTTTTACCTTCTCGCGTTGACATTTTTTTACCGTTTGTCAAAACCAGTCCAAAGCCTACGTGTGTAATGTTGGTGTCGATTCCGTAGATTTTGGTCAGTCTTTTTAGTTGTTCAAAGTGCAGTTTTTGTTCGTTTCCAACAACGTATAAAATGTCTGTAAAGTTATGTAGATTTTTTCTGTATTCAAGGGCTGTCAAATCACGAGTTAAGTAAAGAGTAGCACCGTCTGAACGAACAAGCAGGGCAGGTGGAATGTCCTCGCCCAGCCTTACAATTTTAGCGCCTGCGTCTTTTTCAAGGACTTTCATTTCACTAAGTTTGGTCAAAACTGGCTCCATCTTATCGTTGTAAAAAGATTCGCCAGAAATATTTTCAAAATCAACGCCAAGCGTGCGGTAAACTTTTAAAAATTCAGCGATAGATATTTCTCTAAATTGACGCCAAAGTTCTAGGTATTTCTCGTCTCTGTCTTCAAGGTTTTTAAAAATTTCTCTAGCCTTGTCTTCAAGTGCGGGGTTGCTTTCTGCTTCTTTATGGAAACGAACATATAGAGATTGCAGATGCTCAAGTGGGTTTTTTTGAAACTCAGCGGTGTCTAGCCAGTTTTCGTAGGCATAAATCATCTTGCCAAACTGAGTTCCCCAGTCACCAAGGTAATTTTCGCCGTACACTTCCGCACCTACAGATTTCAAGATTTGTTTAAGGGAGTTTCCAATTACTGTGGACCTTAGATGTCCAACTGAGAAAAACTTAGCAACATTTGGACTTGAGTAGTCAATGAAGTACTTACGCTTATTTGGTTTAAAAACGGGGAAGTTTACGTTTTCTTTAAATAAAACATTAAATAAATCTGCTTTAAACTTATCTTGATTTAGTTTAATATTTAAAAACCCGTTTAAAAAAACGAGTTCTTGAATAATATTTAAATTAGCGATTTTTTGTTCAATTGCCAGAAAAATCTCAGCTGGCTTTTGCTTAGTTAGTGTTGCCAGTTTAAAAAGTGGCAGGGCTAAGTCAAAGTCAGGATTTTTAGAGATATCTAGAGCACTTAAGTCAAAGTCAGGCGCTGCTGCCTGAATTTGTTTAATGTATTGATTTAAAATCATTTAAAGTTATTTTCTAAAAGTTTTTTTAGCAATCAGTTCAATGAATCTTTGAACTTCCAGACGGATGTCTGAGTGTGATTCAAGTGTTGTTTTAAGTTGTTCTTCAGCACTTAAATCAAGGAGTTCGCCTTTGTAGAAAACTAACATTGTTTGGCTGTATTTAGGTTGATACAGACCTGGGTATTTTTTCTTAAAGTTTTTGTAGTCGGGATAGTAGTATTTTTCGTCTTCAATTTCAACTGGTTTTTTAAGTAAATCAAGGAAGTATAGTTTTTTGCCAGTAACTTTTGCAAACTCTTCGTCTTTTTCTACTTTAGTTTGTGCGTTTTCATAACCGTCAAATAAACGAGTAAACTCTTCGTTAATTGGTCCTAGGTTTTCTAAAGTGTTTTTGTGAGTTCTAGTTCCGTAGTAGGCAAAAACTAGGCTTTCTGTAGCAGTTTTTGATTTTTCTAACACTGAGTATAGTTTTCTTTGAGAAATTGGAGTGTAGATGTTTTCAGTTGGCAAGTAGCGAGTATATTTATCTGAGTTTGCCAATTGACGACCAAATTTTAAATTAGAGTAGTTTTTTTGAATTTCGTTAGTAAATCTAGTTTTTGCACTTGGAGTGATAAAAACTATAGTGATTGAGATTAAAACTAAGAAAAACGCAAGTACAACATATGCAAGAGGATGAACTTTTCCAGCAGCGTTTTCGTATTTTTTTCTTTTCAGCATTAATGTCCTCCGTGGATTAAATAAACACAAAAAATTATACCACATTCGTGATATAGTTGCCTTATTATGTTATATATAACACTGTTTTGGCGAACATGGTAAAAAGTTTTTAAGTTTTGATAAAGAGTGGTTGTTCCGTTAGTTAGGGGATTTGTGTGGTGGTTTTCAAATAAATGTCTAAAATGCATCACAAAAGTGTTTAAAAACATTCAGTTTTTTGAAAAAATTTTTTAAAACATTTTTTAATTATTTTTATAATTTGTATGTCTAAAGTTTAAAAAGGAGGATAAATGAATTACTCTGCGTTAATCAAAGAACTAAGAGACCGCCGTTTTTTGTCGCAAACCGATCTTGCCAAAATTTTAGGGGTTACCTATGTTACGATTTCTAGGTGGGAAAGTGGACGTTTTAAACCTACTTTTAGTTCTAAAAGAAAACTTAATAACTTGTTTATAGAAGAGAAACTAATTGAAGTTAAACAATAATATAAAAACGCCTTATCAGGCGTTTTTATATTATTTATTTAGTTTTAAATTTTCAATTAGTTTATCTAAGTTTTCGCTCAACTTAGTTATTCCATTTGCTTGTTTTTCAAGTAATTCGTTTAGATTTTTAATCTTGTTGTAGTCTTTAACTAACTGATGTACAAAATCATTGTAAAACAAATTAATTAACTGTTTAGCAGATGGATGCATAGTTTTAGGATCGCCTAATTTTTCTGAGTGCGCTAAAATTGAGTAAACACCATTGCAGAATAAAAAGAATTTATCGTATTTTTCATCTTTATACTCAGGCGAAATAACACCTGCTTGATTTTTTAAGGCACGCGCTCTTTTTTCGCCCAATTTGTAAATTAGGTTTAGCAAGAAATGAGGAAGTTCGCTTAAAGTTTTTGTGTGTTCTTGATGTTCAGTTTCACTTAAGTTAGCAAGTTCCTTAACTAAACCTTTAATAGAGTCAGCAATTTTGGTGATTTGCTCTTTTTGTTTTGAAAGTATTTCTGCTAAGTTTGCAGAGGTTGCTTGGTTTGCAGAAATTAGTGCTTTGATTTCATTAACTAAAGCAACTTTTTTAGCTAAAACTAACTCTGCGGAAATTTTGTTTTTAAGTTCAGTAATTTTGGCAAAATTCGCTTGATATTCCTTCACTGCAGTTTCAACTTCTTTAAATTTAGAAAAATCAATGTCTTTTAATTGAGAGAAACTTAAAATGTGTGCGCCAAGTTTGTCAAGGAAGTCAAAATACTTTTTAGAAGAATCACTGTTAATTAGTTTAATTAACTCATCTTTGTGTGTGTCTGGTCTGCTTGGGTTTGTAACAAACATAGTGTAGCTTAAGGCTTTAAGAAGATTTGCTTTTAAGTTAGTTCCCAGTTTAGACAAATCAGCAAAGTTAATAAAGTTTTCTATCTTAATTTCTTTAGCATACGCAAGTTGCGCAAGATAAAAAACATTTGGTTTTAGTATTTTAATAAATTCTTCAAGTGGTTTTAATTCGGGATGATTTGGGAATTTAATATCTGACTTTAAAAATTCAGTAATGGTTTCAAGTGGATTTTTTTCAAGTTTTTGTTTAAGTTCATTAAAATCGTTTACTTTAAAGGCGTTTAAAATAATTTGCCAAACTTCTTGTAGACTATCTAATCTTTTGGCAATCTTACTAAACTCATCTAAATAAGGAAGTTGGTCAATAAGATTATTAGTCTCAACGCCGTATGCCTCTAGATTTTTCAATTCACTTTGATAAATAAACTCAGTTTTAGTTTCAATTGTTGAATTTGCTGTAACTTCAAAGCCAAGTTTCATAATGTCTTTAAGTAGTTTATCTGAAAGTTGGTATTCTTTTTTATCTAAAGCGACGCCAATGATTTTAAGATTGTCTTTTTTTGCAGCCTCTAAATCTAGTTCAAACTTAACTAAGGTTTTATCTAAAACAGTTTGTGGGCTAACTGGTTTTTCAACACCAGCAATAGTTGGCTTGATGTATTTGTCGTAAGTTACGGTGTAAGTTTTTGGTGGCACTGGCTTTGGTTTTTCTGGGTTTTTTGGTTTACATGAATAGAAGAGAAAACCTAGCATAAAAGTTAGTAAAATAACTAAAGTTTTTTTCATAAATTACTCCTTTTTAAAAAACATTTCAAGCAAGATTATACTATGCTTGCTTTAATTTTTCTATTTCGGTTAAGATTTTCTTAAAAAAATCCAAAGAAGGTATTAGTTTATCTAGGTATTCGTTTTCTTTTTCTAACACATTTGGAGTTAGTCTAAGCACCTTGTCTGAAATTAAAATAGTTAGCGTGTTTAGTTTTTTGACCAAAATCACTGAGTTGAACCTAGCAAAAGTACTATAGATTTGAGTGTATGTGTGCTCAGCAAACAAATTTGGTTGTTTAGTGTAGAGTTTAAATTTATTTTTAAAAGGTGTGGGTAGGTTTTTAACTAAAAATTGGCGATTAACTTTAGGTTTATTTAAAGCATAGTGGTTAAATATTGCAAAGTCAGGAAGTTCAGTTAAGAAATTAGTAAACTCAACTCTAACTAAAGGTCTTGAGAAAATTGCGCTTTCTTTAAATTCAGTTAAAATAATTCCGGTTTCTTCGTTTACTAAATTCAAATTACTTTTTTTGTTTATTTTGTATTCAGGTATGTAAGCAAGCGTTGGCATGTATGTAAGTTCTAACTTATTTTTAATCCTTAAGCTAACTTCTTGAAACTCATTAGACTTAAAAAAGTCTTTCAAGTATAGTGACTCTAAATGCCTTAAATAAAAAAGTAGCATTACAACAAGTAAAGGAATTAGCGCAAAAACAAAAATCCCAAATATTATTTGCATGTCTTTTTCTTTGAAAAGGAACGGAAAAAAAACAATTGCTACCAATTCAAATCCAAGAAGCATATACAAATAACTCATAAAATGTTTGTAAATTCTTTTAATTTTTTTCTTCATTTTTTAAATTTTTCCTCTGAGTTTTTTCAAAAATTTGACTAAGTTTGATTTTTTCGTATCTTAAAATAAATAAACGATAAATCTGCGGTGCGTAGTAGAATAGCACAAACACTAAAATTGTGTTTAAAGTAAAAATAACTAAAGTCTCAATAATCGAGATACTACCTGCTAACATCAAAGCGGGTGCTGTGATTAGTCCGGTAAGTGGAAAATATGCAAAGACGTGAATTAAGGTCTGTGCGAAACTAGACTCAGAGTTATAGGTGAAGAATACCGCATAGAAAGGAGCTATGAAAATCAGCATCAAGACCGAAAAAATATTTTGAAAAGACTCAGAGTTATGTGCAAATGACGCCAAAATTCCGGAAATCAAAATGGACGCAAACAATAGCATAAATAAACCAAGTAAGCCAAGGGTTAGCGGAGTGGTAAAGGATGCTTTTAATTGAGAGGTGATTTTAAGTCCTGTTAACTGCACGCCTGAGTTGATGCTTTGTCCGAAAAACGCAGAAGCCAGCGTAGAGTAGACTGAAAGTAGTGCAAACTGAATTAAGATATAGCCAATTATTGCTAAAAACTTAGTATAAAAGTGTTGACGCGGAGAAATTGACTGAAAGATTAACTCAACTGTTTTGCTTTGTTTTTCGCTAAAAATGTCTGCGGAAAACAACTGAGAAGTAAAGGCAAACGCAAAAATAAATACGGTAAACATTGCAACAAGTAAAATAAAGGCAATTCGTTTGGTATCCATAGTTAACTTGTTTTGATTGATTTGTGGGTTTACTTGATCTTCAGTTAAATTATAAAAATCATAGACAGCAAACTTACGAAGTTGGGCGTTTAGTTCGGTTTGCACACTTTGTTTAGTTTGATTAAAGTAAACATCGGTAACTAACTTGGCATTTTCAAATTTAAAGTCAACTAAAGCAGTGGCTTTTTTGTTTTCAAGGAAAGTCTTAATTGAACTTGCTTGATTTAACTTAAAATTAAAGTCAGTGATGAACTCAAGTTCAAAATTGCTTTTTTTAGGGTCTTTGCCAACTAGACGGTCCTTTAACTTATTCTTAAAATCAGCAATTGAGTAAGTGCCGTACGCACCGTCTTTTAAGGTGTTGACAATAACTTTGCTTTTAACAAGTTCTGTTTTATTTTTACGGCCAGCAATTAAATTAGGCAGAGCACTTAAAATAAAGATTAAAAAGAATAAAATTAAGTTAGTAAATAAAAAGGTTTTGGTCTTTAGGCGTCTTGCTAAATTATATAAAAACAACTTACCAAATTTGCTATTCATAATTCTTCACCTTGGCGATAAAAATTTCTTTTAAAGAAGCGTAGTCTAGTGAATATCTCTTGATGTCTACTTTGTCTTTTAAGAAATTAAAAATCTCTCGACTGTAGTTTTCTGATTTTAAAGTTAGTCTAATTTGGTTTAAAGAAAGTTCTTTAATTTCACAAATTCCATCCAGCCCTGAAAAAGACTGCTTGGCAATTTCTGGGGCTTCGATGTTTAGATAAACTTTTGAAAAGTTTTGTTTAATTTCGTTTAAATCGCCTTGTACGACGGTTTTACCTTGATTTAAAATTAAAACTTTTGAGCAAAGTGACTCAACTTGATCAATTTGGTGTGAAGAAAATATTACAATTGTACCTGACTTTATTAAGTCGTTAATTACTTCCATAAATAACTTGATGTTAAAAACATCTAACCCTGTAAACGGTTCGTCTAAGATCAATAGTTTTGGTTTATTTAACACAGCTACAATAAATTGTAGACGTTGTTGCATACCTTTGGAAAGTTCTTGGATTTTTGAGTCAAACTTGTCTTTCAGCCCAAAAAACTCAAGGTGTTTTTTAAGTTCTAACTCGACTTCTTTTTTAGACATGTCTTTTAGCATACAAAGGTAGTAAACGTAGTCTTTAACCTTCATATTTTGAATTAAACTACGCTCTTCAAGCATATAGCCAATGTCTTTTGAAAGCGCATAGCTAGGCTCTTTTTCAAAGATAGAAATTGAACCACTTACTGGTTTTATCAGCCCAGTTAGTAGTCTAAAAGTAGTAGACTTACCAGATCCGTTGGCGCCAAGTAAGCCCATTATTTCGCCAGGTTTTAAAGTAAAACTAAGGTCAGTTAAAACTAAGTTTTTCTTATCGTAAGAAAAACTAACATTTTTAAACTCAATCATTTATTTTAAGCCTTTAGTTTTAATTTCTTTTTTAAGTAGTTTAATAAAGTCACCAGTCTTAATTTCAGTTTGCTTAGTTTCTCCGTATTTACGGTAAGTTACTGATTTGTTTTGAACTTCGTTATCACCAATTACCAAAGTATAGTTAACTTTTTGAGTTTGAGATTGTCTAATTTTGTAGCCAAGTTTTTCAGAAGAAGCATCAAGATTAACAATAAAACCTTGTTTTCTTAGGCGAGCGACAACTTGTTTTGCATATCTTAAGTGAAACTCATTGTTCACAGGAATTACTCTGATTTGATCTGGCGATAGCCAAAGTGGGAAAACTCCTTTGGTCTCTTCAAGTAGATAGGCAATGAAACGCTCCATTGTAGAAACCACTCCGCGGTGGATAACTACCGGTGTTTTTTCTTTGCCGTCTTTGTCAACATAAGTTAAGCCAAAACGGTTGGCAAGCAAGAAGTCTAGTTGAACAGTTGAAAGCGTTTCTTCGTGGCCAATTGCAGTTTTGATTTGCACGTCTAGCTTAGGTCCGTAGAAAGCAGCTTCACCTTTCGCCTCGTAGTAGGTTAGTTTTAGTGAGTCCATGGTTTCTTTTAAGTATTTTTCGGCCATATCCCACATTTTGTCATCTGGATAGTATTTTTCTTTATCTTCTTTATCGCGGTATGACAATCTAAACTTAAAGTCTTTGATGTTAAAGTCTTTGTAGCAATCTAAAATTAGTTTTACAGTTTGACTAAACTCTTGTTTAATTTGTTTTGGAGTTACGAAAATGTGTGCATCGTTTAAAGTCATTTCGCGAACTCTTTCCAGACCAGTTAACGCACCTGACTTTTCGTATCTGTGCATCATGCCAAGTTCAGCAATTCTAAGTGGTAATTCTTGATATGAGCGTAGTTTTTGTGAAAATATTTGCATGTGATGTGGGCAGTTCATTGGACGCAGGACCATTTTTTCACCGCTTTTAAACTCTAATACTGGAAACATTGAGTCTTTGTAGTGAGCAAAGTGACCAGAGGTTTCGTAAAGCGAAACGTTTGCTAAAATTGGCGTGTAGACATGTTGATATCCAAGGGCTAGTTCTTTGTCGGTAATATAGCGCTCAACAGTGCGGCGAATAGTTGCCCCTTTTGGTTGCAGGAATATCAAACCTTGACCAACTTCTTTGGAAATAAAGAAAATATCTTGTTCTTTTCCGACCTTGCGGTGATCTCGGTCCTTTCGCTCTTGTAGTAGTTTTAAATAGGCGTCTAAGTCTGCTTGTTGAAAAAAAGCACACCCGTAAATTCGGGTAAGTGGTTTTTCTTTAGCAGAACCTTTAAAGTAAGAACCAGATACTGAAAGTAATTTGAAAAACTGGACTTCGCCAGTTGACTTAACATGTCCACCGCGACAAAGGTCTGAAAACTCACCCTCAGTGTAGACAGTTAAACCTTCGCTTGCGTGTTTTTCAATTAAGTCAAGTTTATACGGATTTGCTTTAAAAATTTCTTTAGCCTCTTCGGCTGTCACTTCTTTTCTTAAAACTGGAAAATTAGCCTTGCTAAGTTCATGCATTTTCTTTTCAATTTGCAAAAAGTCTTGGTCTGAAATTACAGAACCTGCCAAATCCATGTCATAGTAGAAACCCTCTTCAATTGCAGGCCCAACCCAGAATTTAGTGTTTGGATACAGTTCTTGAATAGCGTATGCCAAAAGATGCGCAGCAGAGTGGTTTAGTATTTTTAATGCAAGTTCGTCTTTTTTAGTTAAAATTAAAAATTCACCGCTTTCTAAAATTGGTTCGTTTGCACCAATTAAGCGGTCGTTTAGTTTAGCACCAACTGTGGATTTTTTTAAAGAAAGCGAAATACTTTCGGCAACTTCTAAAACAGTTGTGCCAAGAGCATACTCTTTTTTGTCTTTGTTCGAAAAAGTTAATTCTATTTTCATTTTTAAACTCCTTATATAGGTTAAGCGATTTCAACAATGTTTTTACCAGTAAGTATTTTTATCTTACTGCAAATTTGCAGGGCAAGTTGCACATCGCCAGTTTTTTCACTAATTTTCTTATAGTATTCTTTCAAGTTAAAATTAGATGAAAAAATCGTCGTGAGTCTGTAGTTTAAACGGTGTTCTAAAATTGGCACTAAAACAGATTTGTACAACCAGTCTGCTCCTTGTTCCGTGCCAATATCATCAAGAATTAAAACAGGCGTTTTTTTAAATAACTCTAAGTATTTACGGTTGTTTGGTTCAACAGGGTTAGCATAAGTAAATAAATCTATTGGAAAAACATGTAGAACTTCGGTGTTTTTATGGCGCAAAGCAGTGGCAAGAGCTCTAAGTAAAAAAGTTTTGCCAACTGCGTTTTGACCGGTTAACATAAAACCAAGGGGAGTGTATCCAGCAGTAATTTCTGAAATTAGTCGGTCAGCGTGAAGTTTAGCATTTTTTTGGCCAGGCATTTTATCTTGAAAACCACTGAGTTCAGCGTCTGGTTGTATAAACTTACCAGCAATAGAAGCAGATGCTACTTTTTCAATTGGTCTGATTTTAAGTGCGTTGTTTTTATCTCTGTAAAGTTCAGCAGGTTTGCTTTGACTTAAGTAATAGTTAATATAAAATAAAATTGTTTGTTTATCTAAAGTGTTTAGGTCAATTTTAAGGTCTGGATATTTTTTTAATATTGCTTTAATTTCGGCTTGCATAATTAAAACCCTTCTACTAGTTTATCTGCCCAACTAGGCGAAAAACTACTACTGCTTGAATTTGTTTTTCTGTTCTTTTGAACTGTATTTGAAGTTAATCTTTCGGCTAGTTTTTGTGAAAGCAAAACTGCGTCTTTCGTAGTTTTTACTTTATAGTCAATTATCCAAATGTTTAGGGCTTTTTCTAAAAAAGTATTTGTAGGTAGACGATCTGCGTATTCTTTTTGTTGGTATTTACAAGAATGCAAAATTAACATATTTAGCACACCAAGGTTGACATTTTCTTTGTGCTTTTCTATAAAGTCAATTAGTTGAACAAAATCTTTTGCATCAATTTTAGTGACTTTAGTTTGTTGTTTAATCGCTTCAACAAGCGATTTTACATCAATTTCATTCAACCATGCAGTAATTTCTGAAGCACTATCTTCAGCCGTTTTTTGACTAAAACGGTATGTAGAAATTGCAACTTTTAAAGCATCAATATTTGGTACTTTTTTGTCTTTGATGTTGGTAATAAAAATCTTTGCAAGTTCTTTTTCTTTTAGCGAAAAGTTTAAAGCCAAAGAAATAAGTTTTGACTTATAACTTTCATTTTCAAGTTCAGTGCCAGAAAAAGCAACTTTTGATTTAGTTAAAAAACCAGTGAACTCAACAAAATCAAACTCAGATATAAACTCAGGAACTCTGGTTTTGTCAATTCCGTAGCTTTCGGCTACTGCTACTTTTTTAGGATCGAACGCTCCAAAGGTTTTAACTAAGTTAGTTTCAGTAATGTTTGTGTAGTTTTTTGAAATAAATGAGTTGGTGTGAAAAATTTGTTTAATTGAGTTATAGGTTTCTAAACTTGGAATATTTTTTTGTAGTAAAACATGTAAGTTTGGGTTTCCAAAAAAAGAGTTTGCAGTAAGTGGATTGTTTAAAATTAAAACTAAGTTATCTTGGTTTTCAAAAGTGTCAATTAGTCCAATTGCCTCTAGTCTGCGTCTAGTTTCGGTAAGTTTTTGGGGTGAAATATTTAGTAAATTTACAAAAAAATTGTGGTCAAAATCCAAAGATTTGCCCACAGAAAAACTAACCAATTGTGCAAAAGAAAGATACAGCGAATAGGCTTTTTTCCCCAAAATTGGCAAGTATAGATAAGTTAAAACTTTAATTTGTTCTGCTGTTAATTGTGATTTTTTATAAACTGTGATTTTAGTTGCCATAATGCATTTTTAAGACTGAAAATAGAGCAGAAACTTCGTTTTCTAAACTTAAATTCATATGATTATTATATACTACATAATCTGCAAAAAGCAATTTCTCATCGTTGATTATCTGGTGTTTTAAGATAGAAAAAAACTCTTTTTCGCTGTTTTTTCGGGTGGCTAAAAATCTATTTTTAGATGTTTCTAAATCAGCGTATACTAACACTGTAAAGTCAAATTTATCTCGTAAATTTCGCTCAAAAAGCAAAGGAACTTCAACAAAAATGTATGTGTTTTTAGACTTTGTTTGAACTTCTTTCAGTTTTGCAAAAACTTGTGGGAAAAAAATCTCTTCTAGTTGTTTTAATTTTTTTGGCTGACTAAAAACTAGTTTTTTAACAGTTTCTTTAAGTTCAGGTGACAGCGTCAACGAAAAAGTTTCGGCAATTTTTGCTAGATTTTTTTTATCTTGCCAAAGTATATCTACAATTTCGTCTGTAGAAATAGTTTCATGACCTTGTTTTTTAAGTGCAGATAAAAACTCAGTTTTGCCAGAACAAATATTACCAGTGATTGCAATTAACTTACTTTTGACAAACTTCGCAGACATAACTGCCTCTTCCTGCAACTTTCATTTTCTTAATTTCAGTGCCACAAATCAAGCAGGGTTTGCCTGCTCTGGTGTGTACTTTTAAATAATTTTGAAAACTACCGTTTAAACCTTCGGCTATTTCAAAACTAGAAATAGTAGAACCACCAAGTTCTATTGCATTTTTTAAAATTATTTTTGAGTTTTTCAAAATTTTTTCAAAGTCTGCTTTGGTCAATGTATCTATTGTTCTAGTTGGCAGGATTTTACTTGCAAACAAAACTTCGTCTGCGTAAATATTGCCAAGGCCTGCTATGTTGTGTTGGTCTAACAAAAAAGCCTTGACTAAACTACTTTTGCGTTTGGCTTTCAAAGCTAACTCATTGGCTGTTAAGTCAAAAGGTTCTTTTCCAACTTTATTTAAAAGATAGTCGCCGATGGACACGGTTTTAACTAAAACAAAGTTACCAAATTTTCGTCTATCTACAAAATCCAGAGTTTCTGTGCCAGTAAAGTAAAAGCGGACTCTTGTGTGTGGGTTAATTTGCGAATTTAAGTAATATCTGCCTTCCATTCTTAGATGTGAAATTAAAGTCAGGTCGTTGTCTAGGTCTAAAAATAAGTATTTTGCGTGTCTACGAACAGACTTAATTTTAGCGTTTAAAACTTTAGCTATAACTGCTGTTGAAATTATTTTTTCATTTGAAAAATTATCTATAGTCTCAATTTTTTTGCCAACTATAGACTGACTTAAGTATTTTCGGACGTTTTCAACTTCAGGAAGTTCAGGCAATTTACACCTCTATCCAGCGTTTTGCGCTGCTTTCACTAACTACAAGCGGAACATTTAAATCAAAATCAGTCATGATTTTTTTAATTTCAGGAATTAAATGCTCTTCACCTTCTTTGATTTCAAAAATCAACTCATCGTGAATTTGCATGAGCATTCTGCTCACAGCTTTGCGCTCTTTTAAAAACCTGCTGATTTTAAGCATAGATATTTTTAAAATATCGGCAGCAGTTCCCTGAATTGGGGAGTTTACAGCAAGTCTTTCAAAAAGTTTCGGGTTGCGACGAAAATAAAGAGTTTGTGGGTCTAAATAACGTCTACGACCAAATAAAGTCTCTGTGAATCCGTTAGTTTTTGTGATTTCGATTTGTTTTTCTTGTAGCGGCAAAACTCCAGGATAAGCCGCAAAGTAAGTTTTAATGTATTGATCTGCTGTTTTTATGTCTAGAGAAAGTGCTTTGCTAAGACCATATGCTGACATTCCGTAAATCAGCCCGAAGTTAATCGCTTTGGCTTTATGTCTTTGTTCTTTGTCTATATCTTTAGTCATAAAAATACGCATCGCGGTCGCGGTGTGAATATCTTTGTTTAAAGAAAAGTCAGAAAGCATATTTTTGTCTTTAGAAATTGAGGCTAAAACTCTTAGTTCAATTTGTGAGTAGTCTAGTGAAAGAAATGAAAAACCTGTTCTGGCAACAAAAGCGTTTTTGATTTTAGTGCCCAGATCTGAGTGTGCAGGAATATTTTGTAAGTTTGGTTGAAAAGAACTTAAACGACCTGTCGCAGTTTGAGTTTGATTATAAGTAGTGTGCACAAGGTTTGCGCTGTCTACAGATTCAAGTAGCCCAACTGCGTAAGTTTGAAGGATTTTTGAGTAAGCGCGGTATTCTAAAATAAGTTTAGCAATTGGATAAATCTCGGCGTACTCAGTCAAAGTTTCTGAATCTGTAGAAGCTGCTCCTTTTGCGGTTTTTTTAGTTTGTTTTAAACCTAGGTCTTCGTATAGCAACTTAGCGATTTGTTTTGGACTAAGCGGGTTTAAGTCATATCCAGCAAGTCTGTTGATTTCCGCCTTTAATTCCACTAATTTAGCTTCAAACTCAGCCTTAAGTTCGTTTAAGTAAGCGGTGTCTAGAAGCACACCTGTATTTTCCATTTCTGCCAGTACTAAAGAAAGTGGGAGTTCAATTGAGCGATATAGTTCATATCTTTTTGAGTCCTTAAGTTCATCTTGCAATTTAATGAAGGCTAAATCTGTTAACTTAACTTTTTTACTAAGAGTATTTAAGTCAAAGTCTGAGCCAGATTTAGTTTCGTAGGCTTTTGGCACTTCAATTAAATCATTAAACTCTGTGTTTGCAAGAAAATTAAAGTATTGTGTGCCATTTTCGGCATCTTTGCAGTATGCAAGTAAAAGTGCGCAGTCAAATTTAGTAAAATTAAACTCAATTTGGTTTTTAAGTAAAACCTTGATAAATCTTTTTAAATTAAAAATAACTGTTTTAGTTTCGCTTTTTAAAAAGGCTAAAAACGCAGGAGAATAAAACACTTGTTCTTTTTTTAAAAACAGGTAATTAGTTTTGTTAAACAAAACCAAGTGAATAAGTTCCTCTTTCTCTGTGTACTCTGCAAACAAAGTAGCGGGTGTTTTTAAAAACTCAGCGATTTCTTGGTCTTTGGTAGCATACTGAAAACTTTGAACAAATGCGCTTGTATTGCTTGAAACTACTTTTTCTCTATAGAGTTGGTTTAATTCAAACTCACGAAAAAAGTTTTGTAGACCTTCTTCGTCTGCGGGTTGTTTTTGAGTTTCGTCAACTGAAAATAACTTCTCTGTATAAATTTTTCCAAGAAAATAGGAAAGTTCAGCGTCTGCTTTGCCGGCTTCTAACTTAGTTTTTTGAGCGCCTTTTAATTCAGAAATATGTTCATATAAATTAGCAACAGTTCCATATGTTTGAATTAGTTTAAGTGCAGTGACTTTGCCAATTCCGGCAACTCCTTTGATATTGTCAGAAGTATCTCCTTGCAGAGCTTTTAGGTCAATTAACTGAAGGGGTTCTAGACCATATTCTGTAAATATAACTTCAGGAGTATGCTCAATAATTTCCCCCATTCCTTTTTTAATTAAAGCAACAGTAGTTTTCGTGTCAACCAGTTGCAGTAAATCACGGTCAGACGAATAGATTATAACTTCGTCAATTTCAGGTGAGTTTTTAGAAATTGAGCCAATTATATCGTCAGACTCATAGCCTGGTTTTTCAAGGCAAGCAACACCTTGCAGAGCAAGATATCTTTTAATTGAGTCAAACTGCACAAAAAGTTCAGGGTCCCCTGCTTTGCGTCCTGCTTTGTAATCAGCGTATACCTTGTGTCTAAAGGTGGGCTGTTTTACGTCAAAAGTAACTGCGATGTGTGTGGGTTTTTTGGCAAGAATTTTTTTAAACATATTGATAAACGCAAGCAAGGCATTGGTTGGCACGCCTTTTGAAGTTCTTAAAATCTCGCCAGTATAAGCAGTTGCGTGGTAGGCTCTAAAGATAAGTGAGTTTCCGTCTACTAAAATTAGTCTAGACATAGTGAGTTAAAACCATCTTCTTTGTTTGTTTTTGCCCTTACCTTTTTTTGTCTGTCCTTGACTTTGTCCGTTTAGGAGTTTGTTTTGCAGTTCTTCAAACATTTTGGCAAGTTCATCTTCTTTTGGGGCTTCGTTTAAGTCAAAGTCTAAGTTGTTGGCAAAAATTTGTCTCATCATTTGTTTTTGCTTTGAAAAAGCCTGTTCTAGTTTGCGAACTTCGCGAGTTGGCATCCCACAACCCTTGGCAATTCGCATACGACGAGTATCTGAATAGGCTATTAAGTCCGGGTCTTTGCGTTCTTGCTTAGTCATTGACTGAATAATGTGTTCGTATTTATAAAAAGTAGCATCGTCTATTTCGCTCAAGGCTTTTTTGATTTGCGAAAGCCCTGGGATAAATGAAAAAATTTTGGCAATTGATCCCATTTTTTTCATAGACTTAAATTGTTTAAGTAAGTCGTTGTAATCAAAAGTGTTGTTTTTGATTTTATCAATTAGTTTTTTTGACTCTTTTTCTTCAAAACTTTCTTCGGCTTTTTCAATTAAGGTAAGCAGATCGCCCATGCCAAGAATACGGTTAGCAATGCGTTCTGGGTGAAATACCTCAATGTCCTCAATTTTTTCGCCAAAAGTTTGAAACATAATAGGCACACCAGACTCTGCTTTAACCGAAAGAACAGCACCACCTCTGGAATCTCCGTCAATTTTAGTTAAAACAACACCTTGGACAAAAATATTTTCCATGAAGGTTTTAGCAACGTTTGCAGCCTCTTGGCCAGCCATTGAGTCTAGTGTTAATATGGTTTCGTTAATCTTAAAATTACTTTGAATTGACTTTAGTTCATGCATTAGCACGTCATCAATTTGCAGACGGCCTGCTGTATCAATAATTACCACATCATACAGGTTTTCTTTTGCGTAAGTAAGTGCTTCTTTAATTGTTGAAAGTGGTTCAGTTAAGCCTTTTTCAAAGACTTTAACGCCAATTGAAGAGCCTAGAGTTTTAAGTTGTTCAATGGCAGCCGGTCTGTAGATATCACAGGCTACTAAGAGTGGGTTTTTACCTTCTTTGATTTTAACCAAGTTAGCGATTTTAGCACAAGTTGTGGTTTTACCAGAACCTTGCAGACCTGCTAGCATTATCAAAGTAGGGTTAGCGGTAAACTCAAGTAGACGCGGGTTTGCACCCATTATTTCAGTCAGCTCGTCTTTTACAACTTTTACAACTTGCTCACCTGGATTTAGACCTTTTAAGATTTTTTGGCCTAGTGCCTTTTCTTTAATTGCGGTGCTTAATTTCTTTACAACAGCATAAGAAACATCGGCTTCCAATAAAGAAAGCCTAATTTCTTTCATCATTTTTTCAATATCACCCTCATATAACTTAGCAGTGCCAGTTACTTTACGCAGGGCCATTTGTATTTTATCCGCAAGTGACATAACTAAACCTCAAAATTATTCGTCCCACCATTCACCGCCATCAAACTCCTTCAATATCTTCAAACTCTTTTAATGGAATTTGATATTTATCTGATATATTCTTAATTCTTTTGTGCAGATTTTCAGTCTTTTTAACTAATTTCAACTTAATTTCGAAATCAACTAACTTGCGTTCAGTTTGTTTAAGTGAAAGAAAAATAGCATTCCTAGAAACACCTTCGTTTTCCGCAATTTCTGACAGCGAATGGTCTAAAAAGTAATGTGCATGAAAGTAATCTACCTGAGTTTTGGTAAGCAGAGGTGAGTAAGTTAAGTAAAGTGAAATTAAATGTTCTTTACTAGCAAGCGGTTTCATTTGAAAAAAGTTCCTGAAAAACAACGGACATATAACGCTCAAGTTCAAAGTCTAAAAGATCGTTTTCCTTTTCGCCAACTCCAATTAGTTTAGTTGGAATTCCAAGTTCACTTTTAATTCTAAAAATGATACCGCCTTTAGCAGTTCCGTCCATTTTAGTCAAAGCAAGCGCTGAAATATCGGTGATCTCTTTAAAGGATTTTGCTTGTTCAAACGAATTTTGACCCAGGTTTGCGTCTACTACCAAAATAGTTTCACTTAGCTCTTTGTTTAGTTTTTTGACAACTATCTTTTTAATTTTAGCAAGTTCGGCCATTAGGTTTTGCTTGTTTTGCAGACGTCCTGCGGTGTCAATTAAGCAATAGGTATATTCTTCTTTAATTGCTTTTTCAAGACCGTCAAAGCAAACTGAGCCAGCATCTTTCGTGTTGGGGTTTGAAAATATGTCTATGCCTAGACGTTTCCCCCATTCAACTAACTGGTCAACTGCACCTGCTCTAAAGGTATCGGCAGCGACCAATAGTACTTTTTCGCCTTGTTTTTTCAATCTGGCGGCAAGTTTTGCGATAGTAGTAGTTTTGCCAGAACCGTTAACTCCGACAAACATGTAGGCAGTCAGCGGGTTTTCTTTAGCTAAAGAATTGTCCGCATCTACACTTTGATTTTCGTAAACTGAGTAAATTGCTTCCAGTAGTTTTTCTTTAGTTTCATCAATTTTTAAAAAGTTTTTGTGAGTTACACTTTTTTGAAAAGTTTCTAGTACTTTTAAAGTAGTTTGCACGCCAAAATCTGCCATTATTAAAACTTCTTCAAGTTGTTCAATAAAATCAGGATAAGTTAAGTTTCCTAGGTTTAAAAAAATATCGGCAAGTCCAGAAACTGAGCGAACTTGACTGCTAAAGCCAAGTTGTTGTGGTTTATTTTTTTTAAGTTTTGCAAATATTTTTGAAAAAATTCCCATAACTAATCCTCTAATTTATTTTAACTAATAATTAAGTCAATTTCGCTAATTTTGTAAGTTTGAGTGACTTTTTGTTTAAAAGAAAACGCTCGTAGGAAGGTAATCGGGCCGACACGGCCAAAAAACATCATAAAGATAATCGTCCATTTTGTAATCAAAAGTTTAGTGCCAAAAGTCAGGCCACGTGAATATCCAACTAAACCAAATGCTGAGACTAACTCAAAAACTATGTCTTTTAAACTAAAAGTAAGTGGTTCTTGGAAGTGCTCACCTTTAAGAGCAGAGGCTTTTGCGATTTGAAGTTGACTTTCAAAGTAGTTTTGCTCAGCTACGGCCACGACGAAAATAGAAATAATTAAAACTAATGCAACGGCTGTCGCGACAATAAAGGCTTTTTTGACAGTCTCTTCTCTAAATGCTAATTTTTTGCCAAGTTTAGTTTGAGACTCTGCTTTGATGTGGCTAAAAATCGCAGCAATTATTAAGACAACAGTAGTGGTTCTAACACCACCACCCGCTGAGTTTGGAGAGGCTCCGATAAACATTAAAATAATCATTACAATAAGGCTGCCTTCTCTGGCGAGGCTGGCTTGGGGTATTACGCTAAAGCCAGCAGAACGCGCAGAAATTGAGGTAAAGAAGGTTGCAGTTAGTCTTTGCGGACCGTTTAGTTTTGCAAGAGCCGGTGAATTAAACTCAAGAGAAGTTAAAATCACGAAACCAAAAATCCAAAGTAAAACGTGTGCAAAAAACAGAATTTTAGCGATTTTGGAAAACCTAAAGTCAGTTTTTTTGACCTTTGCTTTGATGTAGTCGGCTAAAGAAATCAAAGGAATATAACCAAGTCCACCTAAAAATATCAAAAATGCACAACCTATGAAAAACACAATGTGCCCGTTTAAAAGTAAAGTCGGAAAGTCTATTGGAAGCGGTACAAACCCTGCGTTCATGAACAGAGAAACTGAGAGAAATACACCGTAAAAAAGAGCTTTCGTGAAACTAATTTCCTTAAACTCAGGCATCACAAAGTAAATATAGGAAGTACAAAAAATAACGCCAATTAACTGAATTAAAACAAGCGTATAGAAAACTTTTTTAGTGGTGCGAATTACTCCTCTAAGCGAAGGCAGGTTTTGCTCGTTTGCTAAAAACACTCTTTGCTCAACTCCGATTTTACTACCTGAGTTCGTTAAAAACAAAGCAAAGAGCATGTAAATACCCATACCCCCAAACTCCATGATTAAAATTAAAATAACTTGACCAAATAAAGTCAGGTCAGCGAAGTTAATGGAACTAAGGCCAGTTGTAGACATAGCAGAGACAGAAAGCAGCAAAGTGTCTACAAACTTAAGCGGAGTTTTAGAAGCAATCGGCATCTTTAGCGCTAAAGCACCAATTAGCGAAAACACCAAGTAGATAAGTAGAAACATGCGAGCATAAGACTTGGTGAAAAACTCAAGCGAAGCCTTGACTTTTGGTGATTTAAAAAAATTATTAACTTGTTTAGTCATTTAAATACAGAAAGTAAAAGTTAGTCTGCAACTAAATACTCAACAAAAACTTGAGGAACTCGTGCAAACGCAGTTTGAATGATTTCTTGTGTGATTTCGGTGAGCGCTTTGGTTGCCGCCTCTCTGTCTTCTGCTGAAAAAGTATTTAAGTAGTCAGTGGCTTTTTGCGCGATTGTTTTAATGGTTTTTTCGTTTTCATAAACTGACATAAAGCCACGAGTCGCAGTTAAAACATCTCCGTTTAGTTTATTTTTTGAGTTTAGTGGAACAAACAGCACAAACACGCCGTCTGCAGAAATAGAGTGGCGTTCTGCGATTAGTTCATCTGAAAAAAGAGCAGCAGAATTGCCTTCAATTAAAAGTGGGGTTGCGTCAACTTTAGCTTTTTTTACCTCAGCGCCAGAGTTGGTAAACTCAAGGACATCTCCGTTTGCCAGCGCAAAAGTGTGTTCTTTTGGCATGCCAACTTCCACACCAAGTCCACAGTGAATCACCTGCATTCTATGCTCTCCGTGAATTGGCATTAGGTATTTAGGACGGCATAAATTAATCATTAACTTAAGCCCGTTTTGCTCGGCGTGTCCAGAAGCGTGAGTTTCGTAAAGTGCACCATGTGAAATTACGTTCACGCCTAGTTTATTAAATTGATTGATTAAGTTATTGACAGACTGAAAGTTGCCAGGAATTGGCGATGAAGAAAAAATCACGGTATCGCCGGCTCTGGCTTTAATTTTTTTGTGTTGACCACTGGCAATGCGAGCAAGCACAGCCATTGGCTCGCCTTGCGAACCTGTGCAAAGTATGGTCATCTTAGAGTCATCAGTATCGTTGACTTTTTCTGGGTCTAAAAAGAAAGCGTCTGGAATATCAATGAACTTGTTTTTCCGAGAAACCTCTACTATATTTTCCATAGAATGACCAAAAATTAAAATTTTTCGGTTATTTTGAAAAGAAGCGTCAATGATTTGCTTGATTCTATAGACATTTGAAGCAAAGGTTGCAATGATTATTCTGCCCTGAATTCCGGAAAAAATTTCAGAAATTGAGCGGCCGATTGCTTTCTCAGACGGCACCATATCAGTGCGCTCAGCGTTGGTTGAGTCTGGCATTAAAAGTAGACAGCCATCATTGGCCATTTCAACTAGTTTTTCGTATTCTGCGTGTGGACCAACTGGGGTCATGTCTATCTTAAAGTCACCAGTTTCAAAAATTGAGCCGAGTGGAGTTTTAACGCGAATACCAAAAGCATCTGGAATAGAATGTGAAACCCTGATAAAAGAAAGTGAGATATCTCCGTAATTTAAAACGGTGTCTGGAGTGTATAGCATCAACTTAGTCAGTTTTTTGCCTTTATCGCCGATTTTTTTCTCAATTAAGTCATAAGCCATTTTAGAAGCGTAAATTACCGGGATTTTGACGTATTGTAAAAGATAAGGAATTCCGCCAATGTGGTCCTCGTGTCCGTGTGTGATAAAAAGTCCAACTATTTTCTCTTGATTTTCAGATAAATATTTAAAACCAGGAACGACGTAGTCAATACCTGGTAGAGTTTCGTCTGTAAAAGACACACCGCAGTCAATGATAAAAATTTGGTTTTGATACTCTATGCAGTAGCAGTTTTTACCAATTTCGCCGAGTCCGCCTAGAGCAAAAACACTTACTTTGAGTTGTTTATTCTGCATTTGTTTGCTCCTTTTTTTCATTTTGCTGTTTGAGAAATTATACCACACTAAACATACCCTAATTCCAAGACAACACTTATTTACAAACATTCCATATCTAAACTCTTATGGTGATTTAGTAAACATGGCACTACACTTATAACCGTAAGATTGCGATAAAACTTATTTATTAATTATTAAAATCAGGTGAAATTTCAATAATTCTAAATGCAAAATTTTGTTTTACATAATGCTTGTTAAAAATGCGGTAAAATGAAAGGTATCACGGGGTGAATGTTATGCCAAAAGATGAAAAACTATAAAGCATAAAAAACGAACTTGAAAAATCAAAAGAAGAAAAGAATGCATTAAAGACAAAAAAAGAGGAAGAAAAAGAACCAGAGGCTAATATTACTGCCCCAAATCAACCTGTTAAAGGTAGATGGTTAATCTGGGGCTTGTTATTTGGAATGGTATTTTCTTTTATCGCTGCTTTTATTTCAATTATCTTAAGAGCCCACGGGGTTATTTAGAAAAATAAAGAATTTAATACAAAAAAGGAGACTTTAAATGTCACAACTAATAAATGAAGATATATTGTGGGGTGCTGCAAAGAAATTAAGAGATAAATGCGATCCGGCTGACTATAAAAATATAATTTTAGGATTAGTATTTCTTAAATATGTCAGCGATAAATACACGGCAAAATACAAAGAATTAGCGAAATCTGGTAATGAAAATGACGAAGACTACTACATTGAAGACCATGTTTTTATCGTTCCAAAAGAAGCACTATGGGAAGAAATCGCTAAACACTCAAAACAAGAAGATTTAGGACAAATTATCGACAAAGCCTTTATTTTAATTGAAAATGACAATAAACAGTTAAAAGGAATATTGCCAAAAACTTATTCAAAAAGTGATTTAGACAAAAGTGTGCTTGGTGAATTAGTTGACTTTTTTTCAAACAATTTAAATATGGAAGATGCTGATGGTGATTTTTTTGGTCAGGTTTATGAGTACTATATTGGTGCATTTGCTAAGCACATTCCAACTAAAGGAGGCGAATTTTTC
>CAUTNJ010000010.1:0-22079 GCA_963539745.1 uncultured Acholeplasmataceae bacterium
CTTAAAAATATTTAAATTAAAAAACAAAACACTTATGCAAAAAATGCAAAGTAATAAATGAATAAAATGTGCAAAAAAACGCAAAGTAATAAATGTATAAAAAGTGCAAAAAACGCAAAGTATTTTAATTATTTAATTAACAAATAGCCTTATAAAGCAAACGGCTGTTTTTTTGTGATATACAAAAAACGCAAAGTAATAAATGTATAAAAAGTGCAAAAAACGCAAAGTAAAAAAGGGAATAAAAAAATAGACTGCTTTTGCAGTCTATTTAGGTTATTTTGCAACTATATTAACTAATCGTTCTTTAATATAAATAACTTTGAGTACGTTTAAACCGGATATTGCTCTTTGTACCCCTTCTGAAGCCAATGCTTTCTGTTTTGCTTCAACTTCCGTAATGGTTTTAGCAACTTCTTCTTTACCACGAATTTTACCGTTTACTTGAAAAATTAGTTCAAATGTTGAGTTTTCAAGTTTAGAGCGATCTACTTCTGGAAAGTCGTCGTTAACCAATTGAACGTTTGAGTTTAAAAATTGTAAGTTCATCTCTTCAGTAATATGAGGACAAATTGGATTTAATAACTTTAAGAAAGTTTTAAATTGTTCTTGAGAAATTGCTTGTTGTTTGTAGACTTCATTGACAAAAATCATCATTTGCGAAATTGCGGTGTTAAAAGAAATTGTTTCGTATCCTTGCTCTACTTTTAAAATAGTTTGGTTTAACACAAAGTCCAGTCCTTCATTATGAGAAGGCGCGATAAACTCATGCATTCGCCAAACTCGGTCAAGGAAACGCTTAGCACCATCTAACATTGTGGTAGACCAGTCTTTATCCATTTGCAGTGGTCCCATAAACATTACGTATAGACGAAGAGCGTCGGCTCCGTGTGTCTCAAAAATTTCGTCAGGATTTACAACATTTCCTCTAGATTTAGACATTTTTTGGCCGTTCATCAAAATCATGCCTTGGTTAAAGAGTTTTTGAAAAGGCTCGGGTTGAGAAACCAGACCTAAATCGTATAAAAACTTATGCCAAAAACGCGCGTAAAGTAGGTGTCCTGTTGTGTGTTCTTTGCCACCAACATAAAAGTCCACAGGCAACCAGCTGTCAAGCAGTTTTTTTGCTTCTTTTGAGTTAAGTGGAACAACACCAGCGGCTGTTTTTAAAATATAGGCAATGTAGTACCAAGAACTGCCAGCAACTTGTGGCATGGTATTGGTGTCATAACTGTAGACTTGTCCATCTTTTTCAAAACGGACCCACTCAGGACAGTTGGCAAGTGGACCGTCGCCGGTGCCAGAAGGTCTGATTTCTTTTAGTTTGGGCAGAACCAGTGGTAAGTCTTTATCGTCAACTAAGTGTACGTTTTTCTGTTCGTCAAAATAAAGCGGGAAAGGTTCGCCCCAATAGCGTTGACGTGAAAACACCCAGTCACGAAGACGATAATTTACAGTAGTTGAACCCGCTTTGATTTTCTTTAAGTGTTGGTTTAGGGTTTTCTTTGCTTGTTCTATGTTTTGACCGTCAATTAGTGGCGAGTTGACGTGAACTCCGTCTTTGGTATAAGGAAGTTGGTTTTCAGGAACATCTATAATTTTTAAAATATCTAGGCCAAACTTATTTGCAAACTCAAAATCACTCTCGTCGTGTGCAGGCACTGCCATCACGGCACCAGTTGCGTATTTAAAAAACACGTAGTCTGCGACCCATACTGGGATTGTGCGGCCAGAAATTGGACATTTTGCGTAAGCACCTGTAAAGACACCAGTTTTTTCGTGTTGTGTTTCTCTGTCTAAGTCAGATTTTTGCGAGGCTAGTTTAATGTAGTTTTCAACTGCTCGCTTTTCTTCTTTAGTTGCGATTTTTAAAGCAAGCGGGTGTTCAGGCGCTAACACTAAATAAGAAAGTCCGTAAATTGTGTCAATCCTGGTGGTAAAACAAGTAATTTTTTCATTTGTGTCAAGCACTTCAAAGTTAATTAAAGTACCCTCACTTTTGCCGATCCAGTTGCGTTGGGCTTCTTTGACTTCTTCTGGCCAATCAACTAAATCCAGGTCTTTAATTAACCTATCTGCGTATTTAGTAATTTTTAAAACCCACTGTTTAAGGGTTTTTTTATACACAGGAAAGTTGCCGCGTTCAGAGACCATCAATCCGTTTTTCACAGTGATTTCGTCGTTTGCCAAAACTGTGCCGAGTTCTGGACAAAAATTCACTTCAATGTCTTTAAGTTCAGCAAGGTCGTGTTCATATAGTTTCTTAAAAATCCACTGGGTCCAGTGGTAAAACTCAGGATCATGAGTAGATATGCTTTTTTGCCAGTCAATGGCTTTACCTAGTCGGTTTAGTTGGGCTTTAAAGTTATTGATACTAATTTTAGTAATTTCTTCAGGTTGTACATTGTTTTGAATTGCAAACTGTTCGGTTGGCAGACCAAAAGCGTCAAACCCCATAGTTTGCAGCACAGAAAAACCTTTGGCTCTTTTGTATCTGGCCAAAATATCGGTAGCAACATAACCCTCAACGTGTCCAACGTGCAAACCGAGCGCGGTTGGATAGGGAAACATGTCTAAAATAAAATATTTGGGCTTTACTGCGTCTTCTTTAGTTTCAAAAGTTTGCTCTTGTTCCCAAATTTTTTGCCATTTTTTTTCGTATTCTAAAAAGTTATTTTGCATAGTAAAATTATGGTCCTAAAAAATATTAGATTAAGAGGGTAGTAAGAGTTTTGTGCTTATTTTGTAGACTCAGCTTTAAGTGCCTCAAAATAAGAAACTAAGTCACCGATAGTTTTAATTTCTCTTAGTTTAGTTTCATCAACTCTGATGTCGTGTTTTTCTTCAAATGCCAAAACTATTTCAACTGCGTCAATTGAATCTATTGCCAAATCTTCTTTTAATCTAGCAGTTGGCACGATTTTTTCATCTTCAATATTTAAGTTTGTTTTAATAATGCTTTTAATTTCTTCAAACATAGGCAAATTTTCCTTTTTTTAAAATTTATTTATTTAGTGCTTTTTTGCTCAAGCGCTACTTTAATTATAGCATCAAACAAAGGATGGGAAAAAAGCGGGTTTGAACTAAACTCGGGGTGAAAAAGAGTAGATACAAAGAAAGGGCGGCTAGGGTTTGTGAATGCTACTGGCACTTCGTCTAAAGTAGCAAGAGGTATTAAGTCGGGTGTGAATATTGCTTTTGTTGGGACTTTAAATGAACGAAAACGTTCAATAGTTTTGCTTTCTTTGAAATAATTACTTGCTGGGTTTGATTTATCTATTTTAATTTCGTAGCCACCGACTAGTTTAATAGTTTTAACTTCAGTAGTTTTCTCTAGACTTTTAAATACTTGCCAAAAACCTAGGTTAATCAGCATGGTAGGGATTTGCTTTTCGCTAAGCGCATGGATTAATTCTTTTTGTTTTAAAGTAAACTCTTGATTGTCTTGCCCTGAAACCACTGCTAGGTCTATGTTTTTAAGAAACTCAGAGTTTATTGTTTCTGAGTTATACCAAATAAAGTTTGGTTTAACTGAGTATGCGTAGCCAGAGTGTTTAATTGCTTCAGTTAGCGAAAGATAGGCCTCTTTAAAATCAGTAGTGCCAACTACTCCGACATTTAAAACAGTATTCGCTGTCTCTACTTTTTTAATTAGTGAGTTCCAAGTTTTTAAATTTAGTGGCTTTGCCTTGAGTTCAAAATGTTTTAAGATGTTTTCATGTAGTTTGCCTTCGGCCAAAAGCGGAACTACCTTGTAGACAACATCTAAGTCAGGACAAGCCAGCACTGTCTCTGGTTTAACGTCGGTAAAGAAAGAAATTTTTTGAACGGTTTCAGGGTCCAGCATTCTTTTTGACCTTAAAATAAGTGCGTTCGGGTCAATTCCAAAACTACGCAAAGTCTTAACACTATGTTGAGTTGGTTTGGTCTTAAGTTCTTGTGAAACTTCCAGGTAAGGAACTAATGCTGTGTGGATGTAGTAGGTTCGGCGGTAGCCTAAATCAAACCTAAGTTGGCGAATTGCCTCAAGATAAGCCTCTGATTCCATATCACCGACAGTTCCGCCGATTTCACAAATTATAACGTCAGCCTGACTTTGCTCAGCTGCTGTTTTTAGTCTGTTTTTAATGGTGTTGACAACATGCGGAATTACTTGAATGGTTTTGCCACTGTATTTGCCGGCCATTTCGTTTTCCAAAATCTCTCTGTAGATTTTGCCCATGGTGATACTAGAGTGCTCAGTTAAGTTAACACCGGTAAAACGTTCGTAGTGTCCTAAGTCTAAGTCTGCCTCAGTTCCGTCTGCGGCCACAAAAACCTCTCCGTGTTGAAGTGGGTCAATCATGCCAGGAAAAGTATTGATGTAGGGATCCATTTTGATCATAAACACCGAAACTCCTGTGCTTTTAAGTAACCTTGCGATAGACGCCGCGGTCACTCCTTTGCCAATTCCAGAAATTACTCCACCTGTAATAAAAATAAAATTACTCATATTTTAAAAACTCCTTTCTGTTTCTATTAAATAAAAAAAAATAGGGATGCAAAAATTGCTTCCCTATTCGTATAGATTTTCGTAGTCGTCCATGTATTTGTTGTACTCATCTTCGTCTTGATCTGATTCGTCTAAGTCCAAATCTGGGTCAACATATTTATCGTCATCTTCGTCGCTTTCAGTTTCTAGATAATCTTCAATATCTTCTTCAACTAAAGCGTCGCCATCATCTTCATCGTCTAGTTCAGGAAGTGGATTAGCACTTGCTTTAAGCGCAGGTTTTTCGTCTTCCTCGTCTTCATCTTCTTCAATATCTGGTTCAGATGCCACAAACTCATCTAAATTAAAGTCAGAAAATTCAATGTCGTCTTCATCTTCATTAATTTCAATGTCTTCATCATTACTTTCATTGGCAAAAAAAGTACCATCTTTGTCCCAATACTCTAAGTTATTGTCTTTTAAATCAAAAAGCCCGTCGCCAACATAAACGAAGCGACCTGATGAAATTAAATCAAAATAAAGTTGATTTTTGAAATCTACGCTAACTTCACCTAGGTTGCGAATTGTGCAAATTTTGTCAATAAGTTCGTTAAGTGAAACAGCAGAACCCTGTTCCTTGATTAAGGAGTATGCAATTTCTGATAAAGAATTTTCTTCTGTATGATTCAAGTCAGCCTCCATATAACTTAAATATTATATTATAGTCAAACCTATTTTACAAACTATAACTAAAGTCCTAAAAAATTAGGCATTTTAGCGCTAGAAAGAATTTCTTCTAGTTCTGAGTTGACTTGTTCAATGGCTTTGTTAAAGGCTACACAAATTGCGTCTTCAACCATTTCTTTGTCTTGAATAATATCTGCACTAATTTTGCAGTCTACGACTTTTTTTGAACCAAGTAAAGTAATTGTAACGCCGGCTGCCGAACCTGTAAACTCAGTTTCTTCAAGTCTTTGTTGGCGTTCCATCATTTCTGCTTGTAGTTTTTGAATTTGTTTCAACATTTGAGGATTCATATTTATTGCTCCTTGTTTGCAAGTTCGCCGAATACTGCGCTTGCGTCGAATTTTTTAGTTTTTACTTCTTTTAAAATTTTATCATATGCGGCGTATTTTTCAACAACAGCACTAAAGTCATTGGGAATAAACTCAAGGTTATTTCTAAGGTAAGTGCTAATTTGCATTAACACAGTCTTTGCGTCCTGTTTAGTTAACAAAATTACTCTCGTGATTTCTGGCAAAAAGTTATTAACTTCTTTTAAAAGGAATGGATATTTGGTTGTTTTGTAGATTTCAGTGCATGCAGTTAATCCATCTGCAGCAAGTAATATGGTACTTGGGCTGGCTAAAACTATTTCAAACTTGCCAGAAAGTCCAGATATATCTGGGTCTGCAGCGGATTTTAAGAAATCAGAGTTATAGAGTTTTGTTTCTGCCTCTTCTCTAAACTTCTTTTTGGCGTTGTCAAGCAGATCTTTAAAGTCTTGTTCAGTTAGACTGAAAGGACTTTTAACTGAATCTTTGCTAATTTTTTCAGGACTGGGCGAAAAAGCTACAGGGTTACTTGCAAAAATATCACCGTGTGTTTCGAGTGTAGTTTTTACTTGTAGTTGTTCTGGTGTTTTAACTGCAGGTTTTGCGGTTTCTAGGTTTGTGTTAAATACAATCGTGTCTTGCTTACTTATGATTGAGTAAATTTTGATTAAAGTAACCATCAGCATATTTTGCTTAGAAGTTGTGTATCTAATCTCTTTAACCAAGGCGTTTAGTTCGCTAAATATTTCTAAAACTTTTCCTTTGTTTAGTTTCTTAAAAAGGTTTGGTTCACCTGTTGAAATTTTTAGCAAAATTTGTTTAAAGTTATCAATAAAAGCGTCAATTATTGAGTTTTCGCTTTTACCTGCTTTAAGTAGCGTATCAAGTAGAGTAACAGCATTAGCTAAGTCTGCATTGTCAAGCGAGTTAATGATTTTTAAAATCTCGTTTTCGTCAACTCCACCAATTATTTTTAAAACAGTTTCCTTGTCAATTTTTTGACCAGCGTAAGCTACTGCTTTGTCCAGTAAAACCAAAGCATCTCGCATTGCACCTTCTGCTTTTTTGGCAATTAGAGTTGCTGCTTCTTTTTCTAAAGTAATTTTTTCTTTTTTGGCAACTTCAATAATTTGTCCTTCAATTTCAGTCTCTGTTAAAGTCAGGAAACTAAAGTTCATACAGCGAGATTGAATGGTTTTCGGGATTTTGTGAGGTTCAGTGGTTGCCAAAATAAAGACAACGTGTTTAGGTGGTTCTTCTAAAGTTTTTAAAAGCGCGTTAAAAGCCGCGGTTGTAAGCATATGAACTTCGTCAATTATGTAGACTTTGTATTTTAGATTTTGCGGCAAAAATACGCATTTGTCGCGAAGGTCTCTGATTTCGTCAACTCCGTTGTTGCTCGCTCCGTCTATTTCTACAATGTCAACGGTTTGCTCTTGTTCAATTGCAAGACAATTTGTGCATTTTCCGCAAGCATCACCTGAAGTTAGTTTTTCGCAGTTGATGGCTTTAGCAAAAATTCTGGCAATCGTGGTTTTGCCAATTCCTCTAGTACCGGCAAAAATAAAAGAATGTGGGATGCTACCACTTTTTAAAATTTGTCTAAGAATTTGAATGATTACCGCCTGACCTACTACTTCTTTTAGTTTACTTGGGCGGTATTTACGATATAAAACTTTATACATAGTTATTTATTTGCCAAGGCAAAAATGACTAAAGATGTTTTTATTAACATCATCATCATACACCTCGCCAAGTATCTCCTTTATAGCGTTGTAAGCGGTTTTAATGTTCATAACCACTAAATCAGCTGTCAAAAAGTCTGCAGAAGTGTAGGCTTCTTTTAGTTCAGAAATTGCTTTTTCAAGTAGAGTACTTTGTCTTTGGTTTGACAAAAACGCCAAGTCTCTGGTGTCTAAGTCAGTCAACTTTAACTTAGTTAAAATAGCGTCTTCAAGCGGTTTTAAGTTTTTATCAAAAGTAGAGATGTAGACAGCGTCTTTGTCTTTTTCATTAATTCCTAAGTCTTTTTTATTTGCAATTTTAATTAGTTTAGCGGAATCTATTTTGTTTAAAATTTCAAGATCTTCTTTGGTTAACTTTTGGTTAGCCTCAAAAACAAATAAAACTAAGTCAGCAGTTTTAATGGTATCTAGACTTTTTTGAATACCAAGACTTTCAACTAGATTGGTGCTTTTGCGGATACCCGCGGTGTCAAGTAAGTTAAGCGCGATGTTGTTCAGCACAATTTTACCTTCAACTATGTCGCGGGTTGTGCCTTGAATGTCAGTAACTAAAGCCTTGTCTTGTTTTAAAAGTGAGTTTAAAAGCGAAGACTTGCCGACATTGGGTCTGCCAACAATTGCGACCGAAACCCCAGTTTTTAGCATTGTAGTGCTTTTTGAGTTTCGCAAAAACTCAGTTAGGTTAATTAAAATTTCGTCAATTCTAGCCTTTAGTTCAGAAGTCTCTAACTCAGCGGCCTCGTCAAACTCAGGGTATTGGAGTTTAACTTCAATATCTGAAATTAACGTCAGGACTTGTTCTTTAAACTCAGAGATTTTTTTACCTGTTTTGCTAATCAGGGAGTTGATAGAAATTTTGGCAGCACTTTTAGTGTCTGCCTCAATTAAGTCCATCACAGCCTCTGCTTTAACTAAATCTATGCGTCCATTTAAATAAGCACGGTAAGAAAACTCACCAGGATGTGCCATTCTGATATTTAGACTAAGGAGTCTTTCTAAGACTAAATTAGTTATCAACACACCACCGTGGCAAGAAATTTCAAGCATATCGTCTGCCGTAAAAGAATGCGGTTTTCTAAATACCGCGACCACTACTTCGTCAATTGGTTGGTTGTCTTTATCTAAAATAAAGCCGTAGACTAAGGTGTTTCCAGGAACTTGAGTTAAGTTTTTGCCTTTAAAGATAGTGTTAACTTCTTTGATGCAAGTTTTTCCCGAAACTCTTATAACTGAAATCGACCCCTTACCGTAAGGGGTCGCAATTGCAGTGATATTTTCAAAATCAGTGTTGTTTAAACTCATCAACGTGTCTAGTTTGCAAATCGTCTTCTTTGTTTAAAATAGCGTTGGCGTCTTCTGCTTTCATCTCACCTTGTTTAACTTTGTGAATTAAGTTATTGCGGCAACTTACAAACGGGTTTTCTTTGGAAACCATGTCGCGAATAAAGATGTAAATGATAATAACAGTTGCACCGATTACTCCGATTAACAGATAACCTGAGCCCAAAATTAAGCCCAAGATAGCACAAGCCCAAATAGAGGATGCTGTGGTTAAACCTTTGATAGACATTTTGTCTTTAATGATAACACCTGCGCCAATAAAGGAAACACCTGCGACAACTTGCGCGATGATTCTTTGACCTTCATTAGGTTGAAAAGCATTCAGTTCAAACATTAGTCTTTGAGTAATTGCAATTGAGCAACTCGCTATTCCTACTAAAAAGTAGGCAGAAACCCCGACCGCTTTGCCTAAATTGCGGCGTTCAAGTCCGACAATTACGGCGTATACCATGATAATTAAAAGCGGCAAAATAACTTTAAACAGCCAGTCGTGGCCAGTTTGCAGGGCTTGCAGGTCAAGTGAACCTTTAGTAATAGCTTCTGAGATTTTTGAATTTGAGTTTGCTGATTTGTTGGTAGTAATGTTTAAAAGTAATTCCAGCATTGTTAGTTATTTTTCTTTAAAACTTCCACAATTCTGGCGTCAAGGGCGTCAATTACTTTTGTGTGTTGTTTCATTTTATCCAAGTGGCAGCCAGCGGCAAAATCGTGTCCACCTCCTGGAGGGAATTTGTTGCAAACTGAAGCAATTTCTACTTGGTTTGAACGAACTCTAACGCGAACTGAGTTTTCAAGTTCAATAAATAGAACCCAAACAGGGCAGCCTTCAATTCCGGCCATGGCGTTAATGGCCGCTGCTGTGTCTTCTTGAGTTAAGTTAAATTTCTTTTGAATGTCGCGGGTTGCAAGGAAGTAAACCACGCCGTTTTTTGAGCGTTTAATGTTAGAAAGTAGATGACCTTTGTATTTAAGTTGGGCAAAAGTGGTTTTAGAAAGTTCACGGTCCACGTATTCAAGGTCAGCGCCTTTAGAAACTAAGAAAGCTGCCATTTGAAAAGTAGTTTCAGTAACTCCGCGGTATCTAAATCCTCCTGAGTCTGTAACTAAACCTGTATATAGTGCTTGTGCGCCTTGTTTGGTAATTAGTAGTTGATCTCTGAACTTATATAAGAAATAAGTAATCATTTGGCAAGCCGCTGGTGCTTCTTCGTGCACCCAGTTAATGTCGCCATATTGATCCATTACAATGTGGTGGTCAATTTTAATGATTTCTTTAGCCAGTTTGAAGCGTTGATCTGCAACTCGCTCTTGAGTAGCAGTGTCAACAACTATTGCTAAAGATTTTTTAATAGTTTCATCGTCAAGGGTGTCAAGTTCTCCAAGAAAACGAAGGTAAGGTGTGTGGTCGCCAAGTGAGTAGACTTGTTTTTTGGGAAAAGTTGTCTCAATGATGTTTTTAAGACCAAGTGATGAGCCAATGCAGTCGCCATCTGGTCTTTTATGTGAGTAGATTGTAATAATGTCGTATTCTTTGATTTTTTTTAAAATTAAACTAACGTCCATGTTTTTACTCCTTATTTACTTATTTTGGTTTTGCAAAATTAGTTCGTTTAAATCTTTAATCATGGCTTTGGCCACTTCAAAGTTATCAAGGGTTGCGCCACAAGCCAGTGCGTGTCCACCACCGCCGTATTTTTTGGCAATATGCACAACTTCAATTTCACGGCTGCGCAATTCACAAATTACTTTGTCTTGTTCTGCTGAATACGTGAAGTTAGCCCAAATTGGAATTTCTTTAATGCCGGCAAGTAAGTTAACCATGCCGCGACTAATTGAAAAGAAATCATAAGTGCCTAGGGACTCCAAAAAATCTTTGGTGTTAAAAAAGTAAGCAACTGAGCCCTCAATTTGCATGCGAGTAGCAAACTTCGCTTTAGTTTGTCGCTCTTCCAAGGTTTCTACGTATAGCCATTTGTAGAACTTAAGTGGATTTGCACCAAGAGCAGTCAGTTCTGCGGCTATTTGAAATAAACGTGGTGCGTTGGTTAAATACTGAAAGCGCCCACTGTCGGTAATAATTCCGTTTAGCAAGTAGTCTGCGGCTATTGCCGGGATTTTTAGTTTAAGTTTTTTAGCAATATCGTAAACGTAAGCCGCAGCAGCCTCGTAAGTTGGGTCAGAATACACATACGCACCTGCTACATCTGATTTGTTTTCGTGGTGGTCAATGATTACCACATCTTTGGCAAATAGATAGCGGTTGTCTGAAATCATGTATGAAACTGCGACGTCTGTGATAAAAACTAGCGAGTCTTTATAAAAACTGTCTGGAATTTCGTTCATTGCGTTTTCGTAGTCAAATTTGTTGTGGTCGCCGACTACGTAGACTTCTTTTTCCGGGAAGTTTTCTTTAATTATGTGCATTAAGCCCATTTGTGAGCCAATTGCGTCCATATCTGGTTTGGAGTGTCTGTGAATAATAATGCGGTTGTGTTTTTTTAAAAGTTCTTTAATCGTTTTCATTCAATACCTCTAGCAAATATTATACTATTTTTTAAACCCGTTTTTCAAAGTGCCGAAACTATAAATAAATAAATTTCTTGCATCCCGTTAACTATATTAACCTCGGCGTATGGACAAAGTGTTTGGATGTATTCCTCAATTTCTCTTGCTTCTTCGTCAGACACAGCTTTACCGTAAAATAGAGTAACAACTTCGTTTTCTTTTGAAAGAATTTGGGAAAGCAGACAACGTGTTGCGTCAAAAATATTTTCAACAGAACAAGTTATCGCGCCTTCAGAAATTCCTAAATAGTGTCCTTTTCTAATGTCTATACCGTTTTGTTTCGTATCGCGAATTGCGTAAGTGATTTCACCAGTTTTAGCAGTCTGTGCGATTTCTTGCATATTGTCAATGTTGGTCTTAAAGTCGGCGCTGTGGTCAAAGACAGAAAGAGCAGCCACGCCTTGACCTAAGTTTTTTGTCTTAATTACCGCGATGTTGCGGTCTTTAACTAAGTTAGTAGTCTGTTCTGCCGACATTATAATATTTGAGTTATTTGGAATGATGATAATGTTTTTAGCATTGACTTTCTCAACTGCTTCAATGAAATCTTGAGTAGATGGGTTCATAGTTTGGCCACCTGCAACTATATAGTCAACTCCGTGCTCAAGTAAGTATTGGCGAACTCCGTCACCATTTGCAACAGCGATTAGTCCGTACTCTTTTTCAGGAGTTTTGTTTGTTGGTTTTTGAGCAGCAACTGCCTCTTCGTTTTGTAGTTTCATGTTATCTACTTTAATAGATCTAGTTTCACCTAGTGCTTCAGCGTTTTTAAGCAAGTTAAGAGGCTGGTTAGTATGAATGTGAACTTTTAGTAGTTCTTCGTCGTGAATCACCACCATTGAGTCGCCAAAGTCTTTAATTTCATTGATAAACTTTTCTTTTGAAAATTGTTCTGGTTTGTCTAAAATCAAGACAAACTCTGTGCAAAACTTAAACTTAATTTCGCCAATAACGTGGTCGTAAGCCGTGCTTTGCTCTGAGTTTAAAACAAATGACTTAGTTGTAGTTTTAGTTGCCTCTTTAATAACTTTGCCGTTAATCAAGTGTACAAAACCTTCAACTATTTTAACAAAACCAGCACCACCACTGTCTACAACATTAGCCTCTTTTAAGACAGGCAAAAGAGTAGGGGTTTTCTGCAGAGTAATTTTAGACTGATTAAAATAAGTGGTTAGTGCATCTTCAAAAGTAATTAGTTTACCGCGTTTTAAACGTAAGTGTTCACCAGCTTCACGAAGTACGGTTAAAATTGTTCCTTCAATTGGTTGAACTACACCGCTGTAGGCTACTTTATAACCAGAAATTAAGGCATCAATAAGTTGAACTACCGTCAGTTCTTTGCTATCAACTTTTCCAAGTTCCTTCGCAAATCCACGGAAAAACTGAGAAAGAATGACACCTGAGTTGCCGTGCGCGGCAACTACTAGTTCGTGTGAAAATACTTTTGCAATTTCTGCAATAGTTTTGGTTTTAAAGTCTAAGATTTTAATCTTGTTAGCACCGGCATTGATTGTCAAGTGCATATTGGTTCCAGTGTCGCCATCTGGAATTGGAAAGACATTTAAGTTATTAATTTCGTCAATGTGGAGCCTTAAGTTAGCAGCTCCGTTTATCAACATTTTGGCAAAAAATTCGCTTGTTATTGTTTTGTGTTCCATTAATAAACCTCAGTACCTTTATTATACCTTAAATGCTCTTATATTATATAAGGGTTATTTTTGGCTAGTTGGTGGGGTAGGCGAGATAAAGTTTAGGTTAATAGATTCACCTAAATCAAGAATTATATCTTGACCTGTCGCACAGGTATTTTTAGTTAAGATAAAGTAAATCCACTCAGCGATTTCTGTTGGTGAAATCCAGCGTTTAAAGATATTTTGGTCTGCAACTGCATGCATTGCTGTTTTGTCTTTATATAAGTCTGGCTCTAAATTAGTGTGAACTGGACCTGGACTTAGTGAGTTTACTAAAGTCTGGTATTTTTCACCAAGAGTTTTAGCAAGATGTTTAGTGTAGTTAATGCGAGCTGCTTGAGCAGCAGCGTGTAAAGGTTTACCAAACCCGTGGTGACCAGCGGTTGAAGCAATATTTAAAACGGCTTTCAAGTCTTTGCTTGTATATTTATTAATAATGTTAATATAGCCTTGTAAGTTGGTTTCCAAGGATTTTTGCTCATCCATTGTTCCGGCGTTGTTTAAAATATATGAGATATTTTTCAAATCAGGAAGGTTTTTAAAATCTGCTACTGATACTTTAAAGTGTTGGTAGTTTTTGCTTTCAATCGTCGCTGTGTTTTTATCAATTCCATAGACTAAATAACCGTTATTTAAAAAAATTTCAGCAGCAGCCTTGCCGATTCCGCTTGAACTTCCGGTAATTAAAATTGTTTTTATTTCCATACTTAAAGTTTAACATACACGAGCAACGTGTTAATAAATTTTGAGTTATAATTTATTTTTGTTGTTTTTATGCTTAATCTGGATAACAGTTTGACAATATATATATATATATATAATTTAACTAAATGAGGTGTTTATTATGAAAAAATTATTGTCTTTATTCTTGTTGGTCCTATTTAGTTTTTCATTTTTTTCTTGCTCAAAAATAGATATTTTAGATATGTCAGAGGACGAAATAACAATAAGATATGGCAAAAACGCAAAAAAGCTTGCTGAAAAACCAATAACTTATTTAGCAAACGGTATAAAAACAGAGGGTTATAACAGTGCAAGATTGAAAATAAAAATAAGTTATGATAATGACAAATTAAAAAAATACAATAAAAATATAAGCATAGAAAAAATTCCAATTTATCTTTACGATGACATTAATGAAGTATATCTTAACCCAAAATTGACTGTGCGAGTAATTTCTTTAAATGTTTTAGAAAAAAATACAAATAAAATATTGAGCACATTTTATTTGGATAAAAATACGCAAGAATATGTCCTTAATACTACTTTAGATTTAAGAAATATAGAAACTATTGACTTTAATGTAAATATTCCAAAACTTAATAAGAAACTTTTATTAGAAACATTATTAAAAAATCAGAATATAGCTAAAATGTATCTAAATCCTGAATATGCTATTAGAAGCATATTGGGTTTTGAAGATGAAGAGTATCTCGATTATTGCAAACACAGGAAAATCAAAAGTATTGAACTTTTCGAGACTGAATTTCTGAAAATTGAGTTTTCTGGTTACTTGCTAAACATGGGAAAATAATTTAAAAATTACTATTTTAATGTTGCTATGGCGCATTTAAAATTGCGAAAAAGTACTGATTATGCTAAAATATTTGGAGAGGAGATTTATAAACATGGGAATATGCGCTATTAGCGGCAGAAAACAACTTGCCGGAAATAATCGATCACACTCTCTTCGTGCGACTCGCAGAGTCTGGAACTTAAACTTGCAACCAGTGAAATTTACTGACGAAGCAGGTCACACTCACAAAGTCATGGTTTCAGCAAGAGCTCTTCGCACTTTGAGAAAACAAGAACGATAATTAAATTAAAGTTTATTAAAAAGGAACACCTTGGTGTTCCTTTTTATTTCCTTTAAAATGGCTTATTTAGCCATTTTAAAGGGATTTTATTTATGCGTAAATTATTTTTTAAGTGAGTTTTTAACGAAGTTGTAAATTGTTCTAACGCCAACTCCACTTGCTCCGTCTGCGTAGTAAAGGTATGGTGGGTTGTAAGCAGTTCCGGCGATATCTACGTGAACATACGGAACTTTTTCAGAAAAGTAAGTTAAGAAAATTCCAGCAGTAATTGAACCAGCACCTCCAGAACAAACATTTTTAATTGTACCAAATGTACCTTTAACCGCTTCTTCGTGTTTTTTAGAAATTGGGAATTGCCAAATTCTCTCCCCTGCCTCTTCGCCCGCTTCAATTACTTTTTGAGTAAGTTCTGGGTGATAAGAAACACATCCAGAAATGTCGGTTCCAAGAGAAACAATGCACGCACCGGTAAGCGTTGAAAACTCAACGATTGATTTTGACTTAACTTCAGTGGCAGCCCAGTGAATTGAGTCGGCCATTGAAACTCGTCCTTCTGCGTCTGTGTTGTCAACTTGAATTGTAACTCCGTCTTTGTGAGTTTTAAAAACGTCTCCGTTTTTATAAGCGTGTCCAGACACAGCATTTTCACAAAGTGACATTACACCGCATACGTTTTGTTTAACTTTGTTTTTAGCAAGTGCTAAAATTGCCGAAACTACAGCG
This sequence comes from uncultured Acholeplasmataceae bacterium, assembly GCA_963539745.1. Lineage (GTDB taxonomy): Bacteria > Bacillota_I > Bacilli_A > Acholeplasmatales > Acholeplasmataceae > CALISC01. Next base: position 15,409 of record CAUTNJ010000010.1, read on the forward strand.
GCAGACCCTGACATGTCAGTTTTCATTGTCAACATATTAGTGTAAGGAATTTTTAAAGCATATCCGCCACTGTCGTAAGTAATTCCTTTTCCAACAAAAGAAAGAAACTCATCGTCTGCTTTGTTTGGTTGATATTTAATTACTACAAATCTCGGATCGTTGTCAGAACCGCTACCGACCGCAAGCGCAGCAAATAGTTTGTGTTCTTGCATTTGTTTTTTGTCAAAAACAGTAACTTCAACATCTTTAAAAGGTTTAAAAGTTTCTTTAATTAACTCAGCATAGTTAGCAGGGTATAAATCATTTGCTGGGGTGTTAATTAAATCACGGCAAAGAAAAATTGAGTCTGCTAAGTTTTTAAGTTCAAGTAGCGCTTCTTTTTCATCTGCAAACTCACCAAGTCCGATTTCTGGCAAGAACTGAGTTTTGTCGGTTCTATAGCGGTTGTATAGATAAATACCGTGGTAAAAACCTTCAACTAAATAAATTGTGTCTAGCGTTTTTACGTGAGCGAAGTCTAAATTAACGCTTTTAATTTTTCTGGCTTCAAGGAACTTAACTAATTTAAAACCGGCAAGGCGAAGGTCTTCATGAGTTCGCTCGCCAAGTCCAAGGTAAACGGTACCTGTGTTTTCTAAAGTAAGTAAATCCAGAATTTCGCCAGCTTGTGCTTTAAATCCTCTTTTTTCTGTAAGTTCTTTTAAAAGCACACACTTAGTGCTGGCTTTAACTAAAGCAACTTTAACTTCTGATTTAGTTTCTTTTACTAATTTCATAAATAAATTTCTCCTAAAATAAGTGCAAAAGAGAACTACACTTTTTAAAAAGCGTGGTTCTCAATTGTATTTGCGATTAAATTATTTTAATAAAGTCCTTATACAAACTCAAGAATTGACATTGGGGCGTTGTCGCCTTTACGGCCGACTGTTTTAATGATTCTTGTGTAGCCACCGTTTCTGTCTTTAAAACGTGGGGCTACTGTTTGAAATAGTTTAGATAAAACTGTTTCGCCTTTAGTGTCAGTCTCTACATCTCTAAGGTAAGTTCTGGCTAAACGGCGAGCGTTGATATCGCCTTTTTTGCCAAGAGTAATTAGTTTTTCTACCATTTTTTGAGTTTCTTTGGCCTTAGAGTGAGTAGTAATAATTCTTTCTTTAACGATTAGTGCTGTCGCTAAGTCTCTAAGTACTGCTCTTAGGGCAGCTGAGTTTCTAGATAGTTTTGATCTCATTATTATAGTCCCCCCTCAATATCGTCAAAAATTTCTTTAATTAAAGCATCGTCATCGTCAACTGTTTTTTTAGTAATTGTGCTGTCTTTAAACTCAGCCAATTTGTTTTGTAGTTCAATGAATGAGTTTTGTCCAAGGTTGCGGATGCTTTTAATTTCCTGATCTGTCATGTCAAGTAGTTGGTCAATTGTTTTAATGCCTTCGCGAGAAAGCGCGTTGTATAGACGAACAGATAAGTCTAGTCTGTCAATTGACAGGTTTTTGTCAACTGCTTGTGCAGTAGTTTCTGCCTCTTCTGCAATGTAGTCTTGGAATTGTTCTGCGTTTTCAGAAATTTGGCGAACTGCGCCAAATAATTCGCTTAACATAGAAGCGGCTTCAGAAACTGCGTCTTTTGCGTCAATTGCACCGTTAGTTTCAACTTCTAAAATTAACTCGTCGTACCCACCTTGTAGTTTTTCTACGTTAAAGTTAACGCGTTTAACTGGGGTAAAAATTGAGTCAAGTGCAATTTGTCCGATGTGGTCAAGATACGCTTTGTTGTCGTTTTGAGTAACATATCCAGCACCGGTTGCTAAAGTTGCTGTAAGTGAAATGCTGGTACCTTTATTTAAATGACAAATTACGTGTTCTGGGTTGACAACTTCAACACCAGCAGGAACTACTAAGTCGCCAAGTGTGATGATTTCTTTGTCAACTTCGTTTAAAGAAACTTCAGCGTGGAAACCAGGTTCAATTGAATCTAGGCGAAAAATTGCGTCCTTTAAGTTTAAAACGATTTCCACAACGCCTTCTTTAACGCCAGGAATTGTTGAAAACTCATGTGGCACGCCTTTAATTTCTACGTTAATTAAGGCAGCACCTGGAATTGAGGCAAGCAGAACGCGTCGAAGAGCATTGCCGATTGTGATACCATAGCCACGGTCTAGGGGTTTAATTGAAAATTTTGCAGTAGTTTTATCTGCAGAAATTACGGAAATTGCGTTTGGTCTTTCAAATTTTAAATTACGCATACTTCCTCCTAGCCACGTGGACGCTTAGGTGGGCGGCAACCATTGTGTGGAACTGGTGTGTTGTCTTCAATAGAAACAATTTCAAGACCAGCAACTTGCAGTGAACGAATAGCGGATTCTCTACCTGGTCCAGGTCCTTTAACAGAAACCTCTACCTTAATCATGCCGTTTTCCATTGCAGCCTTAGCAGCGGCTTCTGCGGTGATTTGGGCAGCAAAGGCTGTTGATTTACGAGTACCTTTAAAGCCTTGTGCTCCGGCTGAAGACCAAGCGATGGCGTTGCCATCAAGGTCAGTGATTGTGACAATTGTGTTGTTGAAAGTTGTGTGAATGTATGCTTTGCCAAGAGGTATGTTTTTACGTGCTTTGCGACGTGTGCTTACTTTTTTAGCCATTGTTCATTCCTCCCTATTTCTTTTTGTTGGCAATCGCTTTCGCTTTGCCTTTGCGAGTGCGGGCGTTGTTTCTTGTGTTTTGTCCACGCACTGGTAGTTGTTTACGGTGGCGAATACCGCGATATGAACCGATTTCCATTAAACGTTTAATGTTTAGGTTAACATCACGACGAAGGTCACCTTCAACTGTGTATTTTGCTACTTCTTTGCGGATTTTTGAAAGATTGTCGTCGTTTAAATCTTTAACACGCACGTCTTCAGAGATTCCGGCGTCTTGAAGAATTTTTTGAGCAAGTTTAACACCAATACCGTAAATGTAGGTAAGTGAAATTACTACTCTTTTGTTTGAAGGGATATCTACCCCAGCGATTCTGGCCATATTTTAATCTCCTATCCTTGTCTTTGTTTATGGCGTGGGTTTTCGCAAATTACACGCACATAACCTTTTCTTTTAATAACTTTACAGCTATCGCACATTGGCTTAACTGATGATCTGACTTTCATAAGTCCTCCTTATTTTTTGCGATAAATAATGCGGCCTTGAGTTAAATCGTATGGTGATAATTCTAAAGTTACTTTATCGCCAGGTAAAATGCGTATGTTATTCATGCGGATTTTACCAGATACTCGGGCCTTAATTTCGTGTCCACTTTCTAGTCTGCATAAAAACACAGCACTAGGTAGTACTTCAACAATGACAGCGTCTATTTCTATTTGTTCTTTTCGCATAGTTTAGTACCTTTATTTAAATTTTGGGAGTGAGTATCTCATATCCGTCTTTAGTGACGTAAACTGTATACTCAAAGTGGGCAGCGGGTTTGTGGTCTTTAGTGACAGTTGTCCAACCGTCTTTTTGAATTTTTACTTTGTGTGAACCAAGATTTACCATAGGTTCAATGCATAATGTCATGCCTTCTTTAATTTCGGTGTGCTTCATGTGTTGGTTGAAGTGAAAAATGTATGGATCTTCGTGTAGTTTTTCGCCAATTCCGTGGCCACAAAACTCACGAACTATGCCGTATTTAAACGGTTTTAAGTAGTTTTCAATGGCTTTGCCGATATCTGTGATAAAGTTGCCTGGCTTAACTACAGAAAGCCCTTGCATAAGTGCTTCTTTAGTTCTTTCAACTAAGTCTTTTACTTCTTGTGTGACTTCGCCAATTTCATAAGTCCACGCAGAGTCTGCGTGCCAACCGTCTTTAAGGACACCTAAATCCAGCGAAATAATGTCGCCTGATTTTAAAACCACGTCTTTAGAAGGAATGCCGTGGACTACGCAGTCATTGACACTTGCACAAATTGAGTGTTTGTAGCCTTCGTAGTTTAAAAAGGAAGAAACAACACCGCGGTCAGCTAAAAACTGAGCCGCAACTTCGTCTAGTTTAAGAGTAGATACACCTGGTTTTAAGTGTTGTTCTAGTTCTTTTCTTAGTTCTGAAAGAATCCTGCCGGATTCTTTCATTTTACTAAGTTGTTCAGGGGTTTTAATAGTAATCATAACTATTTACCTAAAACCTCAATAATTTGGGCTTTAGTGTGTTCAATGGAAACATTGCCGTCAACTGTGCAAAACAAACCTTTGTCTTCATAAAACTGCTCAATTGGTTTGGAGTTTTCGTGGTAAAGCGCAAGTCTTGAGCGAATTGTTGACTCTTGGTCATCTGCTCGTTGCACAATATCAGCTGAGCACTTGTCGCATTTGCCTTTAACTTGTGGTGGCATGTTTGGAATGTGGTAAGTCTCTCCACATTTAGGACAAACACGGCGACCAGCAAGACGTTGAACAATTAGTTCATCAGCAGCATCAATATTTACTACTTTTGTGATTGAAAAACCAAGTTTAGCAAGGATGCGATCAAGTTCAACGGCTTGCGAAAGATTGCGTGGATAGCCATCTAAGATAAATCCACCTTTGGCATCTGGTTGGCTTAAACGGTCCAAAACTAGTTCGTCGGTTAAAGAATCTGGAACTAGTTCACCAGCGGCCAGGATAGCCTTGACTTTCTTGCCTAGCACTGTTTCGTTTTTAATGTTTTCTCTAAACATATCCCCAGTTGAAATGTGGGGGATTGAGTAGTGAGTTTTAAGCACTTTGGCCTGTGAGCCTTTACCTCCACCAGGAGGCCCCATTAAAATAATTATCATTAACCAAAAATCCCCCTATATTGATTGCTTTCAGCGTCAGTTTCAATTTGTTTAGTAGTTTCTATTGCCACACCAACAACGATAAGTAGTGATGTTCCGCCTAGAGTAATTGCTGAAGCCTCAGCACCTTGTAGACCAAAAATAACAGCGGTTAAAATTGGCAGTGAAGAGATAATTACTAAGTAAATTGTGCCAATAACATTGACTTTAAATAAAGTCTTGGCAATAAAGTCTTTAGTGTCTTCACCTGGGCGAATTCCTGGAATATAGGCATTTGATTTAGATAGATTGTCAGAAATTTTTTCAGGGTCAAACTGCATAAAAGTATAAAAAAACGAAAAAGCAATAATTAACAGAATATAAATAATGTAGCCAATTGGTCTTTGGAAGTTAAAGATTTCGTTAACCCAAAAACCGCCACCAGATGAATAATTTTGCGTAATAAAGCCGGTAATAGTTTGCGGGATACCAAGCAAGGTTGAGGCAAAAATTACGGGCATCACGTTTCCAGTGTTGACTTTAATTGGAATGTTTGAGTCAGACTGAGTCTGGCGGTTGGCGTGTTGAATTGGGATTTTACGGCTAGAGGTTTCAACAAATATTACCCCTAGAATGATAGCGATGTAAAGTAGAGTAATTACTGCGAAGTTAACGTAGTGTGTCCACTTTGTTGCTTCTGTGATGTATTTTTTGGTCATCATGCTAAACATTGAAGGAATTGAAATAATAATTCCGGCAGTAATTAGCATAGACGAGCCGTTTCCGATACCTTTTTGGGTAATCATGTCGGCAAACCAAATACAAATCGCGGTACCAGCGGCAATAGTTAAACCAATATAGATCATCGCCATACCGATGTTTCCAGAGAACCCTACGAAAAACTGAGTTCCGCGGCCAGCTGAAAAAGAAAGTACTAGTGAAATACCTTGGACAAAAGCAATCGCGATTGCTAGTACTCGGTTGATTTTGTTAATTTTATAGCGACCTTCTTCGCCTTGTTCTTGCCATTCTTTAAAGGTAGGAACTACCATTGGCAGAAGTTGAGTGACGATAGAGGCCGTAATATAGGGAGAAATTCCCATTGCCAGGAAAGAAAAGCGTTCAAGCGATCTTCCTGAGAAGTTATTTAAAATCGCAAAGAATCCAAGTCCATTTTCAAATAGGTTGCGAATTGCGTCTACGTTAACTAGCGGCATTGGAATGAAAGACATCACTCTAAGCGCTAAAAGTAGAGCAAGTGTAAAGATAAATCTTTGCAGAATTTGTTTATTGGATAAAATTCTTTTGACTCTATTCATTGTTAAATTGCCTCAAATGTGCCGCCAAGTGCTTGGAGTTTAGTTAAGGCAGATTTAGAGATTTGGTGAACTTTTAAAGTTAGTTTTTGACTAAGTTCTCCGTTTAAGACTTTAACTGCTTTAAAAGGTTTAGAAACTAGACCTTTTTCTAAAAGCAAGTCAACTGTAACTACAGTCTCTGGCTCAAAGCAGTTTAAAGCAGTTAGTGAAACGATTGCGTTTTTAGTTAGGTTAAGTGAGTGAAAACCACGTTTTGGCAAACGTTGGAAAAGCGGTAACTGTCCACCTTCAAAACCTGGGCGAGTGCCACCGCCTGAACGTGCGTTTTGACCTTTGTGTCCTTTACCAGAGGTTTTTCCGGTTCCAGAGCCAATTCCACGGCCTAGTCGTTTCTTATCTGGACGTGGACGTAAGTTTTTAAGTTCATTTAGCATAAACAAAGGCCTCCTTATTTCGCTTCCTTGACTTCAACCAAGTGAGCAATAGTTTTGATTTTGCCTTGGTTTACAGCGTTGTCTTCTAAAACTACTTCGTTGTTGATGCGCTTTAGGCCCAAAGTTTCGGCAGTTTTAACTTGACGTGGCAAACG